>CAZWVA010000007.1:59460-65789 GCA_964636885.1 uncultured Spirochaetia bacterium
ATAAAGGAATCGGATAAAAATACCACGATGAGTTTATATCGGATGCTTAGGTATCCGATTACCTTATTGATGTTCATAAATATTCCCTCTTCTAAGCACCTCTCCCTTCTCAGAAACTTTACAACTTTTATGCCAAAAAAATCCCTAGGCTTACAACTACAATATAAAAAATTCACGATTCTAAAGGGTGTCGGATGTCAGAAAATAGGACACGACCCAATCCGAATTTAACGGCCTTTTTCCTTTCGCTGTATATTATCCTTCCTGTGAAAATGGGTTTATTACTGACTCTTGCGATCCTGGTCTAGTTTCATTTTGTCTCGTGTCCTCCGCTTCTCAGGATCCAGAACGCATGAAGCACCCAGGGAAATAGGGCATCCATCGACTCTGCAACTCCCCTTGAGCTTCCTGGAAGGTTTATGATCATCGTTTTCCCCCTTACCCCTGAGACCTCTCTCGATAGCATAGCGTAGGGAGTCCTTTGAAACCCGTAGATCCTAACGGCCTCGGCGATCCCAGGAACCTCCCTCTCGATTACCGCCTCTGTGGCCTCAACCGTTACGTCCCTCGGGCTAAGGCCGGTTCCACCCGTTGTCAGGATGAGATCTACCCTCTCTTCATCGGAGAGCCTTATGAGCTCTTTTCTTATAGTCTCGAATTCATCCGGTAGGATCTTATACCCTACAACCTCTACGGGCTCTTTCTTGAGCTTTTCCAGTATGGCTTTCCCAGACCTGTCTTCCTTCTTTCCCTGGAAAACCGTATCGGAGAGGACGAGAACGGCCGTTTTAAGGGGGGTCTTAAAGTCCTCTTTCCACTGGCTTTTTCCCCCTCTCTTCTGTACGAGTCTCACCGAGACGATTTCAATTGAATCGTCAACGGGTTTAAGCATGTCGTATACGGTTAGGGCGGCGATAGAAGCCGCCGTAAGGGCCTCCATCTCCACCCCTGTTTTCCATATGGCTTTTGCATGGGTTTTAATCACGATTTCTCCTTCGAGAATTTCAAAATCCACGGATACCCAGTTCAAAGGGATCTGGTGGCAGTAGGGAATGAGTTCTGAGGTTTTCTTTGCCGCTAGGATCCCCGCAACGCGTGCCACCTCTAAGACGTTACCCTTTGGAACTCCTCCCCTTCTTACCAGATCTATGGTTTCGGGTTTCACCCTTAGAGATGACTGAGCGGTTGCCTCCCTCAGGGTGTCCAGTTTTTCGCTTATATCTATCATTTTGGCTATTCCTCCTTTTCTTCCTATGAATCTTACCCTAATCGGCCATCAAACAAAATGGAAAAACTGCCTAAGACTCAAATTGACATGGACGGTTCAGAGATTCAGGTTATACGAATAGAAGGGTGACTATTGTATGTTATACTTAATGCGAATCGAACCATTCTACTTATGATGGAGTGAGCGAATGAAGAGGGCGCTTTTCGGTTTATTCATAGTGGCATTGACTCTTGGTTGTAGTGATTTCGACAGGTTTTATAAAGAGAAAAAAGCAGCCTCCGTAACCCCAAAAGAAGACTCCGTGGTTGTGGCAAGGGTGGGTTCGGAGAGGATTACCAGAGGGGAACTCATGAGATCCATAGAGGGTCTTCCCGTCAGGCAGAGGGCTCTCTATCTATCCTCTCCCCAAAGATTAAAGGACTATCTTGAGTCTTACATAGACCAGATGGTGCTCTACAAGGAGGCCGAGAGGAGAGGGATTGGGAATAGAGAGGATGTTAGACAGAGCCTAGAGGATTATAAAAGGCGTCTCCTTGTTCAAACCCTTGCCAGGGAGGTCTCAACACCGAGATTCAGCGATGAGGATATGAAGAGGTACTACGATGAGAACCCTAAGAGCTTCGAGCAGATTAGAATGGGCTATATCCTGATAAGGGCCAACCAAAGGAGTGGAATCACGGAGGAAGAGGCAAGGGCCAAGGCGGAATCGATCGCAAAAAGGGCAAAGTCGGGAGAGAGCTTTGAGAGGCTTGCAGGAGAGTTCTCGGACGATCCGGCATCAAAAAGAAGGGGAGGGGACACGGGCTATATAGAGACAAAAAGGCTCCCGGAGGATATTAGGAATAGGATCTCAAACCTGAGAGAGGGAGAGATAAGTGATCCCATAGGGACCCAGAATGGGTTTTACATAATAAAGCTAACCGAAGCCCCTAAGGTTCCGCCCTTCGATCGGGTTAGGGGTAAGGTCGAGATCGAGATGAGAAAGAGGTCGTTTTCTGAGTACATAAGAAAGCTAAAGGGGGAAATGGGGGTTGAGATATTTGAGGATAACCTGAAGGAGATAAGCAAGGATGATCCAAAAAGCGAAAATTAGAATATGTACGGCGTTTTGTCTGGCTCTTTTCTTTATCCCGGAGGGGTCAAGGGCGGCTGAGGAAATAGACAGGATAGTAGCCGTTGTAAATGACGATCTAATAACCCTTTCAGAGTTAAAGGAGAGTGAGAAGAAGACCAGCGCAAGACCGGATAGTCCCGGTGCACCTAAGGATGAGAGAGATGTCCTTGAGCAGATGATAGAACAAAAGCTACTCGAGCAGGAAGCGAGAAAGATGGGGATAAGCGTTACTGACAGGGAAGTGGACTCAGCCATAGAAGGGGTTAAGAAGCAGTTTAATCTGACGGATGAACAACTGAATGAGGTTTTAAAGAAGCAGAACCTCACCCCAGAGGCTTTTAGAGAGCAGTGGAGAACCCAGATCCTAAGCAATAAGGTAGTTGGGACACAGGTTAAAGGGCAGATCGCCGTTACTGAGGACGAGATAAAAAAATACTATGAGGAGAACTACGGGGAGGTTCAGAGCGGAAAAGAGGTGAGAATAGCGCATATTTTAATAACCTTCGACTCCCCGGATGAGGAGGAGAAGGCCAGGAACCTCGCCTTTGAGGTTGCCAGACGGGCTAACGAGGGGGAGGACTTTGGCGAACTGGCGAAGAGGTATTCCAAGGATACACTATCGGCTGGCAGGGGAGGCGATCTAGGATACTTTGAGAAGGGGGATTTGGTAGAGCCATTAGAAGGCGCTATTAAAGACACCCCCGTTGGAAGGATCGTGGGTCCTGTAAAGTCTCCTGATGGGTATCATGTGATAAAGGTTCTTGATAGGAGGGATTCTGGACACAATTCCATTGACGACGTTAGGGAGGAAATAAGGCAGACCATATATCGTCAAAAGGTCGAAAAGGCGTTAAAGGACTGGATCGAGGACGTCAAAAAGACCGCCTATATAGAAGTGAAGCTTTAATCTTAGGGTGTTTCTTCATGCGATCCTACCGGAGGGCAGGTACAGACCAGGTTCTTATCGCCATAGGGGTTATTGATCCTTCCCACGGGGGGCCAGAATTTATTCCTTTCGACAAAGGGAAGCGGATAGACGGCCTTTGTCCTCGAATAGGGATGTGTCCAGTTGTCTGAGGTTGCTTCCCTCGCCGTGTGTGGTGCGTTTTTTAATACGTTGTCCTTTGCGTCAGCGGTTCCAGAGGCGATCTCCTCCATCTCGTGATATATGGCTATCAGCGCCTCGCAAAAGCGGTCGAGTTCGTCTTTGGCCTCGCTTTCGGTTGGCTCTATCATCATTGTTCCCGCTACGGGCCAGGAGACGGTAGGGGCATGGAACCCATAATCCATGAGTCTCTTAGCGATGTCCTCAACCTCGACATCCGATTTCTTTTTAAACGGGCGGAGATCCAGGATGAATTCATGGGCGACCCTTCCCTTGGTTCCCTTGTAAAGGACTGGGTAGTACTTTTCCAATCTGGATTTTATGTAGTTTGCGTTTAAGATGGCATACCTCGTTGCATCCGTTAATCCCTGGGCTCCTAGGAGCTTGATGTACGCATAGGAAACGAGCAGTATGCTGGCGCTTCCCCATGGTGCCGAGGCTACAGCCGGGATCGCCTTTTTGCCTCCAACCGGAACGAGTGGATGACCGGGTAGATAGGGTGCCAGGTGCTCCTTCATACAGATAGGACCCATTCCCGGACCGCCCCCACCGTGTGGGATGCTGAAGGTCTTATGGAGGTTTATATGGCAGAGGTCGGCGCCTATTATCGCAGGGGTCGTAAGGCCGACCTGGGCGTTCAGATTTGCCCCATCCATGTAGACCTGACCGCCGTTTTCATGAACGATGGAGCATACTTCCTGAACCCTTTCCTCAAAAACGCCGTGTGTCGAAGGGTATGTGATCATAATCGCGGCCAGACTGTCTCTATGTTTCGATGCCTTTTTCCTTAAGTCCTCCACATCTATGTTTCCCGATTCATCGCATTCCACGACAACAACCCTCATACCCGCCATAGCCGCACTTGCAGGGTTTGTGCCGTGTGCCGAAGACGGAACTAGTACCACGTTCCTATGACCTTCCCCCCTATCCGTGTAATAGGCCCGGATGACCATGAGCCCGGTGTACTCACCCTGCGCCCCTGAATTGGGTTGCAAAGAGACGGCGGGAAACCCTGTGATTTCAGAAAGGGCCCTTTCCAGTTCTTTAAATACCTCCATGTAGCCCTCGGCCTGCTCCCGTGGGGCGAAGGGATGGAGTCTCGAAAACTCAGGCCAGCTTACCGGGATCATCTCCGTTGTTGCATTTAGCTTCATCGTGCAGGAGCCAAGCGGTATCATTGAAGTGGCTAGGGAAACGTCCTTTTGTTCTAGGCTTTTTATGTACCTAAGCATTTTGGTTTCAGAATGGTAGCTGTTAAAGACGGGGTGGGTTAGAAAATCGCTCTTTCGGGTTAATCCTTCTGGATACTCGATCTCTATCCTCTCGGCCAGATTCCCGATGTCTATGCCTTTGGGGTTCTGCCCGATTGCCTTTGCAAAGAGGCCGATTATCCTCTCAATGTCTTCTGCCTCCGTTGTTTCGTCTATCGAGATCCCTATATAACGATCCCCTATGTATCTAAAATTCATCTCCGCATCATTTGCAAGTGATCTTATTCTCTGGGTCCTGTCTTTTTGGTGTTCTCCCAGGTCTATCTTTAAGGTATCGAAGAAAAGGGGATTTGTCTGTGTAAACCCCAGTCTGTTTAATTCGATCTCTAGGGTCCTGGCAAGCTTATGGATCCTCTCCGCAATAGCTCGAAGCCCTTTTGGGCCATGGTAGATGGCGTACATGCCCGCCATTACAGCAAGGAGCGCCTCCGATGTACAGATATTGGATGTGGCCTTCTCTCTTCTTATGTGCTGTTCCCTGGTTTGAAGAGCCATTCTATAGGCCCTGTTGCCGTGGGAATCGATTGAAACCCCGATTATCCTTCCAGGCACCTGACGTTTAAATTCATCACGTGTCGCAAAATAGGCCGCATGTGGCCCGCCGTACCCCATGGGTATACCGAATCTCTGACTCGATCCCACTGCCACATCGGCACCGAGCTCCCCTGGAGGGGTAAGAAGCGTGAGGCTTAGAAGGTCGGCGGCTATCGCCACAAGTGCCCCGTTTTCATGGGCATTACGGATAAGATCGGAGAAATCAAAGATCTCGCCATCCGCATCCGGGTATTGGACTATGGCCCCGAATACCCTGCCGTCGAACTCCAGTTTTCTATGGTCGCCAATCATGAGCTCTATTCCCAGCGGGGCAGCCCTTGTCTTTAGCACATCTATGGTTTGCGGAAAGCACTTCTCCGAGACAAAGAAGACATTCGCCTTCCCATTTGGGAGACCTTTACCCTTCAGCCTGGCTATCATTGTCATTGCCTCAGCAGCGGCGGTTCCCTCATCGAGGAGGGAGGCATTGGCAATATCCATCTTTGTTAAATCGGCCACCATGGTCTGGAAATTGAGAAGGGCCTCGAGACGCCCCTGGGAGATCTCCGCCTGGTAAGGGGTATAGGGGGTATACCAGGCCGGATTCTCAAAGACGTTTCTCCTAATGACGCCCGGCGTTATGGAGTCGTAATAGCCCAAGCCGATATACGATTTAAAGACCCTGTTTTTTCGTGCGATCTTCCTCAGCTCTTCGAGAAAACGGTGCTCGGCTATAGGACCCGGAAGGTTGAGTGGATTCTTGAGTCTGATAGCCGAGGGAACGGTTTCTTCGATCAGGGTATCCAGGGAATCAACCCCGATTGTGTCCAGCATCTCTTCGAGCTCGGTTTTACTGGGACCGATATGCCTTCGGGCGAAGGAGTCGGTTTTTTCTAAACTGGGTTCCATCTTGTTCTCATACCCGTGGCTCTAAGATCCGTCTCTTATTTCTAAAGCCCCGGGTGTTACAGGCCTTTCATCCGTAGACCAATAGTCTACACGGCCCTACTTTTCCATCTCCTTTTCTATATATTCGGCGTACTCCTCATGGTCCATGAGATCCTCAAGCTCACTGAG
>CAZWVA010000008.1:0-14836 GCA_964636885.1 uncultured Spirochaetia bacterium
AGCTATATAAAGAAGCCTGCCTATATTGTTTGCATCCTCATCACGGGCAAAAGTAGTTGTTTCTAACCCATCAGGGCTATTAACAGAGGTGCTTAACTCTGCAAACCAAGAAAGTGGGAGAAGAAAATTAAACTCTACGCCTACTGGGTTTAGATGTTCTCCCAGAAAAGCGGAAGAGACAAGGGGAACCGTTACAAAGTCCTGAAACTCTCTATGCTGGAGATTGATCCTTCCGAATTTGCTCCTCATCAGGCCTCCTCTTATCTGTAGGTTTAGTGGAAGGGTTGCAAGGGATGTGAAATAGGCCTCCTCTATCTCAAACTCATCTCGTCTCAAAGCTAAAAAGGCATCCGCTCTAAAGTAGGGATCTATTGCGGCCTGAACCCCGAGTTCGACCTCCTGGAGGTTAATACCCGTCTTTTCGGGATCTACATCCGTGTGTACGATCGGATCGTCCGTGGAGAAATACGCCCCGCTAAACGTTCCGATAAGGCTTATATCGGGGTTGAGGCTCTGAACGATTCTCCGAAGGGCTCCCTCCTCCTTGGATGGGGAAGGAGCCTCCGTAATCGCCCTTTCTATCTCCTTTTCTTCCTTTTGTCTTTGTGCCTCTTCTTCGAGTTTTTTATTCTTTTCTTCGAGCTCGTCTAGTTTCCTCTGCATGATTTCCATCTGCTGGCGGAGCTCCTGTATCTGTTTCTTTATATCCTCTTTCTCTTCGCCCCGGACCTCTTTATAGATAATCAGTGAAAAAACCAAAAAGGTGGGGAAAAATATAGCAACAAACCTTTTAATCCTCATGATTCACCTCCAAAGAGTATTAGTAGCTACGAAAAAAGTAGTCGAATGATTGCCTTTTGATTTGGGGATTGTTTATTATGGAACTGCCTATATAATTGGAGGCGAACGAGGGGATTTTTCTGATATTAAAGATAAGGAAGGAATTAGAATATCAAAATTTAAAAAGCCTATTAGAGTCCCAAAATAGTTGTAATTAAGGGTACTAATCGCATCGTGTGGTTTAACGTTTCCGCCAAGACGGCACGCCGAACAGAGTTCAGTGGAATGGTTTGAATACGCCGATTTTGATTGAGAGAACCCTTTAGGAGAAGAAATACTTAAATAAATGGCATGGCTATGAAGGCTTAAAGAGAGGACTAAAAAGAGGACTAATCCCAGAATGGACACCACTGGAAACCCATCTCTTTTTGTCCTCCATTCGGCTTTCATCTCAGTTACTTTGCAATCCAGCCTCCGTCTACGGAGAGCATGGTACCCGTCATAAACTCTACATTATCATCGCAGAGGAACAAAACGGCGTGTGCGATCTCCTCTGGTTTTCCAAATCTTCCAAGCGACTGGGTGATCGGTTGCAGGGATTTCAAAAATCCCTCGGCGGTTGGCACTTCGTTAAGGAAACCCTCAACCATCGGGGTCATAATCGTTCCGGGACATATTCCGTTTACGCGTATCCCTTTGTCCGCATACTCTAGGGCCATGCTCCTTGTAAGCTGTGTAATCGCGCCTTTTGAGGCGTTATAGGCGGCGGCACCGGGAATCGCTTTCAGTCCTAGTACCGATGAGTTATTCACAATACAGCCCTTCCCCTGTTTCAGCATGTGAGGGATCGTGTATTTGGACATGAGGTAGGTCCCCCTTACATTTATATTAAACACATTGTCCCAGTCCTCCGTTCGTGTTTCGTGCGTTATACCCAGAGGAAGGACACCAGCATTGTTAAAGAGTATATCAATACGACCGTATTTGTTGATTGTATAACTAACGGCCTCTTTACAATCCTCTTCCTTTGAAACGTCACTTACAATATAGTCAATCTCTAGTCCTTCCTTCTTTGCCTCTTCTACGGTTTCCTTCAATGTTTTCTCCGTACGCCCCGTGATTACGACCCTTGCTCCCTCTTTTGCAAATAGTATGGCGGTTGCTTTTCCAATCCCCAGGCTTCCACCGGTAATAAGAGCTACCTTATCTTTTAGCTTCATCGGATGAGCACCTCTCTTTTGATTTTTTTGAGATTATAAAATAGACCGTTTTCCTTATCAAGAATGAAAGACAGGATATTCGAGGGGTCATTGTTCTAGGTCCGATTTCTCAAAGCCGGCAACGTTAATCCTATATTTTAAGCCCAGTATTTTGCTCTCCGAGGGGAAAATGGTGAAGAAAGGAACCGACTCGCCGGGTTCAATACCGTAGTTAAGTCCAGCGAGCTTTTTGGGGTTATCAAAATCTATATCACCGTTTTTTCTGTTGAGTTTTTGCATCATATCTTCAAGTGGTAGGGTTTTAAGTTCATCTTCAGTAAAGGTATTACCCGCATAAACGACCTGTTTGAAGAGGGTTCTTCCGTCGCTTATGAATTCGCTCTTGATTCTTACATAGCTCACAACGTACTTGGATCGATTGGTGATATTTCCAGAAACCACGTAAATAAGCCCGTTTCTCGTGCTTATCCATCTGTTTAAAAGATCGGATACTACGACATCGCTTCCTGTATCTTCGATAAGCTTTAGTGGGATCCTAGATAGTATAGAGCTACTGATCATATTGATTCTCTCTTGTTCAATAAGCCCCTGATTTGCCAGAATCACAGCCGAAGCGCCGATCATTGTGATCAAGACGGAAACCATGATAAGAGCGTAGAGGAGTTTCTTTATTCTATGTCTACCTACTCCTCTCGTTGGCTTTGGGATGTATCCGTAATTTAAAGGAGCGGAAGACGGTCTTGAGGTGTCTTTTTTGGTAATCAGGAGCCTTTCACTGTCTATCGTAAGCGTGTTTGACTTGGATTCGATAGAGACTCCGGCTCCAAACCTGTCTTCTTGTACGGGCTCATGTCTTTCTGATGAGGTGAAGTCTATTTCCTCAGGCGTTTCCTCAAACAACCTTGGGGAAACGACTGGATTCTCTTCTGGCTCGGTTTCTATAACGAGTTTTTCCCAGTTGAATTCTGAGTGTTTTTCTTTCTTCCCGATTCCTAGGTCTTTTTCCGTTCTAAGGTCGAATCTCTCTTCGTCTTTCTTGGCTTTAGTAATGCTAACGAATTCCTCCCAGTTGATTCCGTCTATTGGTTCTTTCCGTGATATCAGTGGTTCGAAATGGATTCCTTCTCCCGCTTCCGTTTCTTCTATACTTGGAGAAGGGTCACCATGTTCGGAATCCTCTGTCCTTTCCTCGTATGTTTTAACGGAAGAATCCTTCGGTTCAAACCCCTTTTCTTCTTTTACAATGTCGGGTTTAGGGTAAGTAGGCTGGGTTCTAGATTCGCTATCCTGTTTCTTCTCGACGAAAAAGGTGTTTCCGCACCTTGAGCACCTTACCCTGTTGCCGGGTGGTTTAATCAGCGAATCGTCTATCTTAAATTTCCTGTTACATTGCTCACATTGAATTATCATATTATTAAACAGGTTAGAAAAAAACGTCTTCAGTCTTATCCTAGACCTACAAAAAAGTTAAAGCCTTATTTTATCGAAGTCAAGGTTGATGGTATTGGATATTACACCCCAGAACATTACAAATCCCTACGGATAATGAAGCGGTTATTAGGGGTTTACAAGGTATCCTCTGACAAATTTTGTCTATCGGATTTCCCCAACCGCCGGAAAGCGCCAATAAGTTTAGGCGAGACTAACAATTCATAAACGATATCAACAGATTAAACGGACTCTGATTATGGCACAAATATTGCTACACTATCCGTGCGGAGGTACCTAAAAATGGTGCAAGACAACCTAATAGAAGCGTTTGATATTCTTTCTATTGATAACCTCGTAGTAGTGGAAGACGGCTTAATTGACCGAAATAAGACGATCTCTCAGGATGACGGTGCTTCCACAAATAACAATACTCAGAGAGCGATTTCAGAGGACGATTATAGGGTCCTTCAATCCTATTTTAAAGAGGTAGGAACGGAGACCCTTCTTGGTCCCAATGATGAGATTGAAATCTCTATTAAAATAAAGAAATACGAAGCGAAGGCTAAAGAGATACGGTCTCTACTCGATAAAATCACAGCGCAGGGTAGAAATGGACATGAAAGACACCCCCTTCATTCTAATAATGGATTGTCAAAAAGGTTAAAGGATTCCGCAAAGAGATCCACAAACGACCCGTATATCTCTCCAAAGAGGATACAGAGGCTTTCCGCTCTTATGAGAGCCTATTCGAAAAAAGCAAAGGCATTTAAGGATAGGTTTGTAAAGGCCAATCTTAGGCTCGTTATAAGCATAGCTAAAAAGTATATGGGCCGCGGGCTTCCCCTTGCCGATCTTATTCAAGAGGGGAATATAGGTCTTATTAAGGCAGTGGAGAAATTCGATCATTCGAAAGGATATAGATTCTCAACATACGCTTCCTGGTGGATAATCCAGAGCATTTCTCGCTCCCTTTTTGATCAGACAAGGGTTATAAGGGTACCGATTCGGGTACTCGAACAGGCAAACAAGGTTTATAAGACAACCACAATGCTTCAAAATGAAAACGGCGAGGTTCCCAATATAGATGAGATCGCACATCAGTCAGGGCTCACTATACAGAAGGTAAAAAAGGTGATGAATGCAACCTCAACAAGCATGATATACCTGGATGCACCGAGCGTGGGCTCGGAGGATGATAGGACTACCCTTATCGATTTTATCCCCGATAGCGGTCTTCCCACCGATTCGCTCATAGCGAGGGCTACTATGAATGAAAAGATAAAGGAGGCGCTTTCGGCCCTTAACGACAGAGAGGAAGAGATTCTCAGGATGAGGTTTGGGATTGGCTACGATAGTTCTTACACACTCGATGAGATTGGAAATCACTACAGGCTTACAAGGGAGCGCATAAGACAAATAGAGAGGCGCGCCCTTAGAAAGCTCAAACAACTCGAGGTCGGAGCGTTACTCAGGGATTTCATAGAATGATAGATCAACTCGTTTATCATTTCTACTATATATTTGCAAAGCCCGACTATATGGAGGGTGGAGAGAATATATATGATCCCAAGTACATTACAAAGCTCTTGGGGAAAAAGGTGCTTAATGGAAGGGCGTTTTTCTATTTCAAGAACAGAAGCGATTACATATCCCTATTTGCGAACGGACAGATGAATGTAAGGGGTGAAGAGGGGATGTTTAGACCCTGGGGAGGCTCAGAATTTAAGGATCTAAAACCCCAGACTCTGTTTGAGGAACTTGAAGAAGAGATAGCAAAAATAAAGGTTCCTCTATCGGCGGATGGAATGGGTTATTACTTTGATACCTATAGTGAGTTCATAAACTGGCTTACGGAAAAAGGGGTTTAGGCCGATTCATGGATTCTCTTTTTTGTGCTTTAATTCTTTGGTGCGAGTTCAACGATCGTTTCTTTAACGGTATCACGAGTGGTTTTAGGCGGAAATATGAGTATACATAGATCGGCTCCTGCCAACTTAAATCTTTCTAGTCTTTTTCTTCCCTCATCTCCGTTTCCAAAAACCGCAAACGCATCGAGCATCCTATCGCTTACACCCTCGATTGCCTGGGTTTTGCTTCCCCTCTTCCATGCCTCGGCAATGAGGTTTGCTTCATCCGAGAATCCGTATCGGCTTATCGCTTTATAGTAAAATGTCCCCATGCCTCCTACGTAATAGGCTATGTGTTCGCGGATCACTCTTTTCGATAGCTCGATCTCTTTAGAGATGCAGGCTGGGATGTATGGACATACCGTGATTTGGTTTACACCCCTTTCCTTGGCTTCTGCTATAAACCCTTCTTTAGTACGTTGGATGTGTTCCTTTGGAACGAGAAAGGGGATCCATCCATCGGCGATGCTACCCGTAAGCCTGATGCCTTTGGGGCCAAGAGAGGCGATATAAATCGGTATATCTTTTCTTGGCGGTGTAAACTGAAGACGGAAGTTCTTTAACTTGAATATATCTCCTTCATAGTCTACCCTCTCTCCGCTTAATATCATCCTTATGATTTCTACGTATTCCTTTATTCTCTCAAGTGGTTTTTCGAACTTCATTCCGTGCCAGTCCTCTATGACGATGGGGCCACTCGTACCGAGTCCAAGGATCATCCTTCCTTCTGAGATCTCATCCAGTGTTGCGATGGTCTGGGCTATGGTGGCAGGAGTCCTACTAAACACAGAAACGATTCCCGTGCCGAGCTTAACCTTCTTGGTATTCAGGGCAAGAAGGGTGAGAAGGGAAAAAGCGTCTCTCCCCCACATCTCCGGAACCCATATGGAGTCGTAGTTTAGCTCCTCTACGAGCCTTGCTATCTCTATCAGTTCTGCCTTGGTGACATTGCTCCAATAGGGGATTACGATACCCGATTTAGACATAGCGCTTCTCCTTTGCCTTCCATTTAATTATTACCGTTTGAGTGGGAAAATGGAATAAGCAACGAATTGCTTTTAGGGCCGTGCTCAGGACAATAACTATAAAATGAACCGGAAGATAGAGTGCTTAAAGAGGTTTGATAGGATCGTGGGTGGGTTGGTTTGCTCTACGGCAAAAATCCTAGTAAAACCAAAGAAGAGCAAAGGCTCACTAAATCAGAGCGCTTCGGCAGGGCCTTTGTTTATGGAAAATACGAAGATCCTCGTTATCCGTCCGGGTGGAATTGGGGATGCCGTTCTTCTATACCCTGCTTTAAAGGAACTGAGGAGGGGTTTTAAAAACGCAGAAATCAGCGTTCTTGCGGAAAAGAGAAACGCTGGGATATTAAAGGGGTGTCCCTATATAAGTAACCTGTTTCTCTACGATTCTCTTCCACTTGGGCTTTTTGGTGTTCTTCGGGGGCACTACGATATAGCGATTGACACGGAGCAATGGCACCGACTCAGTGCCGCAATCTCTTACCTAACCGGGGCTCCAATGAGGGTTGGATTTGCGACAAATGAAAGAGAGGGGCTTTTTACACATCCCGTTCCTTATAGCCACGATGACTATGAGGTCAATAGCTTCTTAAATCTGGTTTCTGTGATTACTGAGGAGAAATACGATTTTAATGGGGAGGAGCCATTTATCCCCCTCGATCCAGATCTCATTTCAAGGATCATGCCCCCCATCCTGGAATTTAGAAAGAGATGGAGAGCCGTTGTAGGTATTTTCCCTGGAGCAACGGTTCCTGAGAGGAGATGGGGAATAAGCAGATTTGCCGGGCTTTCAAAGGGGCTTATCCGTGAAGGCATTGGGACAGTTATAGTTGGCGGTAGGGATGATCTTAGGGAGACGGAAAGACTCGAAGAAGCAGTTGGAAGGGGTAGCGTCCTTAGTTTTGTTGGAAGGACGTCCCTTATGGAGACCGCAGCGGTGATCTCTGGGGTTGATTTATTCGTAACCTGTGATACGGGGCTTATGCACGTTGCCTACGGTGTCGGAACCCCGACGGTTTCGCTTTTTGGCGCGGGGATTCAAAGGAAATGGGCTCCAATCGGAAAACACCATATCGCTTTAAACAAAGGGCTTCCCTGCAGTCCCTGTACGAGATTTGGCTATACTCCTAGATGCCCATACGGTATTAAATGCCTGAGCGATATAACTGTTGACGAAGTGAAGGAGGCGGTATTAAGACTATTATCCATGTGCGGAAAGTAGAGACACGCCATTGTGACGTGTTTCTACTTTCCTTAGATGTCATTTCCTCTAACCTTCTACACCCCTTTCTAGAAGAACCTCGGGTGGTGGGAGTTCTCCGTAGTAAGGCGAGGATTCCTCGTAAAGGGCCTTTATATGGGATTTAGGCATATCGGGAAGCTCCTCGGATAATCCGAACATCCTGCAGACGAACTTTACCTCTTCGTCTCTTCCCGGAAGCGGATCCATTGGCTGGATCATCTTTCTCCTTTTAAGTTCTTCTTTGACCTCCGGGTCTTCTTTTAAGGGGTTTCCGTATTCGTTTAGGTGAAATAGCCTATCGAAACGTTTTCTCGGTCTCTGTCCCGGAGACTCGGCTGGGTACCCAACGGCCATAAGCCATATGGGAACGATGTTTTCAGGAACCCCTAAAACCTTTGGGAACTCAGATGGCTTTCTTCCGGTTGCAAGAAGACAGCATCCAAGACCGAGTTCTGTTGCAACGAGCATGGCATTTGCTATGGCCTGTCCGGCCTCGATTCTAAGGAGCGCTTCCGTTCTCTCTCGAGGGAAGCTCATAAGACGTGGATAGGTTACCTCTGTAAGTAGCTTGTATGTCCAGCCGTGGGCCGCAGTTACCGCCCTTGCAGGAAATAGAACCGCAAAGGACTGAACGAGTTCCTTATACCACGCATCGAGGTTCAAGAGCCATGCGATAACAATCGGGGCCTGGCGCAGGTGTATCTCATTAAACGGTGAAGCGCATTCTATAATCCTCTCAAACTTCTCTTGTGGATACGTTCTTTTATCAATCACTATCGCCTCAGTCGAGCCACAGTTGCCCTGACATGAGGCGTATCTGGCGGCTTGTAGCATCATCTGGATCTTCCATTCTTCTACGGGCTTCCAGGGCTTATAAAACCTTATACTCCTCCTCGATCCTATTGCTTCCATTAGCTCCATTGTGCTTACCTCCTTATCTTTTCTAACAATTAAAGCGATTTTTGGTTTTGTTGTCAAGGTGGTATCCATTCATGCGTAGCTCGAAACCAACGGTAATAGTGGATTTGAATGGACCCACGATTACACGTTGCGCTTAATAGATCGTATGGAGAGGTGACTCGTCCTACCGGTTCGCCCTCTATATCTCAACCTCTAGCGAGTCTTCGGCTAGAATCGCCTCGGCTTTCACTTCTCTTCTTATCTTTTCTATAACGTTTCTTTCGTCACAGATGGGATAGAGGTGGGAGACGATTACCTTCTTTGCCTTTGATTCATTCGCTATTCTAATCACCTCAGTTGGGGTGAGGTGGCCTTTAACCTTTAAATCATCTGGCATGGAGCACTCTATGACCAAGGCATCGGCGTCTTTTGCTAGCTCTACAAGGGATTCCGAATAATCCGTATCCCCAGAATAAACCAGCGATTTTCCCCCGGATTCGATCCTCAATGCGAGACTGCTTTCTATGTGGAGGGTCTTTCTTACACTCAGTGTAAAGTCATCGAACTCCATAATACCCTCTTTGATCTCTTCCAGGCTTAGACAATCAGGAGTGATCCAGCCATTATAGGCCTTTTCCAGAGCTGAGAAAAAGGCTTTAAATCCCTCTCCTCCCCATATAGAAAGCCGTTTTCCTCTTTTGGATTCCCTAGCGTATTTCGTGGCAAATAAAAATGGAATGAGATCCGCCGTGTGATCTGGATGGAGGTGAGAGAGAAATATATGATCCACTTCCAGATAGTTAATACCGACTCTTCCAAGCTTCCAAGTGGTTCCGTTCCCGCAATCGAGTAGAACGGTCGATTTTGGAAGCCTAAGTGCGTATCCCGAAGAGCCCCTCCTCTCGTAGGGGATACATGTGCCTGAGCCGAGTATATAGAGCTTCATTTTGTCTTTTTGGCTTTGTTTATACGCTCTATGTTTGGTTTCTTTCGACCCTATCCACCAACTACGACTTTATAATCCTTTATTATTCCCCTTTTCTTTTTATCCATCTTCTGTTCGTACATGAGGGAATCGGCTTGATTCATGAGCTTATCAATTGAACAAGGGGAGCCTGGATCGTATCTCACTATACCTACACTTATTGACAGATCGTAGTGTGGGTTTTTCGATTTGTGTTCTTCGAATTTCTCCCTAAGACGGGTGGAGATAGTCTCTATATCGTCCTTTGTGGATTCGACAACGACGATTGCAAATTCGTCTCCCCCAATACGGGCGATGATATCTGAAGAACGAAAGACCTGTTTTAGTATGTTGGCGGTTTCTATCAAGGCTTTATCTCCTTCCTTATGGCCGAATGTATCGTTAATCTGTTTTAAACCGTCTAGATCGGCATATATAAGCAGGAATCCTCTATTTGTTCGATCTGCCAATTTCAACTGCTGTTCCGCAAGCGTTAAGAAACCACGCCTGTTGTAAAGCTCTGTAAGCTCGTCCAGGAGCGAGAGTTTCTCTAGTCTCGATTGGAGCTGTTGCCTCTCCATTGCATAGCATATTGAGCGCACTAATAGATTGGTATCTACGCTTCCTTTAACCAGATAATCCTGGGCTCCGTTCTTGACCGCCTGAAGCCCTATGGTTTCATCGTCTAGACCCGTAAGAACTACGATAGGTATATTGGGTACCTCAGAGTGAACCCTAACGAGTGTATCAAGCCCGTGGCTGTCTGGGAGGGAAAGATCCAATAAAATCACATCAAAACCCTCTTCTCCCAGTCGTTTTAGCGCTTCGCTGAGCCGTGGGACGTGCTTCAATTCAAATTGAACGGTGACCGCTTCTATGAGGATCTCATGAAAGAGTCGGGCATCTCCTGGGTTGTCCTCAACCAGTAAGACCCTGACTAACGAGGGCATACAACAGTTGTTTTCGGTGTCCATGGTCTTTACTCCGTCGGTAGTTTAACGATCGTTAACCAGAAATCCTCAATGGATTTTACTACCGTGATGAACTGATCTAGGTCAACCGGTTTGGTTATATAACAGTTTGCGTGCAAATTATAGGCCTTTAGTATATCCTGCTCGGCCTCGGAGGTGGTTAGAACCACAATAGGAATGCGTTTTAGATCGGGGTCTTCCTTGATCTCTGCCAGGACCTCACGCCCGTCCTTTTTGGGTAGGTTGAGGTCAAGCAGTATAATATCCGGACGGGGAGCCTCGGCGTATTTGCCCTCCTGACGCAGGAAGGCCAAAGCCTCTACACCATCTCTAACGACACTTATGTTGTTATTCATCTTCCCTTCTTTAAGGGCCTCTTGTGCAAGACGTGCATCACCGGGGCTGTCCTCTACGAGTAATATCTCAATCGGTTTAACGTTTCCTTGAACGCTCATTGATTTCCTCCTATTACAGGTATCGTAAAATAAAAGGTGGTTCCCTTACCCAACTCGGACTCCACCCATATCCTTCCTCCATGCCTCTCCACTATCTTCTTGCAGACCGCTAGCCCTATCCCGGTTCCCGAATACTCTTCCTTGTTGTGAAGGCGCTGGAATATAACGAATATCCGCTCGAAGTACTCCGGGGCTATCCCTATTCCGTTATCCCTTACGCTGAATAACCAGTCACCGCTTTTACTCTCTACACCTATGTGGACCTCTGGCCGTCTTCCGTTACAGAATTTAATGGCATTGCCTATCAGGTTCTGGAAGAGCTGTATGAGTTGTGTAGGGTCTCCCATAACGGTTGGTAGTGGGTCGTGTGTCACTAAGGCTTTGCGTTCTTCAATTGCTATCTTGAGGTTGTTTAGTGCCTTGTCAAGAACGGTGTTACAGTCCGTTTGTTCAAAGGGTTTGCCACGCGTTCCCACTCGTGAGTACATTAGGAGATCGTTAATTAGCCTCTGCATTCTCTTAGAGCCGTCAACGGCGTAGTTTATGAACTCCTTTGCGTCGCTGTCGAGCTTGTCCTTGTATCTCCGTTCTAGAAGCTGCATGTAGCTTGCCACCATACGAAGGGGTTCCTGTAGGTCATGTGAGGCAACGTAGGCGAACTGCTCAAGTTCGGCATTGGACCGTGCCAGTTCTTGAGCTTGCCGTGATAGAGCCTCCTCGGATTGCCTTAGGGCTTCTGCCTTCTGGGCGTTTTTTATCGCCACCTCTATCTGTTGGGCTACTATCTCTAGTAACTTCAACTCTTCTTCGTTGAATGCGTTTTTCTCCGGTGAATTTATATTTATAACTCCTACCGCCTTGCCTTCAAGATATATCGGCATTGCCACATAGCTCTTCGTTCCCAACTGCCTACCCGCAGGACCTATAACCGTATCTCGGTCAACATCCCCACAGTATATGGGTTTCCCCTCTATAATTGCCTTCCATGTAATACCCCTGGGATGTGGGATCCTTCCTGCACGCTCGATGAACCAATCGGGATAACCTCTATAGGTCTTTATTACGGCTGTATCTCCCTCGACTAGATAAATCGAGACGTTCTTTGCCCTATCTATATTCTCACTCATGGCATCAACGGCGTTCTCCAATACCTCTTGGAGGTCAATCGACTTATGGACGCTTCGGGTCACGGTACTTATAATCGTTTCATAACGGTTCTTTTTTGCTAACTGGGCGAGGCTTTTCCTAAGGGCTTCCTCGGCCTGCTTACGTTCGGTAATCTCAACGAATAGTTGTTCATTTGCGTTTTTTAATTCCGCAGTACGCTCTACTACCCTTGCCTCTAGCTCCTCATTTGCCTTTTGAAGCGCCTCCTCCGATTGCCTCAGTGCCTCCGCCTGCTTTGCATTATTGATCGCCACCTCGATTTGCCTTGACACTATTTCGAGTAGCTTTAATTCCTCTTCATTAAAGGCGTTCTTCTTCTTGGAATGTATGATCAGGGCGCCCAGTGTTTTACCCTCGGATTGAATGGGGATGGATAGATAACTCTTTGTTCCGAGATCCCTACCGGCAGGGCCTATGACGTTGTCTTTATCCGTATCTGCACAGTAGATAGCCTTCTCCTCTATGATCGTTTTCCATGTAAAACCCTTGGGATGTGGGATTCTTCCTGCACGCTCAATAAACCAGTCAGGGAGGCCCCTATGTGCTTTTATGACCGCTTCCTGTCCTTCAACAAAGTAAATACAGCAGTCTTCCGCTCCTTCTATATTTTTAGCTATTGTATCAACGGCACTATCCAGTACGTCTTGGAGATTGATCGACTTATGGACACTCCGTATCACACTGCTTATGATTCTCTCGTATCTATTCTTTTTGGATAGCTGTTCTAGGCTCTCTCTAAGATGGTCTTCCATGGCCTTGCGCTCTGTGATGTCTACCCCGATCCCTCCAACCATGATTGGGATTCTGTCCTTATCCAGGATTGGAAATTTGTTTACAAGCCAATAGTGAATCATCTCACCATGGGGGGCCGTTTCGATTACCTGTAGGGTTTTTCTATTATCAATAACAAACCGATCGTTCTCTTTAAATTGGTTGGCAAAGGTTAGGGGCCAGATTTCCTCATCGGTTTTACCAAACCAGTCAAGCGGCGTCATGTTAAACGTGTTTTCCCATGTTTCGTTGACATAAACGTAGCGTCCCTCAAGGTCTTTGATAAACGCCACGCCCGGCAGTTTCTCCATAAATAGCCTGAACCTCTCTTCGCTTTCCCTTAGCGCTCGCTCTACCTGCTTTCTTTCATGGATTTCATTTTGCAGCTCTATGTTGGCCTTCATAAGGCCTTCTGTCCGTTCCTGAACCCGTAATTCCAATTCGTCGTGGGCCTTTTTTAGCTCTTCCTCTACGCGTTTACGCTCTTTGATGTCCCGATCGATGAGAAGGATTGCCACGCCCACTATCAAAGACGCCATGACGCTTCCAAAAACGATTATAAGACCGGTTCTTTGGGTACCGACTATTACATCCCCCTCTCTCTCTTTGAGCAGTTTTTTCTCCTCGTTTTCCATCTCGTCTATTAGACCTTGTATACCATCCATAATTCTCTTTTCTTTTTCTGACTTAACCAGGTGTAGACTGGGATCAAATCCTTTCTCCTTCCCTAGATTAACCATTTCGTTGGGGATTTTTAGTTCCTCTGAGATTAGAGGCCAGAGGGCATCTATCCTACGCTTTTGATTTGGATTATCCGCGGTTAGTTCTCTAAGCTCTTTTACGTCTTGCTCGATTCTTCCGATCGCCCTTTTGTGTAGCTCCGGATAGCTCTTTTCTCCGGTTACCATGTAATCCTGCTTAACGCTCTGGGCATCCGTTAGGTGGAAACGAAGCCTTTCTATCCTTTTAAGAACCTTTTGGGTTTGTAGTCGTAGATCTGCGGACTCCCTGAGTTCAATCACGCTCCTATACGATACCACGCCGATAGCGATTAGGATAAGTAATGCCAATCCGAACCCAAGGTTTACCTTTGTTCCGATCTGAAACTTCACCTTATCTGTCTAACCCCTTTAAAATGGCTTTAAATGGACTGAATCACTCATCCTGCTATAGCAAAAATCATGCCGATATTGTATCGCTTTGAATCCCTCTAAATCGCCTGGGTTTTCCGAGTATGGATACAAATTTGAGTATAGTCCATAACAAACTTGGTCAGAATCGGGGTAGAAACAAGGGCGTTTTCGTTTCAGGATCCCCCGTTTTTTATCTGGTTAAATTCTGGTAGTTTTTTATAATCGAATTTGATTTATCTATTCTGCTTTGCGGAAAAGGGGAGATAGGTGAGGCGCATAATAACCCTGACCACGGATTTTGGGTTAAAGGATCACTACGTTGGTGCGATGAAGGGGGTTATTCTCTCTGTGAACCCCGATGCCCTAATCACGGATATTACGCATGAGATTCCGCCTCACGACGTCTTTAAAGGGGCTTTTACTCTCAGGAATTCTTATCGTTACTTTCCCCGGGGAACGGTTCACGTTGCGGTTATCGATCCCGGCGTGGGAGGTAGAAGAAGGCCAATAGCCGTAGAGGCCGATGGACATATATTCGTGGGACCCGATAACGGTGTCTTTACCTTTATTTACCGTGAATCTAAGTCATTTAGTGCTTTTGAAATCACCAACCCCCGGTACTTTCTTCCCGATGTGAGCTTCACATTCCACGGAAGGGACATATTCGCCCCCGTTGCGGCAAATCTTTCCTTGGGTGTCTCGGTGGAGTGTTTGGGAAAAAGGGTGAAAAAGCCAGTTGCACTCAGAATTAAGGAGCCGGAGATCCGTAGGGGAGAGATAATCGGGAAGATCATTTACGTGGATTCTTTTGGAAATCTGATCACGAATATACCCGCTGGGCTTATAAAACCCGAATCGACGATTTACGTGGG
>CAZWVA010000008.1:14928-16262 GCA_964636885.1 uncultured Spirochaetia bacterium
TTTTTAGAGATATCTATAAATCGGGGTAGGGCGTGTGATGTGATTAATGTGGGCGAGGAGTTAAGGGTGAGGGATTAAAGACCCTTTTAAATCAGGCCTCCCACTCGATCCTGTATTTTTTCCCGCTTACGTTGACTTCGGTTGCCCGTCTATAAGAAAAGACGTTTTCCCAGAAATAGTCCTCTGCGTCTTCGATCCCGCTTTTTCTGATATCTTGCACTATACTCCAGTATTCGTTGTCTCTTGGCAAGTCGGGTAGCAGATCGAATAGGGTTGCCACGTCTGGCCTTTCGGATAGGGCGATTTTCTCCCAACTGATCCATTCGTTGTTCTTTTTGGATATATAGAGTTTATCGCCAGCACCGTTGAAGTGGGTTTCATTCAAGGCCCAAGCGGGAATGTACTCAGCGTAGTAGTAATCAAAAGCGCTTTCTAATACCTCACTCCATCTTAGTACGACTTCCATTGAACTGGGGTAGTGGTGCCGTGCCAGATCCATAGCGTGCTTCATCTTTCTATCTCTCCTGGACTTGTAATACTTCCATATCTTGAATTCGCTTTCCCGTGTCATTTCCCTTTTTGGCTAAGAAAAAAAGAACCAATGAACCAGGTCCGAATTACGTTTGATGGTAATCGCAAGAACTATGCCATAACGGTTTTTGTGTGTAACTTCCTTAAATCGCAAGGGTTTTTTTCTAGTTTGCAGGGCCTTTCCTCGATAGCTAACAAATTTCGTCAGTTTTTCTGGCAAATCGGGGAAGCTTGTATGCGTTATTGTTTTTACTTAAAATAACCCATAAGCAAATGGAAGGTTTCTTAGAAAGGATTCCAGAATCCATAAAGAGGTTTATTGATCCCTCTCTTCCAAAGGATATGCGCCTTATGTCGGCACAGGGGCTCGTTCCGGTTCAGCCAAAAGACCTTGCCCTTCTCCTCTACTGTCTTACATTGGATGAGGATAAGGAGATAAGGGATGAGGCAAAAAGGTCCCTAATCTCAATCCCGGAAGGGGTCATGACGGGTGTACTCGCCGATCCCCTCACCCCACCTGAGCTCCTCGATTATATGGCTAGAAACACGGAGAATGAATCACAGCTCCAAAGAATCATATTGAATCCCTCTACAGGTGACCATACGATCGTCTATCTTGCCGAGACGCTGCGTATCCAGTCCCTTATAGACCTTATAGCGAGTAACCAGGAGCGCATCCTACGCTCGGCAGATATCGTTGAAGCCCTGAGTAAAAACCCCTCGATTAGCCGTTCCACACTGGATAGAGTGATCTCTTTCTTCAGGCTCTATCTGGACAAAATAGGTGAGGTTCCTGCGGCTCT
>CAZWVA010000008.1:16332-19439 GCA_964636885.1 uncultured Spirochaetia bacterium
GAGGTTCACGGGTCTTTCTTGGATGGGATCGGTTTCTCTGATGACCTGGTAGAGGAGAGTGAAGAGGATATAGATGAGGTAAGGCGAGAAAACCTGCTCCATATAATAAAACAGATGAATATAGCCGAGAGGGTAAAGCTCGCTATTCTGGGAAACAAGGAGGCAAGAACGATTCTCATTCGGGACCCAAACAGGATCGTTGCCAGTGCGGTGCTTAAGAACCCGCGTCTTACGGATATGGAGATCATAAATATCGCTCAATCAAAGACCGTTGATGAGGATATACTCCGCGAAATCTCAATGTCACGAAGGTGGGCCAAGATCTATCAGGTTAAAGTGGCCTTAGTTAACAATCCCAAGACCCCATCTCATGTGTCTCTAAACCTTATACGTCATCTAAGGGATAGAGAACTGCGGAGTCTTTTAGGGAATAAAAACCTCCCAGGCGTCATTACAAGCGCTGCTAAGAAGATAATGCAGGAAAAGACCAAGGAGGGGAAAGCCTAGGGGGTGAAAACCGATCGCCAGTTGGCCATGAAAGAGGGCAGAAGGGAGACATTCCAGATACCTTCGGATTTCTCTGGAAAAAGAGCGGATGTCGTTTTCTCCAGTCTTCTTCCCGGTCTTACCCGTTCGCAGGTAAGAAGGTTGATTGACGATGGGTTTATCCTGATAGAGGGAAAACCCATAAAGCCGTCTAAGAAGGTAACCGGTGGCGAGACCGTTTCTGTGGTCTTGCCTCCCCCAGAGCCTCTTTTGGCCGAGCCTGAGGACATACCCTTAGATATCCTATATGAGGATGATGACATCGTTGTGGTTAATAAACCAGCCGGTATGACCGTACATCCTGGAGCCGGAATAAAAAGGGGGACACTCGTAAATGCGCTTCTATTTAGATGCGGCGGGCTTTCCGGAATCGGGGGTAAGATCAGGCCGGGAATCGTGCATAGGCTCGATAAAGATACTTCAGGTGTAATGGTCGTTGCAAAGAACGATTTTACACACCAGGCGCTCGTGAATCAGTTCAATTCCAGAAGGGTTGAAAAGAGGTATATAGCCTTGGTTTTGGGAAACGTAAAGGGGGAATGCGGTTCTTTTTCTTCCCCTATAGGCAGACATCCCACAAACAGGGTAAGGATGTCCACAAGGGCAAAGACCGGAAAGGAGGCATTGACCCTATGGAGGGTTATAAAGAGATACGGAGAAGTGACTATGGTTGAAGCCGAACCCAAGACGGGGAGGACCCATCAGATAAGGGTTCATTTTGCGGAAAACGGCTATCCGCTTTTGGGAGATAGGGTTTACGGTTCTAGAAAATACGGATCTCACCTATTAGAAGAGGTCTCAAAATGTCTCGGGAGGCAGGCCCTTCACGCATCGAAGATCGGTTTTATCCATCCTAGAAGCGGTAGATTCTTAGAGTTTTACGCCCCTATCCCAGACGATATGAAGCGGGTGATCGACCTGCTTGAGGAGCAAACGGGAGCTGGCGATGGCCTGGATTAGATCTAGGAGCCTGTCCAATATTAGAGGCGTCGTACACGGCTTTTCAAATAGGGAGTTTGGCGGTGATATTGAGGAGGAGGCAGGGCGTTTTGGCCTGAGAGGCATCTTCACGTTGACCCAGGTCCATGGCAGGGATGTTTTCGTTATTAAAGACCCATTTGGAGAGGTGAGAGGACAAAAGGGGGATGCGATCGTTACGTGTCTAAGGGGCTTAGGTATAGGGGTTTTTACTGCGGACTGTTTACCGATCCTTTTTGTTGATAGGTCTGCTTCGGTTGTTGCCGTGGCTCATGCCGGATGGCGAGGGACCCTCTCCCAGATCACAAGGGCAACGCTTCTTGAGATGGAAAGGAACTTTGGAATCCATCCGGGAAGGGTCGTCTCTGTAATAGGGCCTTCTATAGGAAGGTGTTGCTACGAGGTTGGAGAGGATGTCTCATCTCTTTTTATGGATAGGTTTAAAGATTGGGAGTGCTATTTGTTTAAGAAAAACGATTCTAAGTACGTCCTCGATCTGAGGGAGGCAAATAGAATCGCCCTGATGGAGTGTGGGGTAAGGGATATAGAGGTGCTCGATATCTGTACGAGGTGCGAAGGTGATTTCCATTCCTTTAGGAGGGATGGAAAGAGAGTAGGAGCACAACTCAGCTTTATCGGACTGGTTTAGACCGTGTGAGAAACATGTTAGAATTATAGCCTAATGGGTTAAGAGTCGTGAAATCAAAACACCCATCATTAGTTTACGGAGGATAAAATGCTACAGATCATGTGCCTGGTGACATCGGAGGATTATTGGTACCTGGATTCGTTAGTAGAGAAAAACATACCTATCAACTTCTATGGCTATACGTTTGAGGTAGAGGGAGCGGGAGAGGGCTCTGGCGGAGGCGGTGTGGTAAGACTCATGGTTGTTGAGCTTATAAACGCTAATATAGCCGTAGGATTTGCCCTTCCAAAGGGCTTTTCGGTTGACGGAGATTTTCAACTCAATTTCCAGTCGCAGGAACTCCCCTCAAAGGAGATTCCCGTTGTCTGTAGGCTTTCCCAGGAGGTAAAGCGTACGTCCTATGTGGGGGATGAGAATCAGAGGCTTGAGTTTATCGGTTTTTCGCTCGAGAAGTTCTATGAGAGCAAGGGAGCGACGTTTTACCTCTATGATCTAAGGGGAGCCCGTCAACCGGGTTAGACGCTTTAAACCGTATTGCGAATGCGAAGTGCGTCTGGGCTTAGGTTTTGTAATCCGGATTCCAATTCCGAGATCTTTAGGGAGGTCATTCTTATCGATGAGGGATATAAAGAAAATAGTTCTCGCCTATTCGGGCGGTCTTGATACTTCCGTGATACTCAGATGGCTTATCGAGGAGTATGGAGCTGAGGTAGTGGCGTTTGTAGCAGACTTGGGTCAGGGAGAGGACTTGGAGGAGATAAGGGAAAAGGCCATAAAAACAGGTGCAAGCAGGGTTTATATCGAGGATCTAAAAGAGGAGTTTGTAAGGGATTTTATCTTCCTTGCTCTTAAGGCAAATGCGGTCTATGAGGGAAGGTATCTTATGGGAACGTCCATTGCCCGTCCACTCATTGCGAAGAAACAGATCGAAGTC
>CAZWVA010000008.1:19467-62933 GCA_964636885.1 uncultured Spirochaetia bacterium
ATGGGGCTACGGGAAAGGGTAACGACCAGGTAAGGTTTGAACTCACCTACTATGCACTTCAGCCCACCATTAGAGTGATAGCTCCCTGGCGCGAGTGGAACTTAAGGTCAAGGGGTGATCTAATCGAATACGCAAAGAAACACGGCATTCCTATTCCCATAACCCCCAAGAAGCCTTATAGCTGCGACAGGAACATATTCCATACGAGTTACGAGGGGGGGATACTCGAGGACCCGTGGAACGAGCCTCCTGAGGATATGTTTGAGATGACCGTTTCCCCCGAAATGGCCCCGGATGAACCTACCTATATCGATATAGATTTTGAAAAGGGGGTGCCAGTGAGGATCGATGGAGAAGAGCTTGCACCGGTGGACCTCCTTTCCAAACTGAACGAGATTGGGGGAAAAAACGCTGTTGGAAGGGTGGATATGGTGGAAAACAGGTTTGTAGGGATAAAATCCCGCGGTGTTTATGAAACCCCAGGCGGAACCATACTTCACGCCGCCCATAGAGCGGTTGAATCGATCACGATGGATAGGGAGGTCATGCACCTTAGGGATGCACTCATGCCTAAGTTCTCGGAGCTTATATACTACGGGTTCTGGTACTCGCCCGAAATGGCGATGCTTAAAGCCGCTATAGAGGAATCGCAGAGGAACGTCACGGGAACGGCGAGGATGAGGATCTATAAGGGAAACGTTTCCGTCGTTGGAAGGCGTTCCCCCTTATCCCTTTACAAGAAGGACCTGGCAACGTTTGAGGAGGATAGTATCTATAACCAGAAGGACGCAACCGGATTTATAAGGCTAAACGCTCTCAGGCTTGCCGTAAGGAACCTTCTGCAAAAGGAGGGAGATTAGGCGCTCTAACAACGGGTTTTTATGAAAACGGCCGACTTTGACTACATCCTCCCCGAAGAACTGATAGCCTTCTATCCCCTTTCAAGAAGGGAAGAATCAAGGCTTATGGTTATAAGTAGAAGGGACGGGTGTATAGAACACAAGAGGTTTTACGAGCTTCCTCTTCTACTTAAGGATGGGGACGTTCTCGTACTAAACAACACGAAGGTTCTGCCCGCCAGGCTTTTAGGTAGAACGGGCACGGGCAAAAGGTACGAGATCCTCCTTACGGAAAGGCTAAGCCCCAGGCTCTGGAAGGGTGTAATGAGAAACCCTAGAGACGGCATGACGGTTGAATTCGAGGGTGGGCTAAAGGGGAAGATCCTTAGGAACGGAAAGGACGAATGGTTAATCGAATTCGCCGAGCACCCAGACCGCTACATTGAGCGTTTTGGTAAGATGCCTCTCCCTCCGTATATTAGGCGCGAGCCGGAGGAAAAGGACAGGTTCTTTTACCAGACGGTTTATGCGGAGAAGGAAGGTGCCATTGCTGCTCCAACGGCGGGGCTCCATTTCACCGAGGCACTCTTGGATGAGATAAGGAGACGCGGGGTAGAGATCAGGTATGTTACTCTTCATGTGGGGGTTGGGACCTTTAAACCCGTTAAGACTGAGAATGTTGAGAATCATAGGATTCATCCCGAATACAGGGAGATACCGGAGGAGACGGCACTCTCCATTACTAGGGCCAAAGGCGAGAGAAGAAGGGTCTTTGCCGTTGGAACGACCGTGGTAAGGGCGCTAGAATCCTCTGTGGATGAATCCGGTGGGCTAAGACCCGAAATTGGCTACACCGATCTCTTCATCTATCCCGGCTTCGAGTTTCATATAGTAGATGCCATGATAACCAATTTTCACCTTCCACGTTCTACGCTTCTCATGCTGGTCTCGGCCTTTGCGGGAAGGGAACTCATCCTTAAAGCGTACGAAGAGGCAAAGGGTAGGGGATACAGGTTTCTTAGCTATGGCGACGCCATGTTGATTCTATAAGAGTTGAGATTGAATGCATGGTGGGTGGTTTCCTCCGGGTTTCTAGAAGATATTGGTATATCACTCAAGAACCTTAAAACGGATCCGCGTATTAGCCGGGGCATATACCCACCGCGCTGTTGTTTTCCTCATTGGATTCGGGTACGACCTTGTTGATATCCACTGTAACCGTGAAGTCACAATCTGGGTTAAAGCATACCCCCGGTATATTAATTGGTCCGAGATCCACGGCCTCTCCTACGCCGAGAGGGGGTGTATTGAGATCAACGGTGATCGGTCCCTTAGATGTAGAGAAAGATACCCTTGTTACAGAGGAAGGGGCATTGAGATCTCCCTGGTTTCTCACTGTGACCACGAGCCTACACGGACTCGAGATTGAGGGCACCAGATCGGCCGCTCTACAGATACCGTTAACACACCTACCAACGGTCGTCCTTATAACACATGCCCTCCCCTCACAGTCTGGATCCACACAGTCCACTGGGCCGTCTCCGTCATTGTCAAGACTGTCAAAGCAGATTAGCTCTATTGGGGAAGGTGTGGGTGTTGGGGTTGGCACCGGTGTTACGCATTCCCCATCGGTGCATCTTGAGGCGTCGTTACCGGCATCGCATACCTCTCCATCGCAAAATGGGTCGGCGCAATCCGTGAGTCCATTATCGTTATTGTCTATGCCGTCGTCGCATTTTTCCTCCTCTACAAACTCAAGCTGAATCGTTACGTCGTTGCTCTCCCCTGGAAAAACGTCAAAAATCGCGCTCCCCATGGCAACAAGGAGCCCGTTTACATCCTTTGCCCTGGCGGTGGCCGTTCTGTTTTTCCCCACAGGAACGAAGATCCTCTCACTTATCGGGAGTTCTGAAATATCGAAGGTCCTTTCTATTGTTGGGAATCCGTCCTCTATGGTGATCGTTATACTCGCTATGTCTTGAACGCTCTGCCTTGTAGTGGCTTCTCGTGTAGATGCCTCTTCTGGGAATCGAATGAGGATTCTTATAGAGGCCGTATCCGTAAGGGTTCCTTCGCCACCCCCCTCTCCTCCGCAGGAGAGGATGATAAAAAGAAAACCTAGAAGTACGAGTGTGGGTTTCGGGTATCTCTCTTCCATCTTTTAGACCTATCTACCTCCTTAGAGGGCTCTGAGGCGGTGGTATCGTGATGTCCACAGGTGCTTCGTTACGACCGTTGGTACCGGGAAGCAGGTCAACCGGGGGCACAGTAGGCATATCGCTTATGGAGGTGTCTTTGGTTCCGGTTATTATGGGAGGCGGGGGCTCTTTGCCCGGGTAGTCCTCTTTATATAGTGAGTCCCTTGGGGGTGCTTCCTCTTTGACCTCGGTCGCGTCTTCGAGTCCCTTCCTGAGTTCTGGTGTTATGGATTTAGGATCTAAAGGATTTCCATCCGGCCCGATGATAGTAAATTGTCCGGCTTCTAGCACTACCTCCTTCGTGATGCCCCTTACGGTGGCCCTTCCTTCATCGACGTAGAAGATGCCCTTATCGGCGTCTATGAAGATTATCGTTCCTTTAATTCCTATAACGCCGTTAGGTGCTGCGAATTCGACATTGGACTCTCTACCCTCGAATTTCTGGATGATCGCCTTTAGCTTCCCTTTAAATATGTTGGATAGAGACCTTCTGGCGTTTGGTGTATAAACGAACTCCGTGATCTCGAAATCCGTTTCTCCTCCAAGTGAGACTAGGGTGTCGTCGTTAAGGAGAATCTTTACCCCTGAGTTTTCTTCTGTTTTAAACCTATCTCCCAGGAATACCCGTGCCCCCTCTTCTACGGCCTCCATTACACCCGTGGCACCAGCCACGGTGACCTGCCCCTTAACCGCTGTGACGATTCCAATAGGCTCCTGGGCGTAGGCGGTAGAGGCCCATATGAGGGATATTAAGAGTGCATAGACCATTAGGGCTTTAATCTCCACCTCTTTTCCCGTTCCTGGTTTATCCCTCATTCTTCATCCCTCTCCTTAAAACCTTGCACTGAATGCGGCCGAAAATATATCCCTGGAATACTCAAACGGCTCAGGACCCGGAAAATCGCTGTGTGATAGATTGGAGATGTGTTGATAGCCGAGGTCAAGTGAGAACATCTTATAAAGCCTCTTTGAAACAACGGCTCTTACAGCGATCTGGTTGTCTACCCTGTCGAATGGATCGTTATAGTAGTCCTCTCTAGAATAGTAGGTACCAGTGTATACGGTAAGTCCAAGGGGAAGGAGTAGAAGGGTTTCAAGAAAGACCTGTGGGGAAAAATAATCGAAATTTCGCCTGCCCTCTATACCCCTGGCGCTATTTATGGCTATATTGATCCCGGGTCTTAAGAATAACCTGCCGTTATAGAGGCGGAAGGCCTGGGCTATGGTGAGGTTGTTGTTTGCGGCATCTCTTTCGGGGAAGTCCTCGAAGTCGTTGTATCTAAACTCGTAAGAGAATTCGGTGCTTGTGTAGGTTTTCCACTGGATGGACACCCTAGGACTCACCGAGTGGGACTGTGAGAAAAGGTCATTAGCTGGGGATCCGTTTATGAGAACGATGTCGTAAAAGTAGTTCACGGAAAAGCCGATCGGTCTTTGATCCAGGTAAACGGTTTTCTCCCCGTATACGTTAAAGCGATGGTTCTGGATGTTAAAGTCTTTTAAGTCCTTGTGGAAGGAGAGGTAGGTGGAATACTCCCCGCCTATTACTGCGTCCGGTTTAAGATAGGGCTTGTATCCGAGCTTCAAGTAAAGAATCCCGCTCCAATCGTTCTTATCGCTTATGATCTCGCTTCCATTTGGGTCTAGGACGACGTTGCTGTCATAGAGCACGCCTGCACTAATGGTTCCATAGTACCTTTTGCTTAGCCTTGCGATTAAATCCAGGTATTCCTGAGAGGCCACCCCAAAGTCCGTTCCCTGCCCCGTCTCGCGGACCGACTGGAAATCGGTTTTTGCCCGGCTGTAGTCGGTGATCCTGTAGCGGCTGAGCCCTGCATAGAAACGGGCCTGGGTTGCGATCTCGGGGTCAAGCCTGGACGCTCTATCCATATCGCTTGCCGCCTCCTCGTAATCGCCGAGTCTAAAGCGGGTATATCCAAGGTTGTAGCGGGCAATCCCGCTTTCCGGCTCCTGCCGAACCGCCTCTTCAAACTCTTTAAGTGCACGCTTGAGGTCTCCTGTTCTCAGGTATGCGGTTCCGAGGTCAAGGCGTATTCCCTTTATATTCGGGTCAATCCCTTTTGCTTTCTCCAGGTATCTTATGGCATCGCTATCCCTGTTTAGATTCAGGAGGGAAAGACCCAGTACGTGATTTGCCATTGCGCTCTTTGGGTTTTCTTTTAAGGCTTCCTCAAGTATCGTTACAGCCCCCGAGTAGTCTTTTTTAAGGTATGCTGCGATTCCCTTGTTGAGGTTAACCTCAAATTCGGCATAAGCGGAGTGGGGAATAGAAGACGCTATAAGAAAGAAAAAAAGAGAAATGCACTTATGGTTCACTCTCCAAACCTCCTATAGGTCGCTTTAAGCCCCGACCGGAATTAAAATACCCCACACACTGCCGAAAAACCCGTTCACAGGTCGGATTGATTTTATTAGATTTTACTCTATCTTGTCAAGTGACCGTTTTTACTATTTTTCTACGGCGATATAAACACCATTCCAGTCGGGAGGTGGCGGCTTGGCTATGTAGTTTGTGCATCGCTCAAAGTAGACCCTGGACGGTTTATCGTCTGGGAATGTTCTCAAGATGTCGGCAAACCCCTCCCTTGCCCTATAGAAATGCCTGTCGCGGTAGAGCCTGAGGGCATCGGAGAAGAACCTGACCAGTGTCGTTTTTCTCAGGTTTCCGGGATAGAAGTCGACGAGTTCGAATATCGGGATCGGCCGTTCCTTCCCCTTTACCTGAACCAGGTCGAGCTCTCGGAACAGGAACTCGGAGGGATCGAGGTTATCCAGGGTTGATTTGCTGACTATTATATCGGTGCCATAAAGCTTGTTTAGGCCCTCCAGGCGGGAGGCCAGGTTAACCGTATCGCCTATTGCCGTATACTCGAATCTCACATTGGCCCCCATGTTTCCCACTATAGCCTCCCCTGTATTGATCCCTATGCCTATGGAGATATGAGGCCATCTCTTTTTTTCCCAATCCAGGTTGAGCTTCTCTAGCTTCTCTATCATATAGAGTGCGGCTTGACACGCCCTCCTCGAATGATCCGGGACGTCGAGTGGTGCGCCAAAGATCGCCATTATGGCATCCCCTATGTATTTATCTAACGTACCGCGCTCCCCCATGACGATCTGTGTCATGGGACTCAGGTACTCGTTTAGTAAAGTGACGATGGTCTCGGGTGGTATCTTCTCGGAGAGGGATGTAAAGCCGCGTATATCCGAGAAAAGCACACTGATCCTCCTTTTTTCACCCCCTAGCTTTAGCTTGTCTGGGTCCTGTATTATAGCCGAGACGAGTTCAGGGGAGACGTAGGTGCTAAAGGCCATACGCAGATAACGATTCCTCCTCTCCACGACCAGATTGCGATAGCCCTCAAAGAGTACATAGGCTAAGGTAAGGGACAAGCCGGGATAGAGGAAACCGAGGAGTAGATTTAGAGGGTTAAAGAGTAAGTAGTTTAGGAGTGCATGTATGGACATGAAAACAAAAAAAATACCGAGTCCACCGAAAGTGCTTTGAGCATGGATGAGAAGGAAGGCGAGTAAAAGGGGAAATATCAGGACTAAGACCATATCCAGTCCCCTTGTCAGATTGTTTTTGATGAGGAACCGACCGTCTAGTATGTTTCCGGCTACTGTGGCGTGTATCTCGACCCCTGGAAAGACAGGACTAAAGGGGGTGGCCCTCGCATCGTAGATGCCTATTTCCGTTGCTCCGACAAAGACGAGTTTGTCTTTTAAACCCTCCTTAGGAACCCTTCCCGATAGGACATCCACTACGGAGTAGGTTGGAACAGTCCCGGTGGGACCGTAGTAGTTAACGAGGAGTTGTCCCTTTTCGTCAACCGGTATACGCCTCTTTCCAATGTAAATGCCCTCCACCCCATAAGGCGCCAGGCTAAGAAGGACGTCTCCCCCCAAGAAACGCCTTATCCCCTCGAGGTTTAGAGAAGGGTATATGTCGTTTTTATATTCTATTAGGAGCTGTGCGCGACGGACGATCCCATCTTCATCTGAGAGTACGTTGAAAAACCCGAATCCATCGGCTTTTTCTCCTATTTGAGGGACGTTTAGCTCCGCATGAGGGAATCGCCAGAGGGGATCTGGTCTTGGCTCCCCGATGGATCTTATAAGTCTTATACTCGATCGCTTGACTTGCTCCAGGGATTGGGGTGCGGGCTCTTGAGAGGTGTCGTTACGAAAAAAGTAGCCGAGGATCACCCTCCCGTTTCTTCCTAAAGCCATACCTAGCACTCCGTCGGCACCTGGGGACTCAGGCTCTGAGAACGTTACATCAAAGGCTATAACCTTAGGGTTATAGGATATAAGCCCGTTCACTAACGTGGCGAGTGTATATCGGGACCACGGCCATCTCCCCAGCTCGTTTATGCTCTTTTCATCAATGGCTACGATCGCCACTTGAGGATTGGGTTTCACCTCCCCTCTTATCCTAAATCGGATGTCGCTGTATCTCTGGTCAAAGTCCCTTAGAATGGGTGGAGACCATACATATAGGACAAGGCCGACTACAGCGGAGAACGTGCCGATTACGACAGCTGCTATAAAGAAGGTTTTACTTCCCTTTTTTCTCCTCTTCATTTAAGACAGTTAGCCTGGTGTGGTATTAATTATACTATAGGACGATTGACGGAACCTAATTGACGTAAGAGATCTTCGGATTAGGGCAACCGTGAGGGTTGCCCTAAAAAGAAACGAACTCAGACCATAATCGGCCTCTATAAGACCTTCCAGAAATCCGGTTTCCGTTTCTCCAGGAATGCGCTTGCACCCTCGATCATCTGGGGAGATTTAAGGAAGAATCGGGCAAGCTCGAGTCCATGGGTGATCTGCGGAGAGGCCATATCAGATATGAAATTGATCTGGAACTTTGCGATTCTAAGGGACTGGGGACTCATCTCGAGTAGCCTCTTACACCAAGCATCAACCTCTTCATCTAGTTTTTCTTTTGGCACGACCTTATTCACCCAGCCCATCTGTTCTGCCTCCTTTGCCGTGTAGCGATTGCATAGATACACGATCTCCCTTGCCTTTTTATCACCCACGGAGTGCTGAAGTCCCTGGAGCCCGTACCATATAGGACAGCTTCCAACGAGCGGTCCCGCCTGCCCGAATATGGAATCCTCAGAGGCGATCGTTAGATCGCAGAGCATATTGAGTTCATTCCCTCCGCCTATGCAGAACCCGTTGACCCTGGCTATTATCGGTTTACCGCAACAGCGCATGGCGGTGGCAAGCCTGTAGTGGGCGATCATGTAGTAGTTATCGACCTTTTTCTTTGGATCGACTATCCAGGAGAGATCACCACCTGCTGAAAAGGCCTTATCACCAGCGCCTGTAAGCACTATTACCCCTATATCATCGTCAACCCAGGCGTCCTCAATTGCAACTGCAAGCTCCTCTCTCGTTTCTGAATTAAGGGCGTTTCTCACCTCTGGACGATTAATCGTGACGCGCGCTATACGGTCTTTCTTCTCGTAAATGATGTTCTCGAATTTTAAGGAGCCGTTTTCCCCCGTGGGGTTGTTTCTCCTAACCCTCTGACCGATTTTTGGTTTGCCCGATTTCCTTCTTGGCATCTTGTCCTCCTTGGTATGAAGTTGTCTTGTATTACCATTTACCATTTTTTCATCAAATAATCTTTTGTCAATAACGAGTGGGTCATATAATGGCGAATGAAAATTGACAAACGGTTTCCCAGGTCTTAGAATAGATTTGGCGTTTTATAAATAGGGAGGCGGCTTAAAATGAGTAGTGATATAGTAAAGGTATTTGATACGACGCTCAGAGATGGAGAGCAGGCACCCGGTTGCGGTATGACGGTTGAAGAAAAAATCAGGGTTGCCTATCAGCTTGAGAAACTTGGGGTTGATGTAATTGAGGCGGGGTTTCCAATCTCATCTGAGGGGGATTTTCAATCCGTAAAGCTCATAGCCGAGAAGATAAGGGGATGTGAGATAGCAGGCCTTTGCAGGGCCAATTTTGTCGATATAGATAGGGGCTGGGAGGCCTTAAGGGGTGCCGAAAGACCGAGGATCCATACCTTTATTGCTACCTCTGATATCCATCTTAGGCATAAGCTTAAAAAGACGAGGGACGAGGTACTCGAGATCATAAGTGCCTCTGTGAAACACGCAAGACGCTATACCGAGAATGTCGAATTCTCATGTGAGGATGCAACGAGAACGGACATCGACTACCTTTGCCGTGCCGTGGATATAGCCATTAGGGCGGGTGCCACTACAATCAACATCCCGGATACGGTTGGTTATACGGTTCCTGAGGAATTCGCATACATAATAAGAACCCTTAAGGAAAAGGTGCCCGGTCTCGATAACGTGACTCTCAGCGTGCACTGTCATAACGATCTGGGGCTTGCCGTTGCAAACTCGCTTGCCGCCATAAAGGAGGGGGCAAGGCAGGTCGAATGTACGATTAACGGTCTTGGGGAAAGGGCTGGAAACGCCTCCCTTGAGGAGATCGTTATGGCTCTAAAGGTCCGAAGCGATCGTAACCCTTATAGGACTAGGATAGTCACGGAGCAGATCTACCCAACGAGCAGGCTCGTATCCCAGGTAACGGGTGTAAACGTTCAACCCAATAAGGCGATTGTAGGTGCAAACGCCTTCGCGCACGAGGCGGGAATCCATCAGGATGGGGTACTAAAGGAGAGGATGACCTACGAGATCATGAGGGCAGAAGAGGTGGGGATTCCCTCTAATAAGATAATCCTTGGAAAGCACTCTGGAAGGCACGCATTCAGAAAGAGGCTTGAAGAATTCGGGTATTTTCTGAATGATAAGGATTTTGAGATTGCGTTTAAGAGGTTTAAGGACCTAGCCGATAAGAAGAAGTACGTGTTTGATGAGGATATAGAAGCGCTCATAAGCGATGAGTTCCTCCGCTCTTCTGACTTCTACAAGATAGTTTCGGTGAATTTTACGGGCGGCACCGATATGCGTCCCGTTGCAACCGTGAAGCTCTTGATTGACGGGGAGGAGGTAAAGGTATCCGAATACGGTGATGGCCCCGTTGATGCCGTGTATAAGGCGATCTCTAAGGCAACGGGAGTAACACCCAACCTCCAGAGCTACGTTGTGGCGGCAATCACTGGGGGCACGGATGCCCAGGGGGAGGTAACCGTAAGGGTGGAGGAGGACGGGATCGTCTCCCAGGGACAGGGGGCTAGTACGGATGTTGTGGTTGCGAGTGCAAAGGCCTTTGTTAACGCCTCAACAAACTGCGCTGGCGGAGGGAGCATCCTAGGAGAGCTACCTCGACTGGGATTTAAAGAGCGGTAGGGGCGATTCACGAACTTTTTTCAAAGAGAGATGCCATTCCCAACCCAAGAGATAGAGAGGCTTATAATCGCGGGTTATCCGATTCTCTATCTCATCTCATGGGAAGAGGAGCGTGTTGAGGGTAGTCTAAAACCAATCGCAAGATCTCTTTTCCGAGATTCTGTAAGGTTCTATACCTGGTCCTGCACAGATGGGATGAGAGAAGAGGGTAGGGAGATCGAGGGAACGGGTGACGTTATTCGGGCTCTAGACAGGTTAATACAAGAGAAGGAAAGAGCCTTCTACCTATTTAAGGACCTCCAATTTTTTCTAAACGAACCCAGGCTCATAAGAAAACTCAAGGATGTCTACCATCTACTTACGGGAAGCGGCAAGACCCTTTTCATTCTCTCCCCCTCACTTGTTCTTCCAAATGAACTTGGAAAGGAGGCAATGGTAGTTGATATCGGGCTTCCAGACTTTGACGAGACGATGTCCATCTTTGACTCCGTAATAAACTCTATATTCGATAGAAGTCCAGATTCTCTCACCCCCGAGCTCAAAGAGAAGTGTATACGCTCTTTGCTCGGGCTCGGGGCATCTGAGATAGAACTCGCCCTAAGGAGGTCTCTTATAGGGAGAGAGGGTATAGATGAGGGGACAGTCGATGCGCTTTTGGAAGAGAAGGCACAGGTTATAAGAAAATCGGGTACACTCGAATTCATAAGAACACGCGTGGGACTGAGTAGCATCGGGGGGCTTGAGAACCTCAAGGAATGGCTTCGGACTAGGGCTCTGGCCTTTTCCCCAAGGGCTAGGGAATTTGGGCTCGATGTGCCTAAGGGGGTTCTCATTATGGGGATAAGCGGTTGTGGGAAGAGCCTATGTGCTAAGGCAGTCGCTACGGCGTGGGGGCTCCCGCTTTTGAGACTCGATCTCAATCAGGTCTATAGCGGTACCTTCGGAAGTCCGGAGGAGGCATTTAGGAGGGCGATAAAGACGGTTGAAGCGGTCTCTCCATGTGTCCTATGGATAGATGAGATAGAGGCTGGGATCACAAGGAGTGGAGAGAAAACGAGTGACAGCCCGGCATCGAGGATATTCGGGTACTTCCTTACCTGGATGCAGGAGAGGAATCACCCCGTTTTTATCGCCGCTACCGCAAACCAGATTGACCTGCTTCCACCCGAGATACTGAGGAAAGGAAGATTCGACGAGATATTCTTTGTTTCCCTTCCTTCCCAGAAGGAAAGGAAGGAGATATTTCGGATACATCTCTTAAACCATGGGAAGAATCCCGATTCTTTCGATCTGGATTCCCTTGCGAAGAATACAGAAGGATTAAGCGGTGCGGAGATAGAGCAGGCCGTTGTGTCTGCCCTCTTCGAGTCGTTTTCAAAGAATAAGGAGCTGGATAACAGAGAACTAATAATCGCCGCCTCCTCGATTGTCCCCCTTTCTACAACGATGCGGGAGGAGATCTCAAAGCTTGAGCGATGGGCGTCAAACCGTGCGGTAAAGGCCTCTAAGTAAAATCACATCCCTTGGCGTATCCAGTTTTAAGGGTGTCGGTAAAATAGCCCTTGAGGTGCTTATAGATTTGCAATTAAAGCCAAAGGAGATCAGCGAGTTTTAGAACACGACTTTAATAATCGTATGGGTGGATGCTTTCCTTTCACTCTATCTCAAACACCATGCTTACGTTGGCGCCTACGGTAAGCTCTCCCGGCTCGATCGGGGTCGGTGCGGCCTCTGCCTGAACCGCCTTTGTCGTGATTGCGAATTCCCTGTATACGGGTGGAGGCACATCATAGGATGGGGATATCTTAAGGATCCTTACCATCTTCACCCCGCTGGCATTGGCTACGGTCTCTGCCGTTGCCTTTGCGTCCTCTACTGCTTTAACCAAGGCCTGTCTCCTGTATTCCTCCCTCTTACTCGTGCCGAAGCTTAAGCCTTCGATCCTGTTTGCTCCGACCTCGGCTGCGGAATCTATAAGCCTTCCCAGCAGATCTAGGTTTCTAGTTTCAACCACTATCCGATTGGATGCTCTGTATCCCGTTAGTTCGGATCTTCTTGTGCTTTCATTGTACTCGTAAATCGGAGATAGCTGGTAATCTGTAGTTGTGATCTTGTCGTCCTTGCCGATCTGGGATTTTAGCCGATCGAAAACGCTCTTCATCCTCTCTGCGTTTTCCCTTACGGCATCCGAGGCCTTCTTGGCACTGGTTTCTACGGAAAGGGTGAGATACGCCGTATCGGGCTTTATCCTTATTTCTCCCTTTCCGGTTACCTCAAGCGTGTTCCTTTCTTGTCTCTCTTTCTCCGCAAGAGCGTGATTCGCGATTAGGATTATAAAGAGAAGATTAAGGCATATAAGATAAACGGTTTTCTTTGACATTAGATCTTCCTCCTTAAGGGTTTTCCTTCATTCCGCCTTACTTCCATAGAACGCCCCTAAACGTCTTTCTGTGTATGGGAGAGGGACCGAATCTCCTTATGGCCTCTATGTGTTCTCTCGTCGGATAGCCCTTGTGCTTCTTAAAGTTGTACTCTGGGTATGTGCTGTGATAGCCCTCCATTATCGAATCCCTCGTGACCTTAGCTACGATCGAGGCGGCCGCAATCGAATAACATGTGGAATCGCCATTAATCACGGTTTCTTGAAGGGTTGGTAGGGATGTTCTGGTATTTCCGTCTATAAGGAGAAAGTCGGGTTGTGGATTCAGGCCACTTACGGCAATCTCCATTGCGAGAAGCGTGGCTCTAAGTATGTTTATTCTATCTATTTCTTCAGGGTTAACCACTCCTATCCCAATCGATACCGCGAGGTTTTTAATCTGGCCACATAGGATCTTCCTTCTCTCTGGAGACAGCTTCTTCGAATCGTTAAGACCATCGATCATGCATTCCCTGGGAAGGATCACGGCTGCCGCAACTACTGGCCCTGCAAGGGGCCCCCTTCCCGCCTCGTCAACGCCGGCGGGGATTTTTCCGATCTCCCATATCCTTCTTTCAAAAGAATAATCCGGTGGCAACTCGTTAATCCCTGGATCTAGGTCTGTAAAAGATAGGTACGTTTAAAAAACGATTTCTCTTACGTTCCACGGCCTATATGAGACCGTATTCCTTGAGTGCTGTCTTTAACCTATCTAGATTCTCCGGTGACATCTGACAGAGGGGAAGCCTGAATTCATCCCTGATCATTCCCATAATGCTTAGGGCCGATTTTACCGGTATCGGATTCGTCTCTATAAACATCGCTTCGTTTAGGGGAAGGAGTTTATAGTGAATCTCCCTTGCCCGATTAAATTCACCTCTTGCGTAAGAGTTGTAGAGGTCGGCAACGTCTCTTGGAGCGACATTTGCAGTAACTGTGATAAAACCCTTTCCTCCTATTGCGAGAAGCGGAAAGTTAATCGCGTCTTCTCCGGAAAGGAGGATGAAGTCCATCCCACAGAGATAGAGGATCTTACTCGCCTGTTGAAGGGAGCCCGTGGCCTCCTTTACGCCGATTATATTCTTGCAGTCTCTTGCGAGTCTCGCTATGGTTTCTGGGGTCATGTTAATCCCCGATCTACCAGGTATATTGTAGAGGATTATAGGGATCTTTACCTGGGAAGCGATCCGCTTAAAGTGAAGATAGAGACCCTCCTGTGAGGGTTTGTTATAATAGGGAACGACCTGAAGAGAGGCGTCGGCTCCTACCCTCTCCGCAAACCTGGTGAGCCTTATGGCCTCCTCCGTGCTGTTTGAACCCGTACCCGCTATAACTGGAATCCTCTTTTTCACCGTTTTTACCGTGAGTTCTATTACGTACTCGTGTTCCTCGTGGGAGAGCGTCGGCGATTCGCCGGTCGTACCGCAGGGGACTATTCCATGTGTGCCGTTTTCTATCTGAAACTCAATCAGGTCTTTAAGTGCGCTTTCGTCTATGGTTCCGTTCTTAAAAGGGGTTACGATGGCGACGATCGAACCGCGTATCATAAACGAGCCTCCTTACCGCTTGCTCCCTTCATTATATTTGAGCTATGAGGGAAATCAAGTCGTCGTATGATTCTTGAAACTCACCGATATTTTGTAAAAAAGAGCAGAGGATGACTTAGTTTCGGTTTGTAAGAAAACGGTTGTCGTTTATCCTTATTGATAGGTTTTTCGTATAAGAAAGCGCATCGTGAATCCTCTTATATGATTGAAGGGTCTTCTTCTCCACTTGTGTCTGTGATCATCCCCGCAAGGAACGAAGAGGAGAATATCGCTAGGTGTCTAAAGTCCGTAGTGAATCAGGATTACGGAAACTACGAGGTCATAGTAATTGACGATGAATCGACGGATGGCACCGCTTATGAAATAGAAAGGTTCCGGAAGGATTTCGGTAGGATAAAATCGCTTAGAAATACGGCCTTGAGGTCCGGCTGGACCGGAAAGAACCAGGCCCTTAGCATTGGTGTAAATGAGGCTAAAGGGGATTGGTTCCTGTTCCTAGATGCCGATACGGAGCTCTATCCGGGGGCGATCTCAAGGGCGCTCGGTTTCTGTGCTTCGAATGGAATCAGCATGGTTTCCTTTAGCCCTGAACAGGTGGTTCAGGGATTCTGGGAAAAGGCGATCCAACCCGTTATTTTTGAGTTCTTGGACTCTCGATACGATTATGGGCGGATTAACAACCCCGATATGGAGGATGCGGCTGCAAACGGGCAGTTTATCCTGATTGAAAGAAGGGTCTATGAGGAGGTGGGGGGACATGAAGCACTGAAGGATAGGGTTCTTGAAGACCTGGAATTAGCGAGAAGGGTAAAGCAAAGGGGTTTTAGGATCCACTTCTCCTATGGTGGTGGAATCGTACGTTGCAGGATGTATAGATCCCTGGGAGATATGATAAACGGCTGGACGAGAAGCCTCTTTCCGTTGCTTGACTATAACTGGATGGCGCTCTTAAGAGTGGTCTTAGGTCTTGGTCTCTTTTCCGTGTTTCCGGTTGTGTTGCTCTTTTGTTCTTTCTTTCTGATGCTAATTAAGTCGGTATTTTTACACGTCTTAGTATTTGCACTCGCCGTGGGGCTTGTGATTCTCCTTCTCTTTTCTAAATGGAAGAGATTTAGAAGATTAAACTATCCGAGGGCTTCGACGTTTCTCTATCCTCTTGGTGCCGCGTTCTCTATGGTTTTATTCTTGTTCTCCACCTATAGAACGCTAAGAGGAGGAATCCGGTGGAAGGGGAGGGAGTATAGATATAACAAAAGACCGGTCTTAGGGACAGGGAATTACCGGGATAACGCCTAAGGTTCTAATCCTATTGTGACTCGTATGAACCGGTTTCGCTTTTACGTGCGTATCCTGTGAGCTCTACGTATCCATTGCCCGATACGCTTCGGCCTTCTATCTTAACGGCACCCTCCCAGTAGGTGAATGTGAGCGGAATTTCCTGGTTTGGCTGATATGGAACGACCTCCATTTTTATGCCGTAGTCGGGAATGTCTATATGCCATCCCGATGGATAAACCACACCTGTACGTGGACTCTTCCAGCTACCTAGTACCTCGATCCTAAAATCATCGACACCGAGTGGTCTTACTGTGCCATCGGGTTCGATCAGGCTTCCGGAGGAATTGGGATCAATGCCCCCGTCTTTTAGGCGGATCTGATAGAGCATGATCTCCCGTCTATCGTTTAATTGGATGGAGAACCAGTCCCACCCGACTTGGTTCCTGTTAAGGGCGCTTGTGCTCCATTCTCGGTCTAGCCAGCTCAACCCCCTTACCTCAAATATCTCGTCTTTTATGGTTATAGTACCTATTGTATCAAGACGGGTTTGCGAGTAGTAATAGGAGGCGTTCCCCGGTTCGGCACCCTTACGGCTAAGGCCGAGTTCACCGTGAAGGACGATCGGCTTAAGTGAGGTGAGAGTTAGATCTATTGACGTTTGGTCACTTTTGGCTCTAAGGCGAAGGGATTTTCCCTCTTCTGTGGCTGACCAATCGTCGATCCAGACATGGAAGGGATGAACCGTAGCCCCAGCAAGACCGGCAGCACCGCGGCTCCAGCGTTCACTTGGATAGAAGGCGCGGTTTTTAGTATCGCTTACGGCGAAATGAGCGAGGTAGATCTGGTTTGTCGCCCAGCGTGAATGGCGTTTTCTTACATCCGGGCTTAGGGTACGTCTAAAGAAGGTGAGTTGGAATCCAAAATGCCTTCCGTTTCCATCTTCTAAATTGCCCGTATAGTACCACCATTCCGTTTGGAATTCTGGGTGAGGACCGGCGTCTTCGGGAAAAACGAATCTACGGACCCTAGTGGCACGGGCGAAACCCTTCAGGTCTCCACTGCCTGAGAGGGCGTCGACAACGCTTGCCCCGAATCCTGGTTGAGACGGTCTATGGGTAATGTAGACGAGTGTGCTTAGCAGGATGACTATTGTGGGTGTAATTAAGAAACGGTAGTTCATACCTTTACTCCGATCGGGTGTTTAGAGAAACGACTCACTCCATGCGTATAGCCGAAGCGATTTGGATGCGTCCAAAGCGAAAGGCCGGGTAGATGCCTGCCAGAATGGCTGCGAAAAGGGCGATCAAAAGCGCTTCGAGGAGGTACCATGGACTTAGGATAAACTCAATCGTCCAGCCGAAGGAACGTGGGTTTATGACGTGTGCCAGTATAAAGGCAAGTGTAGACCCAACTGGTAGTGCTATAAGCCCGGCGGTAATACCCATAAAACCGGTTTCAAGTAGAACCATGCGCCGTACCTGGGAAACGGTCATACCGGTTGCACGTAGTATCCCGATCTCACGCACCCGTTCCAACTGAAGGGCCATAAGGGCGCTGAAAACGCCTATAAAGGCGACGATACCGACAAGAAGCCGTAGCGCCGTGGTTATGGTAAATGTGCGGTCAAAAACCCTTATGGCAGAGAGCCTAAGGCTGAGATTCGATTGAACGATTAAGCTGTAGCGCCCGGCAAAACCCGTCCGGAGTCCTTGGATGACGGAATCCACGCTGTAGCCAGGGGCGGTATAAGCGGCAATGGAAGTGATCTCCCTGTCATTCCAGAATCTACGGTAGATCGTATCGGACATCAAAACGACCCCCATTTGAGAGGTGTAGTCCTGGTAGATCCCTGCCACCTTAAAGGTCCTTCTTCCTTTATCAGTTGGCAACTCTATTATAGCGCCTCCTTCTCCAATCCCATTACGGTACGAAAAGGGTTGGGAAACGAGTACCGCCCCCTCTTCCATACTCTTCCAGATGTCCTTTGGATTACCTTCAGTCCATATAAACCTACGGTTTTTTGCCGTTTCTTCTGAAACCGCCACTATATCGATCCGACCGTACCTCTGGGTGTCAATACCGGTTCTTCGTACGGTTAAGACCTTGCTGATACCTGGGAATCCCTTGACCTCCTCGCTTATCGAGGGATCGAATCCCTTATCACTACCTATGCTGGTGGATGGTGCGGAGATAAAGATATCGGCCGTAAGCGTATCGTCCAACCAGTTGATTACCGTTTTACGGAAACTGCCTATCATTATATCTATACTCACTATTACCGAAACCGAAACCATAAGGGCGGCTATGGCAACAACGGTTCGACTCTGGGAGCGGGTGATATTACGAAGGGCCATACGGCTGATTGTACCTCCAATCCTTCCGCTTAACCACATGGAGATACCCATAATGGGTTTTATCAGAATAGGGATCAAAAATGCGGTGCCGAGTAGGATCGCAAGGAGTCCGGCAAGGGCCGTTTGAAGTCCGTGGATGGACAATAAGAGGGACAGTGTACCAAGGCCGGCAAGGACGAGGCCCATGAAACTAAACCAGGGCATCACACGACTGACACGGCCCTCCAGCTCTGAACGGCGGAGTACGCTGGTAGGTGCAACACGGGTAGCCTCCCATGCCGGGATAGACGCTCCGACGGCTGAGGTTAATATGCCGATAAAAGCGCCTTTAATAAGGGCTAGAGGGGATACATCGAAATAGTCGATTATCAGCGTGAAGTAGAGGTCATTTATGGTTTGAGAGACGAGACGTACCAATCCACTTCCTAAGACTATTCCGAGTCCCAGACCGAGCGATGTGCCAACCGTTCCAAGCACCAGGGCTTCTAAGAGAACCATGTTAAAGATCTGGCCTCTGGTAACACCAAGTGCACGGAGCATTCCCAGAATCGGGCGTCTTTGCACGACTGAAAGCGTAACGGTGTTATAGATAAGAAACCCGCCAACTACTACCGCCATAAGGCCGAGTGCGAAAAGGTTGAGTTCAAAGGCGCTCTTTATCCCTCTAATGGCTGAGGTTCTCGACCCGGCATGCTCTATGCGTGCATCCGGTGGCAGTTCTCTGTGTATACGATCGAGAATAAGCCTTCCTGTGGGTATATCTGTGTCAATGATAAGGTCTATATGGCTAAGGCGCCCGATTCGATTCAGTGCCTCTTGGGCGGTGGATATATCGGCGATAACCATTCCACCGAGAGCGATTCGGCTCATTTCATCACTGGGTTTTAGGAGTCCTACTATTCGTGTCTCTACAATCCGGGGGCCGTGTTCTAGCTTTAGCGTGTCTCCGGTTTTAAGCCCTGCCGATCGGGCTACGTCCTCAGATATTAGAACGGAATTCGGCTCTATAAAGAGGGCATTTAGGACTTCGATTGGAATCGATCCTTTCGGGTTAGTGATATAGCTCCGGAATGGGGATTCTGCAAAGGGGTCTAAGCCCAGTAATCTCATAGGACGGCGGTTAAGCTCTATTACGGTAACGTAGTCCTCAACTATAGGTGCCACTCTTTGCAGGCCTAGCTCAACTCTGAGGCGACTGTAAAGGTTCTCATCGAGCCCGGATGGCCCTCCTACGATCCGGTGGGTGGCCCGTCCGGCTAGACTCTCGACTGAGATCTGAAAGGAGCGGTTAGCACTGCGATTGGCCAGATCAACGGCTACGATTACAGAAACGCCGATTGCCACACCGAGGATGAGCAAAATGGTTTGTAAGGGGTTTCCCTTTATATGACCAGAGCCGATGCGAAGTAGGGTAAGACTAATAGCTGGTTAAGGTTTTTTAATGGTTCTAATTGCCAACACCTGCCGATCTCTTTTTACAGGTCATCTGTACTAGGCGTCGGTTTTCAATACTATAGACTTCGTCGGCAAGCGGGGTTACATCGGCACTGTGTGTTGCCATTATTACCGTTTTACCGGAATGTTGGACGAGTCCGATAAGGAGCCCTAGTACCTGTCGTCCTGTCTCCTCGTCTAAATTGCCTGTCGGTTCATCGGCTATGACCAGATCGGGGTCGTGTACAAGTGCCCTTGCGATTGCAACCCTCTGCTGTTCACCCCCTGAGAGGCGATCTGGGGAAAAATCATAGCGGTCATCTAATCCGACTCTTTCTAAGAGGGCAATTGCCTTTTGCCGACTCACACGCCAACTATGGCCGATTAGCTCCAAAGGCAAGACCACGTTCTCAAGCACGGTTAGGGTCGGTATCAGATTGAAGAACTGGAATACGATCCCTATGCGATTTCGCCGGAATACGGTGCGCTCGTGATCTGAAAGACCAGTAATCGGACTGTCGCCAATCCAGATACCTCCGCTACTAGGTGTGTCTATACCGCTTATCAGGTTAAGAAGTGTGCTTTTGCCTGAGCCGCTCTTTCCCAGTAGAACCGTAAATCTGCCGGCGGGAAACTCGGCTGTAACGTTATGAAGAACGTTTATCCGTAAACCACCCTCTTCGTAGAACTTGCTTACCTGTTCTAGCCTTACGCCAACGGGGTTCATATAACTTATTTACTTCCCTGGACTAAAGGAATTCCCGATTGAGGCCCTCTTGGGATTATAAAAAGGGTACTCGAAGCGACAGGAAATTCAATCGGATAGACCCTTATGGGTTTTCCGATGGGACATTAAGATTCAGTATCTGAATGGCCTTTCCTCCATCTGGATCTGAGGCTATTATCTCGACCTTATATTCTCCAGCGTCTTTTTCATTAAACCCCCAGGTGATAGTCCCAGTCGCTGGTTCTATTGACATTCCTTTTGGTGCGTTTTTAAGGGTAAACCCGATGGGGTCGCCGTCCAGATCTTCAGCCTTCACCTTGTAAATGAATCTCCCGCCTTCCATTCTCCCTTCCGGTTCTGAAACTATCTTGGGAGGGGAATTTGGAATCGAGAAGGCTCCTTCGGCCTTCCACACCCCTTCAACCTTTCCGTCAAAAGGGATAACCTCGACGGATATGTTGTCTCCTTTTTTGAAATCCTCCTGCCATTCTAGTACCTCGCCCGTGGCTCCCACTATGTTCTCTCCGCCTTTCTTCCACTGGTATCTCAAGCTGATCTCATCCCCATCCGGATCCCTCGCCTCAACAACAGCCCGGAATCCCTGTCTTGGATCACTATCGGAAACACTTACGATCTTTATAGAGGTGACTTGAGGAGGGGTGTTTTCGTCCTCTCTGGGTTCTGCCCGTTCATTGGATTCTCCTTCTGGATACTCCGCATCGGATGCTGCCTCCCTTTCTTCTGATACGGTCTTTGAAGGGAGGTTGGACCTACTCCTCTCTCTATTTTGGGTATCCCCTCTGCCACATGCGAGGACGGCAATCAAAAAAGCGAAGAGTAAAAAGGGAAAATACCTATTCATCTCTTTATCTTTGCCTGGTTCTCAATTCCACGGATACGCCTATTATTCCACTCTTATTTTAAAGTCCTCAAACCTTCGGTCTTCATTCTCAAAGGCTATTTCTACCCCGTGTTCTTCCTCGATTTGTTTTAAGCTTTTCCCCTCGATCTCCTTTAGCGTGTGTATAACATATGGATTTGCATGAACGAGGATCCTTTTTGTAAAGGGCTTTGTGATTAGGGACTTGATCTCTCTTAGGATTTCATATGAAACCGTCTCCCTGGATTTTTCGTATCCGATCCCACCGCAATGACTGCAGGGTTCGGCAAGGCTTTTTAGAAGGCTCTCTCTCACCCTTTGACGCGTCATCTGAACTACCCCAAAAGGGGACATATCGAGTATTACGGATCGGGCTTTGTCTTTCCTAAGGGCTTCGGCGAATGTCTGGAACACCTCTTCCCTTTTTTGGCGGTTCTTCATATCGATAAAGTCTATAACGATTATCCCTACTAGGTTCCTCAGGCGTATCTGACGCGCGGCTTCGGATGCGGCTTCCATGTTGATGTCGAAGATGTTCTCTTCATGGTTGTCACTACTCAGGTATTTGCCGGTGTTTATATCTATAACCGTTAGGGCTTCTGTCTCCTCTATAATCAGGTATCCGCCTGATTTAAGCCATACCTTTTTTTCGAAAATGTTCTTTATATAGGGCTCTACTCCAAATTTGATGAAGAGGGGAGTATTGTCCAAGTACAGCTCGACCTTGGTTTTGAAGGCGGGAAAACGGGATTTTAAGTAGTTTGATATCTCCTGATAAACCTCGCTTGAATCTACTACTATGTTCTTTACTTCGTTTGTAATCAGGTCTCTTATCGTTTTTATGTGCAGGCTGGGCTCTTCGTAGAGGAGCACGGGTGCCTTGTGTTCCTCCGCCTTCTTTTTAATCTCCTCCCAGAGTCCGACGAGGTACTGCATATCCTGTCGTATCTCGTCTTCGGTTATTCCGATGCTCGCTGTTCTTGCGATAAAACCGATTCCCTTGGGCTTGGAGCTCCTTATAATATCGCTTAACCTTTTCCTTTCCTCCTTATCCTCTATCCTTCTCGATATCCCTACAAGGTCAACCGTTCCGAGGAGTACAAGGTACTTTCCGGGAAGGGCTATGTATGAGGAGAGCTTTGCTCCCTTCCCTCCCGTAGACTCCTTTAAAACCTGTACGAGGAGTTCCTGGCCCTCTCTAAGCACATCCTGGATGAGGTTTTTTGTTCGCTTTCTGTGTGTTTGGATCTCCTCTTCCTCAAGAAAGAACTCAAGGAACGAATCCTCATGTACGTCTTCGGCTGAGATAAAACCCGATTTCTCAAGCCCCAGTTCTATGAAGGCCGCCTGCATTCCGGGTACGATCTTTCCAACCCTTCCCTTGTATATATTGCCGACTATTTGGGGTTGGGATTTTCTCTCGATGTAGAACTCGGCAAGGGACCCGTTCTCAATAACGGCGACCCTAGTTTCATTAAACGTTACGTTTATTAAAACGGTGCTTTCCATGGGGTTTTCTTCTCAGCGTTTGTGAGCCCTTGAGGATCATTAAACGATCCCATTAATTATAGACTATAAATCGACCATGCGAAAGCTCGTCGTATTGTGCGGGCTAAATGGTATAGGTTGTGTGATTTAGAAAAATAACCGGTTTTTTTCTCTAAGAGGATTCACTCCGATAGTGAGTAGGATCTTTCTGGTTATTGCATACACCTACATACCGGGTTAATCTAAGCTTGTCTTTTACATTGAGAACGGATCTCGATAGGGTTCACCCTGGATGCGCTTTTGGTTGTTGGAGTTTAAAATCGTCTTTAGATCTTAAACGGAGAGTCTAGGGCGGTGGTTTGATGGTTACCCTGAGAGAGATAAAACAGGCGGCGAAAAGGTTAAAGGGCGTGGCTTACAAGACCCCAATTACCTATTCCTATTCTCTCAGTGAGCTCTTAGGGGTAAACGTGTTCCTCAAACTCGAGAATCTTCAAAGAACCGGCTCGTTTAAGATTCGAGGGGCCTATAACAAGCTTTACAGTATAAGAGGAACTACAAAAAAGGTGATCGCCGCCTCTGCGGGCAATCACGCTCAAGGAGTGGCTCTTGCCGCGAGGCTTTTAGGGATGAAAGCGACTCTGATTATGCCGGAAGTAACCCCAATTAATAAGATATTGGGTGTTAAGCATTATGGCGCTGAGGTTGTTCTGTATGGGAATACATTTGACGAGGCCTATGAGTATGCAAAATGGCTTGAACGAGAATCAGGAGACGCTTTCATTCATGCGTTTGATGATCCGGATGTTATAGCGGGGCAGGGCACAATCGGACTCGAAATCATGGAGTCGCTGAGAAACGTTGATGCGGTGTTTGTTCCTGTTGGTGGTGGGGGATTAATCTCTGGTGTGTCAATTGCAATTAAGGAAAGAAAACCGCGGGTGAGGATCGTAGGTGTTCAGTCAAAAGGCGCCCCATCTATGGTTGTTTCTATGAGGAAGGGAAGGATTGTGGAAACCAGTTCGGTGCAAACCATTGCCGACGGCATCGCAATAAAGAGGATCGGAACAATCACATTTGAGATAGTTAAGAGATACGTTGACGATATGATCAGCGTTGATGATAGTGAGATCGAGGAATCCCTTCTCGTGCTGACCGAGAGAAAGAGGATAGTGGTAGAGGGTGCTGGGGCTGTGGGGCTTTCTGGGCTTTTTAGACTGAGAAAGGAATTCCAGAGGAAGAACGCATTGATCCTAATAAGCGGCGGGAATATTGACATAAATGTACTCGCTAAGATCATAGAAAGGGGACTTGTAAGGAACGGGAGGTTTATAAGGCTAGTGATCGAGCTTCCCGATGTCCCTGGGTCCCTGGGAAGGCTAGCCTCTCTCCTTGGTTCGGTAAAGGCAAATATCGTGCAAATCTATCACGATAGGTTCTCAAGAAACCTTCCCATCGATAGGGCGTTTGTAGAGATAACCCTTGAAACAAAAAACTTCGAACACCAAAAGGAGATAATCAGACTCCTTAGAGAAAACGGGTATCAACCGTCGGAAAAAAGGTAAAAAACGCTTTTTGAACAGGCTGAAACAAAAACATCTGACCTTTAAAGGGTAAAACACCCTTGACTAGGTAAAAGGTCAGATGGTTTTTATGGTGACTTTGTTAACTTTATTAACTTCCAAGAACAGAGTCTTTACAGGCTTTAGCGACTCTGAATTTAACCACCTTCTTGGCAGGAATCTTTATCTCTTCTCCGGTTTGTGGATTTCTTCCCTTTCTGGCTTTACGGTTGACGAGAACGAGTTTTCCGAGCCCTGGAAGGGTAAACTCCTTTTTGCTCCTAGCTTCCTTGTATGCTAGATTGGCAATCTCATCCAGAATTTGGACAGCAGATTTTTTTGTTATCCCGACTTTGCTAGCCAAGTGATCTGCTATCTGGGATTTTGTCATTGCTTTCTTCGCCATATTTCCTCCTTTAAGATCTTTATTGTTGATTGTCATTATTACAGAAATTGTTAGAAAAATCAATAGGTTTTGCAAAAATAATAAGAATCCGTTTAAAATCATATACCCAACTTATTGAACGCATTGCATTTTTATTCCGTAAACCTTAAATCGGAACCGGTGTGTAGCTCAAAAATGAAAACGACCTCTTTAACGCAAGAGGGTCTCTCAGCTTGATTTTAGTACATCTTTTATTTGAGGTCCTGTTTAAATATCGGGATTTGCTCTCATAGACCGGCTCGTATTCGGGTATAAGGCGTTTCCTCTCGCGGGGCGAAAAAAGTGCAATCGGTCCTCTCCTGATTTTTTGTGCGGAATAATCGCCTACGGTTATGGATTCAATATTAGCGTTTAAGGTGACTCGCTATTTAGATTCAGTTGCCGTTTTGGTTTCTTCTCCTACTGTGATCGAGTCCTTTATAGCTTCAAACTTCTTGTCTCCGATTCCTTTTACGTTCTTTAGTTCCTCTATCGTTTTAAAACTGCCGTTCTTTTCTCTATATTCCACTATGTTCTTTGCTATCGTATTTCCCACGCCGGGCAACGTAGCAAGCTCTTCAACCGTGGCTGTGTTGATATTTATCTTCTTAGCCTCTTCTGCAAACCCGTAGGATGAAAAAAGGAAAAACACAAGAGAAATCGTTAAGATTATTTTAAAGGCCCTCATCTCCTTCTACCTCCTTATTGGTTTATTTAAAACCTCTCCTAATATGTTTTACTTCAAGGCCTAGAATCAATAGGACTTTGGGAGTATTTTGGGCTTAAAATCCTTCTGCTCCTTCGGTCCTAGTACCGAAGTTCCGTTAACAGGCACGGCTAGAAATAGATTGGAGATTGTTATTCATAAATTGACAATCCCAAGTGGGTAAGGTTAGATTTTTTCACTGTGTCTGGTGAAAGGGAAAAACTCAAAACGATTCTTAAAGAGAATTCCATTCTTCGTGGTAGGTTTAAGCTCTCTTCGGGAAAGGAAAGCGATTATTACATAGATGCCAGACTTACAACCCTTCATCCCGAAGGGGTTTACCTTGTCGGGAAGGTCTTTTTTGACCTCATCCGGCAGGATCCGGAGATTCAAGCTGTGGGTGGACCTACCATGGGAGCGGACCCTATAGTTGGCTCTATTCTCTCTTTAAGCTATCAAAGCGGTTATCCCATTAGGGGGTTCCTCGTGAGGAAAGAGGAGAAACGGCACGGAACGGAGAAGTTAATCGAGGGGAATCTGAGATACGGAGACAAGGTAGCGATTGTTGAGGACGTTGCAACCACTGGTCGGTCGATTCTAAGGGCAATCGATGCAGTAGAGGATTGGGGTGCTAGAGTAAAGATGGTTTTGGTTATAGTGGATAGGGATGAAGGAGCTAGGAAGAAACTGGAGGATATGGGGTATGGATTTATTTCGATATTTAGGATTGGCGAGCTACTCGAATAAACCATTGGGTGCCAAGCCATAAATGTTTTTCAAAAACGTAGTGGGACATGAATTCCAGAAGGGGGCATTAATCCGCTCGGTTCGCGAGAACCGGATATCCCATGCATATCTCTTTTTTGGTCCCAACGGAGTCGGGAAAAGGCTTATGGCGGTTGAGTTTGCAAAGATTCTGAACTGTCTTAATCCGATTACCGAAGCGGACTCAAAAGGCGAGGGCTGTGCGTGCCGTTCGTGCAAGAAGATAGAAAAGGGAATACATCCAGACGTTTTTCTCGTCGAATATAAAGGAATAAAGGACATTAAGGTTGACCAGATACGTGAAGAGGTGGAAGAAAAGCTCTTCCTTAGACCTTTTGAAGGGAGATTTAAGGTGGCAATCATAGATGAAGCCGAAAGGATGAACACAAGCGCTCAAAACGCCTTCCTTAAAACCCTGGAGGAGCCTCCTAAGGATTCTATTGTGATTCTTATAGCTTCTCGTATAGAAGCCCTTCTCCCAACGATCCGATCGAGGTGTCAGTTGATCGAATTTAAGGGGATTCCACCTGAGGTTATGCTGGAAGAGGTTAAAAGGAGGGCAGAAACCCTATCCGATGACGAAGCCTGGGTTGCTGTTAGTCTTTCGAGTGGGAGTCTTGGAAAGGCTCTAAGCATGGATAGGGATACCCTTTCCGAGAGAAGGGAGATTATCCTGAATCTATCCAATATAAACCCCAGGTACGCTTCACAGGTTCTCGGCTTCGTGGAATCAACTCTAATGGGCTCCTCCCCCCAGGAAATGGAGAAGCTCGCTTTCTTGTTTGAGGTTATCTCACTCTGGCTTCGCGATCTGGTCTTCACTAAGATCGGATTTGGGGAGGAACACCTATCAAACAGGGACCTAGCCCCCCTGGCCAGAGAACTCGCCCGTAGATGGAGTGTGGAGGATATATTGGGTAAAATGAAGTTCCTTGAGGATGCATGGTATTCTGTTTTTCGTGGGAACGCAAACAAGCAAATCGTACTTGAGAACCTAGTTTTAAGGATTACGGAGTAGGGCTTTTGCCACTAGGATACAGGGTTTGCGGGTTAGATATATCCAACATCTTGCGTTTTCTATGGCTTCGTGGTGAAAAAAAGATTTGAATTCGGAGATAGGCTCCAATGGCAAAAACATTCTATGTGACGACCCCTATCTACTACGTGAATGACGTCCCTCACATAGGTCACGCCTATACTACTATCGCGGCTGATGTGATTTCAAGGTTCAGAAGGCTTTGTGGGGATAAGGTGTTTTTCCTAACGGGTACGGATGAGCACGGACAGAAGATAGAAAGGGTTGCGACGGCCTCTGGTGAAAAGCCGATTGAGCTTGCAGACCGGGTGGTCCTTAGATTTAAAGGCCTATGGGAGAGGTTGAACATTATAAACGACGATTTTATAAGAACGACGGAAGAAAGGCACAAAAAGGCCGTGATAGAGCTCTTCCGTAGGGTTTCCGATCGAGGAGACATATACCTCGGAGAATACGAGGACTGGTACTGTGTGTTTGACGAGACATTCTGGACCGAAACACAGCTTGGGGGCTCACGCGTCTGCCCCGACTGTGGTCGTCCAGTCGAAAGGTTAAAGGAGGAAAGCTACTTCTTTAGACTGTCCAAATACGAAAAACCGCTTCTCGAGTTCTATGAGAACAACCCGGATTTTATCCAGCCCTCTTTTAGAAGAAACGAGGTCGTGGGTTTTGTGAAGGGAGGACTCCGTGACCTGAGTATTAGCCGTACCTCTTTCTCGTGGGGGATCCCCGTCCCGGATAATCCAAGGCATGTGATCTACGTCTGGTTTGATGCGCTTACGAATTATCTAACAGCGGCTGGGTTTCCAAGTGATATGGATAGGTTTAGCGAGATCTGGCCGGCGGATATACACCTCGTAGGAAAGGACATACTCAGGTTTCATGCCGTTTACTGGCCTGCATTTCTCATGTCTGCGGGGCTTCCCCTACCACGAAAGGTATTTGCCCACGGTTGGTGGACGGTTGAAGGGGAAAAGATGTCAAAGTCAAGGGGAAACGTTGTAGACCCCTATGCCGTAGTTGATGAATTCGGTGCGGATGTGCTCAGGTATTTCTTGCTTCGCGAGGTTCCTTTTGGCCTTGACGGGGATTTCTCGAGAAACGCCCTAATAGGCCGAGTAAACGGCGACCTTGCAAATGGGCTCGGCAACCTGGTGAGCAGAAGCCTCGGTATGATAGAGAAGTACTTTGGTGGTAAAATCCCCGAATGCGGTTTGTCTGAGGCATCGGAGGCGGTAATTAAGGAAAGGGCATTATATACAACCCAGCAGGTAGAGGACACGATGAATGAGGTTGCCTTCCACAGGGCCCTTACGTCGATATGGGATTTTATCGCTTTTCTGAATAAATACGTGGATGAATCCGCTCCTTGGGCCCTTGAGAGATCTGGAAAAAGAGAAAGGCTAGGTACAGTGCTATGGACGCTTGTTGAATCTATAAGAATAATAGCCATATTGATATACCCTTTTATTCCTAAGTCGGCTGAGGAGATCTGGAGAAGGATCGGTTTTCCCCGGCCAATTGAGTCTCAGCGTCTCTCCGATGCAAAGCAATGGGGCGTAACCGAGTCGGGATGGCGGGTAGAAAAGGGTTCGGCCTTATTCCCAAGATATGAGGGTAGGTAACCCGACTGCGCAAATCATTTCATATTGCGTGCAAATATTTGCCCTACTATAGGTCGAATTCCGTTGATATCCGGAAAAATATAAGTAATATTGGTTAATTAAATTCATAGCCTTTCTGGCATATATATTGCTATAAAAGATATAAAAACGTGGAGTAAAGGTATGTCAGGGATTAAAAAAGAAAGCGGATTCACCCTCTTGGAGATCCTTGTTGCCGTTTTTATAATGTCGCTTGGCTTCTTGGCCGCAGCCGAGATGCAGTTCCTATCCCTGAGGCAGAAACAACTCGCCGAGCAGGGAACGGTTGCAACGAACTTGGTTCAATACGTTAGTGACAGGGACATGGCCGAGGTAAGACGCCGCTACCTGCTTAACGCCACCGCCTATATAGATGCTCAGGCCGGAAGGACTCTTAATCTCAGTTACTGTAATGGTTCGGGGAGTTCTATCTGCGACGGATGTCCCTGCGATCCATTAGAGGCTTTAACGCCTAACCCAACGTGTGCGGTGGTAGATGCCAACGATTTTAACCCAATGAGGGTGAATTTTAGAACTACGGAGGCCGAATGTAAGGCCGACGGTGCCGCAATCCTAGAGGCAAACGGTTCGCCCCTATACATCGTTAGGAGGGCGGAAACGACCGAAGCCACGTTAAATGGCGTTCAAACGCTCACGGTTTTAGTTACCTACGCTGTAAAAACGCCGCCCCAATTTAATAAGACCGGTTTGGGAAGCGTAAGTATAAGGGATTCGCTTGTGAGTCAGGCATATGGTGTTACGGCTAATATAGGGGATTTCTCCAATTTTATCGCCGATTGGGACAAGGTCAATATTCCGCATATACCCTAAGGTAAGGGAGGACTCTTATGAACAGCAGGGGTTTTACGATGATAGAGCTTCTGATCTCGGTTGCTGTTTTTTCCCTTGTCATTGGGGGGTTGACCCTGGCACTTATCCAGCAGCAAAAGCAAAGCAATATAACCCAGGAGGCGGTGGATATGGATCAGACGGCAAGGGCCACGCTGGACTTCATAGCTACAGAGATTAGAAATGCGGTCTCAAGGCAGGGAAAGACGTTTTCACTGATTTTCGTGAATGGGGGAAGCGGAGAAGATCCTCCTTGTTCTGATAATACTACTAATGCCGGAACAGAAGACTCTCCTCCCGATTGCCTCACCGTCTTCACTTGGGACATAACTAGGGGACAAGAGGGCGACAACCTTCCCTCAACCGCTGGGAATATACAGATAGTGTCTCAGGGGCCCCCTTTAGTCCTACAGCTTCCTCAAGAATGGTTTAATGGTAGTAGCTTAATAGGGGAAACCGAGCAGGTTGTAGACATAAACCTGGGCTTTAGATCCCGGATCAACCTCTGTAACCCTGTTAACCCTACCATCTGCGGGACGAATCCAGGGCAGTGTACGGAGTGCGCTGCCATATTAAGGGCCAGAGTTGACGGAAACACAAAGCAGGCAACTATAGCAGATAGCGCTGATTCTATTATAGAACAGAACTTTCGGGATACTGACTTTGCCAGCATGGGTGATTTCATTACAAACGCCTTTGTCCCATCCATCTCCTCTCAGGTCTCCGAGATGACGATAGTACAGTCAAAGGTCTTCCGTGTTGATACTACTAATAGGGAGATCGAGGTTTCGCAGGACGGCGGAAATAGATTTCAACCCATTTCGGGGGGTACGGATGCTCCCGGTATAGTCGATCTTCAGTTTGTCTTTAACCTTCAGGATCCAGACGGTGGGGTTACAAAGGTCGGCCTCCCCTTGGATACGGCCAATAGGATGTATCCGGATTTTCAATCGGACCCCAGCCTCTTGGGCAGGGAAAAGGATATAAGAACCGTAGAGATCTATCTTATAGTAAGATCTAGGGTTAGACCACAACTGATCAGGGGAGGGATTCTACCTGTACGAACAATCCCACAGGTTGGCGATGTGCTCGAAAGAAAGACCGATCATGCGTCCTTTGGAGTGGGTTCTACGGGTGTTGGATTTATGTACAGGGTTTACTCAACGACCGTTTACGTGAGGAACATGGCAAGGGAGGAGTTTGGATGATGGATACGGTTTTCATCGTGAAACATAGATAGGGATTGCCACGCCACCAAATTGGCTCACAAGGAGGAAATAGAAGATGAAGGGTTTAAAAAATGAAAATGGAATCGCAATGCTCTTGGCCCTCATAATGCTTCTTGTGCTTACCACTTTGGCTATTACGATTTCTTTCACTTCAAACGTTGATTTTCAGACTATGTCTAGCTATAAACGTGGACAGGAGGCGTTTCTTGCAGCGGAGAGGTGCGTAGAGGAGGGAAGAAAGAGATTCGAGGTTGTCGGAATAGAAACGCTCTATTTCCTCCTTCAAAGCGAGGTTTCTACAGAAGACCTTACCGTGGAGGTCGACGATCTTCCAAACGGTGCTAGGTGCAGAACCGGCTCCAGGTACTTTAATAGAACCAGTCCCACAGACCCCGCTCCTTTTATAGAGATCCCGCCGCCAACGAAAATGCTCGGAAGGCCTATAAAACACGTAAGCCTTCCCTCTGGAGGGGTAGGAGGGGCTGCGCTCGTTCCTGTAAGCTTTCTGGTTACGGGAAAGGATGTAAATGACGAGGATTTAACGGATGAGAAGACCAACATAAACACTGGGACTGAGATAGCAGCCGGCTTTGAAACCTTTATCCCTGGAGGGGCAAGCAATGTTTACTAGCTTAAGTGTCTTCTTTAGAAGCGGGGTCTACAGGTTTAAAATCGTTCTGGTTTTGGTTGTTCTAACCTTTGTATCCGGCGCCCACGGAGACCCGATTATCCAAAATAAGGTGGAAGACCTAAAGGTCATAAGCTCTCAGTTTGTAGGCGACCAGCCTAATGTCCTTACGATTCTTGACCTCTCTGGCTCGATGTCGAGAAACCAGGCCAAGGCACAGTTGGGTAACTGGGACGATTCTACGGTTCAGGATTGTGCGAGGACCTTTGGTACGAATAGTGATGATAACAGGGCGAGGACAGCGCACTGCGCCGAAAATGTGGCAAATACGAGCGTCTGTGGCTCTAAAATCTGTGGTAACGGGACTTGTTCTGGTCAAGCCGAGTTTGATGAGGAGGTGGCCTGCGTTTTGGCTAATGCACCGTCCGGTTTTAATCCGGCTTGCATCTATGATAGGATATGTGGAAATAACGATGGGAATTGTAATGAAACTTCTGCGAGTTGCAATACCTCGATTAAGAGAGAAAGAGCGGCGGCGGCCATAGAGGCGGCTGCCGGCCTTACCCAGTGCTCAGGCGCTTCAAATTGTAAAACGGGAAGCGATACGGATCCGTCGTGTAACACATCCACCGATTACTCAAGATTCACTAGCTGTATGGCAAATTCCCAGGCTATTAGCATAAATAAGACCGAGAACTGCTCGGTTACCGGGAATCCGGATTGTAAGGGTCAGCCCCAGTCTGGAAGCTCCCGTATCGATATGGCACTTGACGTCTTCTTTAGCTTCTTGGACGCGGATGATTCTCTTGCATCTAAATCGTGCGATGATCCCAACAAGTTATTTAATGGGGTTAGCACCTCTATTAGTTGTCAGGACTATATGGAGACCCCATTTAGGGATGTAAATGCGATCGTAAAAGGAACGGGGACCAACTTCAGGCTACCAATAACCAACGGGTCTGACACCCCTCTTATCGATGAGCTGACGGATAACGATGCCAAGATCCTGGGTATAAGGTTCCGTCCTATGACCTATTCTGGGGTGGGAAACTGGTCCGGTTGCACATCCAACAGCACGTTCCGGATTGCTCAGGGTGGATTTGCGGGCCAAAGCAAGGCCGACCTTGATAACGTATGGAAGTTCTATAGGGGGGTAAGGGGAGACGGTGGTACACCTCTTGCCTACGTCTTGGGTTTTGACGATAGTAACGCTAGTAATAGCACAATTCCGAATGACGCCCTTGGAGCCTATAAGGTGGAACTCCAAACGGACCCTTCGATTGCCTGTAGACCAGAATTCGTAATAGTAATAACGGATGGAGAAGACACGTGCTCAGGACAGTGCAGTGTAACCAGCGGCTCCTGTAGCGGTAGTGTGACCACAAATGCTAATAGAAGGAGTTCGATTCAGGCCGTAAGCAATCTTAGAACATACTACGCGAGGAATCCGGTTTCAAATGGTGGTAGCTCCTTTAAAAAAGAGATCCTAACCTTTGTGATTGGAATAGGGATCGAGGATCCCGCGGCGGTAAGAACCCTAAACGCCATGGCACTAGCCGGAGGGACCCATACGACAGGGATAATAAGACACCGGGACCCAAACGGACAACTCGTCGGTAGCATAGATATAAATGGTGTGCTTCCAAGCGGCGGTGCCTTTCAGGTCTTTAAGGATCTTGGAGAAGCTAAGGGCATTGATACGAATCCCTCTAATGCACAGCTCCAGGGTTGTAAGTCTAATCAGGTTAATGAAAACGGTATTTGTAGCTTTCAAGGGATAAACGTGTTTGATAATAGCTTCTTTGACACAGGAGCACCTTTTACGTCTGAAAACCCGCTTAACGGGTTTGCCTTCTTTGCAAGTAACCCCGAAGAGCTCGCCCAAGCCCTTCATGACATACTGGAGCTTATTCGGACGTTTAGCACAGTCGGTGTTTCTCCAGCCGCCCCGCAATCATCGACGAGCGTGGCCCTCAGGGACAGGATATTCCTATCGATCCTCACGCCTATAACATCTGAGCCTTTCTGGCAGGGAAGGCTTGCACTCTATGGGTTTGTGGACGACCCGGATAATCCGGGTGCAAAGATAGTCGTTGATACGAATCAGGAGCCGATATTCAATCCCGATACCGGTGCGCTGACTGAGAACGCAGCGAATTACCACTGGGAGGCCGGTAAAAAATTGGCGGAAAGGGACCTTAGCGGTGACCCCCGAAACCTCTTTACGGTGGATCCAAATACACGTGAGGTGGATTCGACTGGAGCGGAAATAAGATATACGGCCGGTGGAACCGGTTTTAATAAATCGCTCTCTCCCGATTTCTTTGGCATCAGTGATGCCGATGTAGTTGCTCCAATACCCGATTTTTGTACGGCAGAACCCCCTGACGGAATAGACGATTGTTCCACTAGTTGTGTCGATATAAACAGTGCGACCTGTAAGACCTGTGTTAAAAGCTGTATGAGGGATAAAATCGTAGAATTTATGAGTGGGAATACAGGTATCCTCCCCGTGGGCGATCCCCTTGGTCCTATAGGTACAGACTGTCCTGATCCTAGTACCGGAACGGGCAGCCTTGCTACATGTTCCGTTCGCCTGGGGGATATATTCCACTCAACTCCCCTTGTTGTGGGTTCGCCTTCTCCTCTATTCTTTGATGTTGGTTTTCAAAACTTCGCTGCAAAATACAGGGATAGAACGGCGGTGGTTTATGTCGGTGCAAACGATGGATTCCTCCACGCTTTTAACGCAGGAGGCAAGCTGATTCTGGCTACCCCATCTAATCCTGAAAGGAATCCATTTACCAACGAGGATGTGACCGTCCCGTTCTTTAATGAAGGGGACGGCAGGGAGCTTTTTGGTTTTGCTCCCCCCTCTTTTCTCCACGACTCTCTTTCGACCCATGGCCCTGAAACCCCCTCCGGGTTTACACCTGATTACAGATTCGGCGATTTTAAAACGTTTGTAACAACCGAGCTTCAGACCGAGAGATCGTTCTTTGACGGATCCCCCCTTGTTGCGGACGTGTTTATCGATGGTAGTGATAACGGAATCCCTGAGGACGCCTCTTGTAGCGGAGCCGTTGATACCCCCGATGGGGAAATAGACCTCTGTGGGAGGGAGTGGCATTCCATCCTCCTTTCGGGCTATAGGAATGGCGGTGGGGCCTATGTGGCTCTTGATGTTACCAATGCCAAATGCGATAAGAGTACCAATGGCCTTGACGAGTGTAATACGAGTAGAAAGCATCTCAATAACGGTCCTGATTATCCGACCCACCTCTGGACTGTATTCGATAAGAACTTTGGAAATACATGGTCTGATCCCACAATCGGCAGGGTAAGAATGCAAACCGTAAAGGACGGCAATCAAACGATAGTGGATAGATGGGTTATGTTTGTAGGAGGTGGGCTCCATCCAACTGACATTGATCCAACAGATGGGCTCACTAATCCCACCGATATCGGTAATGCCTTTTACGCCATAGATATAGCAACGGGCAAGATAATATTCAAGTATGCAAGAGACGCCTCAGCGGCGCCGAATGCTACACTAACGGATCCCAGAATGGTTTGCGATATGCCGGCTAAGGTAGGCGCTTTCGACTTGAACGCGGATGGGTATATAGATGTGGTGTACGAGGGAGATACGTGTGGAAGGCTGTGGAGGTTCGATGTCTCAATGCCGATAGTAGATAACGGCAACGATATTACGGAGACCGGTATCGGTGGATCTGCGACCTTTAGTGCTCCTGACTGGACAGGGGATATCGCCTTTTGCGCCAATACCTCAACTGAGTGCAATAAGGCCAATAACGTCCCAACCACTAACGTACAGCCGATATTCTTCGCTCCAACCGCTGTGCTTGACGATCTTGGTAAGAGACACGTTATATTCACAACGGGAAATAGGAGGGACCCCAGTAACGTTAATCAGTTTGGAAAGCTGTATAATTTCATTGATGATTTTATCCCCGCTTTTCTCGCCGGAGGCATAGCTACATCCGTCCCTATGAAAACCGAGGCTAATTTTACGTCAGGACAGATCCTTGACCTTGTTCCTCAATCAGGGGTAAGCGATCAATTTACAACCCAAGGTGGAGGTACTATCAATAACCAGGGTGAGTTTATAGTTAGATTCCCTGATAACGTTAGCACACCTAAGGGTGAAAAGGGATTTGGCTCACCTGCTGTGGTAAACAGGGTCCTAATCTTTACGACGTTTGCTCCGACTACCGGACAATCAACGGACCCATGTATAGAAAGCGCTGGGTCGGGAAGGATATTCGCCTTGGATTATCTCTCAGGAGAACCGGCTCTTGTGCGAATACCGGGTGCTCAGGGCATCATTCAGGGGAGTTCTAGTCAGAAACAGGCTGCGGCTGGGCTAACCGTTGCAGAGGGGATGCCAACACCCGCACAGCTTACCTTTGGTGCCCGTGGTTCGGTGGTTTTAACCGTTGCCTTTAGCGGTAGCTCCACCGTAGGAGGGGCCCAGTTTTTGGTATGGGAACTCCCGCCATTCCCTACAAGAACGCAGACCCTTTTCTGGGAAGAGATCCTGTAAGGGGAAGGAAAATGGGTGTTACAAAAAAAACAGACGGGTTCAGTTTAATTGAGGTTCTAATTGTAGTTGGAGTTACGATGGCTATAATCGTAATAGCCGGTTCAATGTCGGGTAGGTTTGCCGCACGGCGTTCGGTAGACAACATGACAAGGAATATATCATCTACTCTTCAACTGGCGAAGCTAAGGGCGGTCAGGTATGGTGTAGAGTATAGGGCGGTTTTGGCTAGCTGTGGACAGTTGGATAATACCGATCCTGCTTGTCCTATTTGTCAGAACTATACGGACTATAATCCGGGAGATGAAACGATAACCATAACCATTGAAAGAGGGGACAGTAATAGGGGCTCTACAACCTGGTGTGTTGAAACATCCCAGACGAGAAGAATCCCACGGGGAACCGCGTTAGATGTGGTGAGGATACCTGAAACCAATCCGCTTCGTTATAACTTTAGTCCAAATGGTACACTTGTTGACAGCACAGGGACAATCCTGGCACAAGGGATAGATATCTATGTGGAGCCAACCTCGGACGCAAAGGTAAAGAGGTGTGGAGGAATTACAACATCTCCAATTGGAAGGATAGGTATCGTTGAGGGAAACTGGGATGATACGGCTTCGATCTGTAAATCCATTAAATAAAGGGTTTCTTAAGGTTTGATTTTAGGTTAGAAGACCTTATAAATTAAGGATCTATTAAAAACCCATCCAATCTCATAAGCCGGATCGCTTTCTTATAGCAAACCCTTTTTGAGTATCACTAAAACCAAAGTCCTAGGGATTTCTAAGTCTAAAATGAATCCAAAGAACTATACCAAATCCAGGCTCTAAAGTCATAATTGTGGGGTTAGGAAAAGACATCATGGTTTTTACTAAGAGAGTGGATGGATTCAGCTTGATCGAGGTCATACTCGTAGTTATGGTTACGTGTATCCTCATTGTGATTGCTGGAGGTCTATCCGGAGAGCTTGCGAAACGTCGTTCTGTAGACAGGGTAACGACGGGTATTTCATCTACGCTCTATATTACAAAACTCGAAGCCTTGAGACGCGGTGTGGAGTACCAGGTGGTTTTAACGTTTGATCCCAATAGGAGAATCCTTTCTATAGTTGTGGAAAGGGGAAACAGCAATAGAAGATCTAGTAAATACGAGCAAGAGACCTCACAAACCATAAGGGTAATAGAGGGAATAACGATAACTCCGTCTAGTAAAACCTACAACTTTAACCCGAATGGTACCCTGGGTAGCGCAAGTGGAACTTTAACCATAAGACCGGTTGATGACAGTGAGGTCGAGAGATGTGGGAGGATCGTGGTAAATCCATTTGGAAGAATGAGGGTTATTCGGGGTAACTGGGATAGGATTGCATCGACTTGCAATCCTATTGAGTAGGGATTATAAGGTCAGTTACCGCTATAGGTTTTGACTTCTATATGGTTGGTTGTTCGCGGGTGAGGCAGTGAAGCGTTCCAAGCCCCCATACCAGATCAACGGCGTGAATCCCTACTACCATGCGGTCTGAAAACAACTCGGCAAGGATACCAAGGGCAAGGCGGTCTTTCGGGTCGTTAAAGGTTGGAACGAGGACGCAGTTATTTGATATGTAGAAGTTTGCGTAACTCGCAGGGAGCCTCTGCCCATCGAAATAGAGAGGCTCAGGCATGGGGAGGAATACCACCTCGACTCTAGATCCGTCCTCAAGGCGCATCTCATCGAGGCGCTCACGGTTTTCTTCAAGGGGACGGTAGTTAGCATCACTTGGGTTTTCCTCACGGCATAGTACAACCGTCCGTGGCCCAACAAAACGGCAGATATCGTCAACATGTCCATGCGTATCATCGCCAGCAATGCCACTTCCAAGCCATAACACGTTTGTTACACCGAGATAATCGTGTAGAATCCCCTCGATTGCCTTTCGGTTAAGACCTGGATTTCTTACTTGGATGCCGCGATCGAGAAGGCACTCCTCTGTTGTTATAAGGGTTCCACGACCGTTGGTATCTATGCTCCCCCCTTCAAGTACAACATCGTTTCCCCCGAATCTGGCAGAAAAGTAGCGACAACCGAGTGTTCTCGCTATGAGTTCCGGAATCCCATCGTCTTCTTTCCAGTCCGGGTAGCGTGCCCAGGCATTAAATCGGAAGCGGGTAATCGCCACTTCTGATTGCCGTCCTGAACGACGCACGAATATAGGTCCAAAGTCCCTTATCCAGCTACGGTTTGTAGGAAAGTGAAAGAATTCAACCCTTGATGGATCGACCCCGACGCGAGTAAGTATGCGTCGTGCTCGGAGTTCATGGGGCATGGAGTTTACAAGGATTCTAACGACCTCACCGGGTGTGATTTTTCTAACGATCTCGCCATAAGCCCACTGAATCGCTACTAGCTTTCCCGGCCAGTCCGTTCTGTTATGCGGCCACGCTATCCAGGTAGCCTCATGCGTTTCCCATTCGGCAGGTATCCGAAAGCCGAGTGCCATGGGTGTACTTTGTACGGGTTCTATTTCTTTTTGTTCCATGGATTATCGCTTCCGAGATAGCGGCTATCTATTCCGGAGTACGCATCTATCCTTCGATCCCGAAGGAATGGCCAGTTGCGTCTTACATCCTCGATCCTCTCCAGGTTTATCTCCCCTAGAACGACTTCCTCTCGATCGACTCGAGCCTCCGCAACGATAACCCCCTGTGGATCGCAGAGAAAAGAAGATCCCCAAAACTCGATCCCTGGTCCTCTGGCCTCTCATGGCCCGTTCGGTTTACCGCAGCAACATAGACCCCGTTTGCGATTGCATGTCCGCGTTGGACTGTGCGCCACGCATCGAGTTGGACAGGACCGTTGGTCTTCTTCTCCTGCGGGTGCCAGCCGATTGCAGTTGGATAGAATATTATGTTCGCTCCTCTAAGTGATACTAAGCGTGCCGCCTCTGGATACCACTGGTCCCAGCATATGAGGGTTCCGATTCTTCCTGCACTTGTATCAAATGCCGGAAATCCAAGATCACCAGGCGTAAAATAGAACTTCTCGTAGTAAGCCGGATCATCTGGTATATGCATCTTACGATAGAGCCCCACTATATCGCCCGTAGAGTCAATAACCACGGTGCTATTGTGGTATAGTCCAGGAGCGCGACGCTCAAATATAGGGGCTATTATTATGACCCTTAGTTTCTTGGCAACACCCCTCAGCGCTTCTGTGGTTGGACCAGGAACAGACTCGGCAAGATCGAAAAGAGAAGCCTCTTCGTGCTGACAGAAATACCGTGACCGGAATAGTTCCGGTAGACAGATCATCTTGGCATCGGCTATTGCCGCCTCTTCGATTCGTTGGATGGCCCGCTTTAGGTTCTCTTCCGGATCTGGCGTGCAGGCCATCTGTATTAATCCCACGGTGAACCTTTTCTGGGCTTGCATGTTATCCCTGCATAGACTTTAAGATGCGTCTAAAAAATCACAGAAACCATATACGATAACACGGCTTCTCATATGGAGGAGACATGGCAAAAATCGGTTCTGAAGAGTTATTTAGCGTACGACGTAAAGGTACAAAAATACGGATTTAATGTCAAGTGGAGTGATCCCGCCCTTATCTCGGTGCGATTACTAACTCCATATAAATGGTGTTTATTCGAGGAAACTCCTTAGGATCTCTCCTAACTCCGACGTTGCCAGCTTCTCGAGCGCTCTCTTTTCGATCTGTCTTATACGCTCTCTTGTGAGATCGAATTTCTTCCCGATCTCGTCTAGCGTGTATGTGGACTCTTGGTCTATTCCGAACCTCAGCCTTACTATCTCCTCTTCCCTGGGTGTGAGAAGGGATAGGGCCTCTCTTATCCTCTTTGTTAGGGCTCCCTTTGCCATTATAGAATCCGGTGCTGGTGAATCCTCGTCCGCTATGAAATCCAAAAGGGTTGTTTTCTCCCCGTCGAGTATCGGCGAATCCAAACGGACGGCATCGTTTGTCGATTCTAGAATCCTTTTTACGCCTTCAACCGATATTCCTGCTCTCTCGGCGACTTCCTCCGGCAGTGGTTTTTTCCCCATCTCCTTGTGTAACATCGAGCTTATCCTGTATACCTTACTCGCCTGCTCTAGAACGTAGACCGGCACCCTGATCGTTCTCGTCTGATCGAGTAGCGATCTCGATATGGCTTGGTGTATCCACCAAGATGCATACGTAGAGAATTTATAACCCTTTGTGTGGTCGAACCTCTCTACCGCCCTCATCAGACCCACATTGCCTTCTTGAATGAGATCGGAAAGCGGCAGCCCTCGTCCCATATATCTCTTTGCTATGCTTACAACGAGTCTCAGGTTCGCCTTTACGAATCTCTCCTTTAGCTCCTTTGCCTTCTCCATATAGGCCTTTCTGAATGCGGTAAGCCTTTCTATGCGCTTTGCCAGCTCCTTTTCCATACCGTTCCTATGACCGTTTCTCTTGCCTTTGATATCCTTTCCATTCAGGGTTTTATCGAGTATGTTCTTTATCTCTTTTGCTTTAGCTTCACATTTCTTTATCTTCGCCGAAACCTCTATCTCTTCCCTAGGGGTGAGAAGGGACTCAACGGCCATATTTTTAAAATAGACATAGAGAAGCCTGAAGTGTTCATCAGGTGTCCACTCCTCTTCCTGCTGTTCCTCTATCGGTTCTGTTTCTCTAATCTCGAAATCGAATTCAGGTTCTTCGATATCGAGCATCAGGTTATCCTTGATGCCAAGAGGAGGAAACCCCTCTTCGTCTTCTTGGATGAAATCTTCTAGTTCGTTTACTCCGGGATCTGAATCTTCAAACTCTGCGTATTTTGTCTCCATCTCTTTTTCCTTTCATTTCATCGGATTTTGTTTGGTTGAAATGCTGGAAAGGTTACACTCTAAACAAGCCCGAGGTAATCATCAACTGAGGTAATGGTCTTTTCGATAATCCCCCCGAGTTTGATTTAGAGCTTCTTTTGTAAATCCGTATGACGTATTTCTAAATGAACCTATACGGTGTTCTTTATGGATCAAAAGACGACCAAATCCTCTGTTTATGATATTCGCCCCATACCAAGAGGTCGGTGCGTAACTTGAGGACTCTTTGTAGAGCTCTCCTAGGGTGTTTATACGATCATCCGTATCGGTAAGACCTTCTATATCGATGACCTTCTCTTTCTTTTCGGACATATATCGAACCTCTCCTTAAAGCGATTTGGCCTTCATCTAAAAATATAAGATAGTTAAAAATAATTGTCAAGAGTTTGTTCGCAACTGCAAAATATTTTATTTTGTTTTTCCCTAATCAAAATCGTATATACAGTATTGCTATTACGCATTAGCTAACAAAATATCAAGGAAAATCGTACCTTTATTCGACCGTCTAGGGGACCCGGCGTTGGTTTCTGAGTTCTCCACTGACCTCATACACCAAGGTTTCCATCCCTTCTTTTTTGTAAAGAAGATCGGCAAGGTCCGTTGCCTCCTCCTTTGTCTTGAATTTGCCTACCCTTAGCAGATTCCATGCTTCTCCCCTCGAATTGTGTATAGGGACGATATAGGCATCGTAGCCCTTATCCTTTAGTTTATTCATGAAAGCCTCTGCCATTTCCATCTCGCTGTCCTTAAATGCAGCGACTTGAATGGTGTATCTGTATTCGTTTTCATTCGCCCTATCGATACCTCTATTGGGTTCTGATTCTTTTGACTCTCTGCTTTCTCCGCTTATAGCACCCATAGGGCCCGATGATACCGTAGTGGCACCAAAACCCTCTTTGTCATGAACCTGGATCTTACCACCTGTAGCGATGCTTCCCTTTAAGTTCGGGTTATAGTTTAAATCGGGTTTTTCTCCTTGGACACCCGTTTTTAAGCCGCTTGTCTCGATCTCTTTTTTCTTGGCGATCTCTACGTTTACGTTATCTATTCTCATTCCAATAAACACACCAAGGGTAAAGGAAACTATAAATACCAGAAAAAGCTTGAGCTTACTCTTACCATCTCCCCTTTTTGGTTTTTCTAACAGTAGCCTTGGCTTTATCTCTTTTGCCACGGTTTACTAACCCCTCTGATGGTGCCGAAGGGGGGATTTGAACCCCCACGGGCTCTCACCCACTGGATCCTGAATCCAGTTGGTACCCTTCGCATCTCCTATACAATCATTATCTTTTTTAGAATTATATTTGTCAATGCTAACAGATTTGCTAACATAATTTTGGGATTTTAACCCTTCCAGGGTGTTTTTCAGGGTTTCATTAATGGGTATCTTTCTATCTTTGCCGGATTTGCTTTTTATAACGTGAATATAGCCCGATTCAAGGTCAACATTATCCCACTTTAGGGTAAGAAGCTCACTATATCTCATACCGGTATTAAGGGCTGTAATAAGAATAGGCTTTAGATGAGCAGGGCTTGAGTCAAGCAGTGCCTTTTCTTCTTCCGGTGTGAGTATTCTTTCCTTAGGTGGTGATTCCTTAAAGAGTTTAACTTTGTGCATTGGATTAGACTTGCACTTATCCCATGAGAGGGCAAGGTTAAACATCCTCCTGAGTAGTGCAAGCTCGATGTTCACGGTCCTAGTGGCAACTTCTCGTTTTCTTTCAAGCTTGTATTTCTCAATCAGGATAGGAGAAATATCTTCTAGCTTGTAGGCTCCAAAGAAGGGTTCAAGGCTTTTTAGTGAATACATATCCCGATCCCATGATGTTTTACTGCCTTTGGCAAATTCAAGGTAATCCTTGGCAAATTCCGAGAAGGTAGGGATTACTTTTGGCTTTGGTGCATTAAACTTGCCTTGCAGTATTTCTGTTTTTCTCAAGGCTAAAAGCTTCTTAGCATTTTCCTTGCTTACTTCTCCTACGACTCCCACACTTTCCCACTTTCTCTTACCTTCAAATGTATAATCTATATACCAATACTCTTTTGTCCTACCATACTTGGTTTTAATGGTTCTTTTAAACACTCCCATAGTTTGTTTACCCCCTTTCTTGGTTTTTTGCTTCTTCTAAGCATCCTTTGCCTCTTCATCTCCCTGATCCCTATCCCCTAACCCCTAAATATTCACAGGGAAAGCCCAGGAAACGATTTTTCAACCCCACCCTATTTTTGTATAGCCTCAGATAAAAAAATTGCTCTACGGCCTTATAAACCGTTTTATATCGATTTCCTTTTTTTCCTTGCCTACGTAGACCATATACTGACGCCCTTTGTGTCTAAACTTGGCATACCAGTAAAGCCCGTGTCCTTTACCCTCAACCCGGCACTTCTTACAGTGGGGTTGCCCACACTTGCTCGGCCTCTGTATATAGGTGACTCTCTTTCCAATAAGAGAGTGAATATAACTGTCAAGCTCATAGAGTGAGAGTTTGTCAAGCTTCTTTATTCTATTTAGTAAATCTTTATCTATCTTATCTATCATAGTAGATATGATACTACCATTCTAAGCTGATGTCAAGAGGGAAAAATAGAAAACAGAATTGAGAATTGAGAATACAGGATACAGGATTTCCGAATCCCGAACCTGCTTCCCAATTCTCACTTCCCACTTCCCATATAAAGGGTAGGGTGGCCTTGCCAGAGGGGTAGGCTTAACCCAAA
>CAZWVA010000009.1:0-8551 GCA_964636885.1 uncultured Spirochaetia bacterium
AGAGACCGACCAAGACCCCTCTTGAGATAACAGAGGAGGAGATCGAGCACCTCATAGAGGAGAGGGCCGCCGCCAGAAGGGAGAAGAACTGGAAGCGGGCCGACGAGATAAGGGAATATCTAAACTCCAAGGGGATCCTCCTTGAGGACTCAAAGGAAGGAACGATCTGGCGGGTTAAGACCTAGAGCCAGATGCCTATATACTCAAGCCCCCTCCTAAGGTTAATAGGTGTCTGGGTTTCACCACGACAGCTATACCAGCAGGCAGTACAATTGGTTTTATCAAAGATCCCTGGTTTATACTCGCTATAGTGGGCAACAACGGGCATCTCCGAGCACCTCTTCAGATGACCACTAGGGGTTACCTGTATCATGTTAATGCCTGCAAAGCAATCGGGAACGCCCCCTTTTTCAAAGTACCCCGGGATCTCTCTTAAGTAATACTCTGTAGATACTATTACCCCCTTCCATTTTCTCCTGAGCTCTATGAGTTCATTAACCACTTCCCTTATCTTGTCGAGTTTCTGTCGCTTCACAAAGTGGGAGGTGTTATTAGTTTTCATCACGGAATAGGAACTGAAAGAGATTCCCATTCCCCACTTTCTAGCCTGATGGGCGATGTCGATAATCTGATCCAGATTGTCTTCCATGATTATCGTGTTGAGAATAACGCTCTTCTTACTGAACCTTCTTGCAAGCTCCGGAAGGAGATTCGACAAATGGTTCCAGAGACCGGGAATACCCCTATAGGAATCGTGCTTCTCTCCCAGAAAGTCAAGCGATATAGCGATCTGATCGAGGCCAGCGTCGAAGAGCTCCCTTGCCTTCTCCACCGTAAGAAGGTCACCTTTGGTGACCATAGAGGTGAAGATAAACATCGAACACTCCTTTATCTGCCTCACTATATCGGGAAGGTCCCGCCTTATCATCGGCTCGCCGCCGGTGATCATGGTAACAAGTGGGTTAATCCTCCTTATCACAGGACGGTAGTCGGAAAGCCTGACCTCATGCTTCGTCTGCCAGTAGTCACAGAAGTCGCACCGTGCGTTACAGAGTTTCGTTATCTCAAGATTAACGAGTTTAGGTCTCCCCGTTACCCTCGTGTATAGGTACTTGATCGCTCCACTTATACCCCGCCTAAAGGTAAGCATAGAGACATTATATACAGAACATAGAGAAAGAATCAAGTACGAGGGGTACCTCAGGATTTTGCCCGACGAGAAGACATCTTGACTTGTTATCCCGAATTTAGTTTAATTGTAGTAAAAAAACAGGTTCGACTCATGAGTAACGACCAGATGGAAAAGAGGGATTAGAAATGGCTAAAAAAATCGTAGAGGTTGAGGTATTCACGTGCGACCACGTAGACGAAAGGGGCCACTGCAATAGCGAAGGATCAAGACAGGCAATAAAGGAATGCGCCATCTGCAAGAAGGATCTATGTAGTAAGCATTACCAGACGTTCTCGATCTCAAGCCTCTCCAGCCCGGTCAGTACTGGGATATCTCTTACCTATTTTCTCTGCTGGAAACACGCAGAAGAGTTCATAAATACCATAATACAAACGCTTGGAGATGCAAGACCAGTTCCATACGGGGGTATGGCGAAGTAGGCCTATTGCTCTTTGTAGCACACGGGTGTCAGCAGGCTAAGGCGCATGGGTGTAGATTAACCTAGCATCCATGAATGTGTGGGCATGACACGTCCACACCTATTCTAACCCTTATTAGGAAGTAATGATCCCTTCCGGCTTTAACCCATTTCAATTGGAAATGGTATTATATACACCAACAAAGCGATTCGTTAAATCGTTCGATCATGAAACTAGCAACCCGTGAAATAGTAAGAGAGATAGACAGGGTTACAATCGAAGAATACGGGATACCCGGAATAATACTCATGGAAAACGCCGGGCGGGCTGTGGCTAGGGTGGTGCTTCAAGAATTTCCTCAGGCCAAAAGGGTCGCGATCTTTGCCGGTGGGGGGAATAACGGAGGAGACGGGTTTGTCGTGGCAAGGCATCTAATGGGAGAGGGCCTAGACGTAACTACGTACCTCGCAACCGACCCAAGAAAGTATAAGGGAGACGCCCTCACGAACCTAGAAGCCCTGAGGAGGATTGGAGGGAAGTTGGTAGAGCTCAAGGGGGATTTCTCCGTATATGAAAAGGCGGATGCCATTATAGATGCCCTCTTTGGAACGGGTCTCGATAGAGAGGTAGAAGGATTCTATAGGGAGGTCATCGAGTTTATAAACTCCCAGCCCGTTCCCCGTGTCGCTGTGGACCTGCCTTCGGGGCTCAATGCGGATACTGGATTCCCCCTTGGGGTCTCGGTAAGGGCGAGTGTTACCGTAACGTTTGTCCTTCCCAAACTGGGGCTTGCGATCTATCCCGGAATAGACTACGCGGGAAGGGTATATGTGGTTGACATCACCACCCCAAAGTTCCTTGAGGATGGAATCCCATTCGAACTCATAACATACGATACGGTTCGTGGAATCCTAAAACCCAGGCATCCAAACACGCATAAGGGCTCATTTGGACACCTACTTGTCGTCTCCGGTTCCCCAGGAAAAACGGGAGCCGCCACACTCGTTGGACTCGGAGCGCTGAGGGTAGGAACGGGACTCGTTACAGTAGGGATTCCAAGGAGCCTAAACCCGATCATGGAAGAGAAGCTTACGGAGGCGATGACGGAGCCGCTTCCAGAAACTGGAAGTGGATGCCTGGGAAGGGAATCGGTAGAGGCCGTCTTAAACATAATGTCCTCAAGAAAAACGGCGCTTGCCATAGGCCCCGGGATCTCCACAACGGAGGATACGGCAGAGTTCCTCTACGAGATACTTAGAAGGGCAACCATCCCAATCGTGGTTGATGCAGACGGAATAACGCTTATCGCCAGAAATCTCGGTGTCTTAAGGGAGGTCAAGGTTCCACTCATCCTTACTCCACACCCTGGAGAGATGTCACGCCTCGTCGGTAAGACCTCGGAAGAGATACAGAGAGACAGAATCGGCGTTGCTAGGGATTTCTCATCTATGTATAATGTCTACACGGTGTTAAAAGGAGCAAGAACCGTGGTTTCAACCCCGGAGGGCGGGGTTTTTATAAATCCCACCGGGAACCCCGGTATGGCCTCAGGCGGTATGGGTGACGTTCTTAGCGGCGTTATAGGTGGATTCTTAGCCCAGGGGTATAGTCCCCAGGATGCGTGTGTATTAGGGGTCTTCTCCCACGGACTGGCCGGGGATCTGGCCGCAAAGAAAAGAGGAGAGGCCGGAATCGTTGCGGGCGATGTAGCCCATCTCATGCCGAAGGCACTCAATAGGATCCTTCGTGGAGAAGAGGAGGAATTCTTCTATAGGACTCGCTAACTACGTGCATTATGCATCGTGCGTCATTCGGGTGTCAAAAGAAGAAGAAACGCTGAGAATAGGGGAGGCAATCGGAAAACTGCTAAAGCCAGGGGATATCATCGCCCTCGTGGGAGAGCTAGGAGCCGGAAAGACGGTGCTTGTAAAGGGCATCGCAAGGGGTTTAGGCGTGGAAGAGGAACCGAGTAGCCCGACATTCGTCATCATGAACGCCTATCAGGGTAGGATACCGCTCTATCACTTCGATCTCTACAGGATTTCTGGTATAGGTGAACTAGAAGGGATAGGATACGAGGACTACTTCTTTGGAGACGGTGTTTCGGTGGTCGAATGGGCGGAGCGTGCGGAAGGGGTTTTTCCCGAAGAAACGATAAGGATAGAGATCAGAATCCCGGAAGGAGAGGGCAGTAATCCAGAAGCCGAACGCGAGATTAAGATTCAAGGAAACGAAAAATGGCTCTCATTGTTCAAAAGTACGGTGGAACAAGCGTTGCAAATATAGACAAGATAAGGTTCGTTGCGGGAAACGTAATTAAAACCAAGGAAAGGGGAAACGACGTCATAGCGGTTGTTTCCGCAATGGCGGGGGAAACGGATCGTCTCATAAACCTGTCTCGCTCGATTATGGACCCGCCGGATGAAAGGGAACTCGACGTCATAACATCCAGTGGAGAACAGGTCTCTGCTGGGCTTCTCGCCATGACGATCAAGTCCCTGGGACACGACGCCATATCGTTCCAGGGGCATCAGGTAAGGATCATAACGGATAACGCGCATTCAAAGGCGAAGATAGTGAGGATAGACGACGAAAAGATAAAGAGGGCGCTTTTGGACGGGAAGATCGTTGTCGTTGCTGGGTTTCAGGGGGTAGACGATGAGGGAAACGTTACGACGCTCGGAAGGGGAGGCTCCGATCTTACAGCCGTCGCCCTTGCGGCCGTGCTTAAAGCGGATGCCTGCGAGCTCTATAAAGACGATGTGGATGGGGTTTACACAACGGACCCGGGGGTTTGCAGGAATGCGAGAAAGTTAAAGAAGATCTCCTATGAGGAGATGCTCGAGATGTCGAGCCTCGGGTCAAAGGTACTCCAGGCAAGAGCCGTTGAATTTGCTAAGAAATTCGGCGTTCCAATACACGTACGCCCAACATCCAGACCTGAAGCAGAGGGCACTTGGGTTGTAGAAGAGGAGGAAGCAATGGCTGAAATGGAAGATATGGTTATATCAGGTGTAACATACGATAAGAACCAGGCGAAGATCACAGTGATGCACGTACCGGATCGCCCAGGTATAGCGGCAAGGCTCTTTACGCCGCTTGGCGATGAAGGGATAATAGTCGATATGATCGTCCAGAACATAAGCACGGAGGGCTATACGGATATGACCTTTACCGTGCCGAGAACGGATTTCAAGAAGGCGATAAGGATCACGGAGCAAGTGGCAAAGGAAATGGGTGCGAGGGGTGTGATATCGGATGATAAGATAGCCAAGGTATCCCTTGTGGGACTCGGCATGAAGACGCATTCGGGAGTGGCTTCAAGGATGTTCTCCTCCCTTGCGCGTGAGGGAATAAACATCATAATGATAAGTACGTCCGAAATAAAGATATCGTGTGTCATAGAGGAAAAGTACGCCGAACTCGCAGTGCGCACACTCCACGACGCCTTTAATCTGGGAGAGGAAAGATGAAGGATAGAATCGTAAAGATATACGATGTGACCTTAAGAGACGGAACGCAGGGGGAGAACATCTCTTTCTCGATCGAGGATAAGCTCCGAATCGCCTCCAAACTCGATGAGCTCGGGATCCACTACATAGAAGGGGGATGGCCCGGCTCAAACGATAGGGACGAGGGCTTTTTTAAGGAGGCAAAGAAACTAAGGCTAAACAAATCGAGGATCGCTGCCTTTGGGAGTACGAGGAGGGCGAATAAAAAATGCGATGAGGATGAAAACATCCAATCCCTCCTAAGAGCCGAGACCCCTGTTGTCACCATCGTGGGAAAGAGCTGGGACTTCCATGTGAGGGAAGCGCTAAGGATCTCACTCGAAGAGAACCTCGAAATAATACACGACTCGGTTTCTTACCTTAAAGAGAGGGTAGATGAGGTCTTTTTCGATGCGGAGCACTTCTTTGATGGATACAAGAGAAACCAGGAATACGCCCTAGCCGCCATTAAGACCGCACTCGATGCCGGAGCGGACGTCGCCGTCCTATGCGATACAAACGGGGGAACCCTTCCTTGGGAGGTCGAATCCACGATAAGAGACGTGAACCAAAAACTCGGGAACCCTCCCCTTGGAATCCACACACATAATGACGGTGAGGTAGGGGTGGCCAATACCCTCTACGCCGTGAGACTTGGGGTAAATCAGGTTCAGGGAACGATAAACGGGTACGGAGAGAGGTGTGGCAATGCGAACCTCTGTTCAATCATACCGAATCTTAAACTAAAGCTCGGAATAGGATGCATCAGCGAAGACGAACTCAGGAGGCTATACGACGTCTCCCATTTCATACACGAGCTTACGAACCTCCCTCCCATAAAGCATCGTCCATTTGTGGGCGAAAGCGCATTCGCACACAAGGGAGGACTCCATGTAAGCGCCGTCATGAGGAAATCGGAGACATACGAGCATATAAACCCTGAGGTCGTAGGAAACAAGAGACGCGTTCTCGTCTCGGATCTTTCCGGAAGGAGCAACATCCTCTACAAGGCAAAAGAGCTCGGGATCGAGCTCGACCCGAACGATAAGAGGGTGCAGAGGATACTCACCGAGCTTAAAAAACTTGAGAATCAGGGATACGAATTCGAGGGGGCCGACGCCTCCTTTGAACTCCTCATAAGAAAGACCCTGGGGGAGTATAAGAGGCACTTTGAACTAAAGGGCGCAAGGATAATAGTGGAGAAGCATAGGGACGACGAGGAACCCATATCGGAAGCGACAGTCATTGTCCAGGTTGACGGAGTGACCGAACACACAGCGGCAATCGGAAATGGCCCTGTGAACGCCCTCGATAACGCCCTTAGAAAGGCACTCGAGAAGTTCTACCCGGCACTCAAGGAGGTCAAGCTCAAGGACTACAGGGTTAGGGTCGTTTCAACCGGGAAGGCTACAGATGCAGTCGTTAGGGTCCTCATAGAATCGGGAGACGGCGAGAGCACATGGAGCACCGTTGGGGTCTCAGAGAACATAGTCGAGGCAAGCTGGAAGGCCATGGTTGATAGCATCGACTACAAGCTACTCAAGGACGAGGCGAAGAGGGCTAAGAGAGCGAGATAACCCTACTCCATCTGCGGTGGACCGCCCAGGAGATAAAAGAGGGCCCCAATGATTATGATCTGGATGACCCAGCCGATGAGGCAAACCCCAAAAGCCCTTAATGTGCTTTTGTAATCGAGTGCCTGCCTCACCGCCACTACCATTGCCACAAGCATCCATATAGATGCAGCGAAGAAGAGCACTCCACCAACTACTGGAATAACTCCCAGAACTCGGATTAAACCCGGAGAACTCGAAAACCCTATAGTCCTAAGCAACTCACCGACATCGGCCTTGGTCTCGGGCTCTGGGAAGAGCCTTGTGCCTATGATGTAGGTCAGGTATGCCCAGATGAACCATCCCAAAAGGGCCGCTATAGTGCCTATTAGAATCCCCGAAGCCCCTACCTCTTTAATACTACCCACCCCGGCTGCAACACTTGATAGGACGACGATCCCTACTGCTTGACCCATTGCCCCTGTGTCCGCCTCAACCTCCTCGTAGAGATCGGACTCAAGCTTTGAAGCTCGAACTATACGATCCGTGAAACTGGCCATTTTGACCTCCTAGGTTTATTTATCGAAAAACCGCATTTCCCCATATTCCTAAAACCGAACTCTAAGACCAAGGGTAGATTAAGGGTTTGCGGAACGTCGAGCAAAATGGATTACGAATTATTTGACCCTTATTTTACTACCTTGTCTATACAGAGTCTAGTGGAAAGATAAGGAATCCCTATCTCACCACAACGATCCTTACACTATCCTCTTTGCGGGTGACATTAATACCAACGTCATTTTGGTATCTCTGGAGTAAGAGGTCTACCAAGCCACTGCCCACCCTTAGGTTTTTGATCTCGACCCTTTGAAGGAATTCCGGAAGTACGGGGTAGCAAAAGCAGATCTCGGACCGGAAACCATTGATGGATAGACCGAGGCACGATTGAAGGAGCAAAAAGACGGAGGCGGCAGCCCAGGACTGCGGGGCGCATGCAACCGGATAGAGGGTCGGTCCCTCACCCGGACGTCGAGGGAACCCGCAGAAGAGTTCAGGCATACGGTGAAGGTCTAAGAACAGACTGGCATCAAAGAGACCAGTAAATACCCTGAGGGCCAGATCCTTAAACCCATACCGAGCTAGACCGTATGCGATGAGGGCATTGTCGTGCGGCCATATAGACCCATTATGGTAGGACATGGGATTGTACCGAACCTCCGAGGAGGCGAGAGTGCGGATTCCCCAGCCGGAGAAGAACTCCTGAGAGAGGAGGGTTTCGGCAACCCTTTTTGCCCTATGAGGATCCGCTATGCCTGTAAAGAGGCAGTGCCCCGCATTTGATGCTCTAACATAACAGGGACGCTTTTTACCATCCAAGGCGAGGGCATATGTCGAAAGCTCCTCACACCAGAAGGACCTCTCGAACCTCTCCTTAAGATCCTGAGCCCGGTGTTTCAGCCCTTCTGCTAGCTCTTCGAGCCCCAATGCGGCGGCTAATCTCGCCGCAGCATGCCTTGCGGCATACGCGTATCCCTGCACCTCGCATAGAGCGATTGGCGCCTCTGCCAGGATTCCATCGGAATGAAACACCGAATCTGGGGAGTCCTTCCAGCCCTGATGGATGAGTCCACTTGAAGACCGCCGGAAATACTCTAGGAACCCATCGCCATCCAAATCTCCGTATGTATCCATCCATCTAAGAGCCAGTTCAATACTAGGCCATATGGCCTCGATAAAGCCTCTATCCCCTGTCCTATCGTAATACGCTCCGGCGAGTATACAGAATAGCGGAGTAGCATCCACACTCCCATAGTAGCGCCCAAAAGGGATCTCCCCCAGTGTTGCCATCTCCCCTTTACGGCTCTCATGTAGTATCTTTCCCGGTTCCGCATCCAACTCCGGAACGGTCTCCTTGGC
>CAZWVA010000009.1:8561-55141 GCA_964636885.1 uncultured Spirochaetia bacterium
TGTAGAGGCAAGGTGGGCTAATACGCCTTTAGCGATTCCGGGATTGATCCAGAGGCACTCTAGAGCGGTTATAATGCCATCCCGCCCAAAAATCGTGCTGAACCATGGAACCCCGGCGTATGGATAAGCTCCCTCAGGGAGATCCGTAATCATCATATGGAGGTCCGCCATGGAACGGTTCAACCAATCGTTAAACTGCTCGTTTGATGTATATATCTCGCACTCTTCGGCCCTTGCGGCCTTTAAAGCCGTTCCCGCCCGGCTAAAGGCCTCGTCATAGGAGAGTGCAGGAGTAACCCCGTCCGATTCACAGGAGACGGTTAGGAATAGGGTGGCCTGCTCCTTTGGTTGGATGGATACCTCAAAGCGTGCCTCAGAACCACCGATCACCCCCGGCTTCGGTGAAAACCCGATTCTCGTTCGTCTTACCACACCGTCTAGTCCCTCGTATCCAAGGACAACATCCCTTTCTCCGACTATGTCTTCCAAACGCCTACCCCTCCTTTCCCTCTTTAATCCCCGCACCTCGAATATATCCGCAAAATCGGCCTGAAAATGGATGGAGAACGGCACATTAACGGAAAAGAGTCCGTAGTTCGATATTCTCAGACGCTCATAACAGACCCCCTGCCAGAGGAATCTCGCACGGAATATGTGGAGCGTACCACGGGGAATCAAAACCCTACCGTTTAGGTATATATCGGGGTTCGTAAGATCAACCGCTAAAAGGGCGTTGTCTTCCTTAACAGTAGAGCTTAGGAGAAGAGGACGATCCTTGCCGATCCTTAACTCCAGCCGGGAAAGAAACCTCGTTCCCTCGTGATAGATGCCCTGCTCGCCTAACCCAATCGGCTGTATATCACCGTACCTGTCAAAAATGGCAAATGTCTCACCGTGTTTTAGAACGCGAGTCCGGTCGTCCGCAAGGGACGATGTGGCAAGGATATAAAACCTATCCTTTACCCGAATGATCTCCTCCATGACAGCCGACTCCTATTTGAGCTTTTCCCTTCTCTCTAATAGCCTTTTATATATCGTCAAATAATCCCTAACCATTCGAGAGGCGGAGAACCGCTCTTCAAATACCTCTCGGCATCTCCTGCGGCTGAGTGTTGGAACCCTACGCACCGCCTCTATGGCGTCTTCGAGTCCCTGAACGATAAACCCAGTGACCCCCTCTTCCAATACCTCAGGAACCGAGCCCCGACGGTAGGCGATTACCGGAGTGCCACATGCCATTGCCTCTATCATCACCAACCCAAATGGCTCTGGCCAATCAATGGGGAAGAGAAGGGCATATGCGTTTCCAAGAAACTCGTCCTTCTCCCCCTCTCCGATCTCGCCGACGTACTCAACGAGCGGATTCCTCAGGAGTGGCTCTACCACGTCTTCAAAATAGTCCTTATCCACGTTGTCCACCTTTGCGGCGATCTTGATGGGCATACCTATACGCCTTGCGATCTCAATGGCGCGGTCTACCCGCTTTTCAGGCGAGATACGACCGAGGAAGGCCAGATACCCTCCAGGCTCCTCCCTAAACGTATACAGATCCTCCGGCAAGCCGTGATAAACGGTCCCCTGCCAGTTGAGCCAGGGCAAAGGCTCACGCTGGGAATTCGATATAGAAACTACAGGCACCTCCCGGAACTCCTGGTAGAGAGGAACCAGATCGGGTATGTCAAGGCGTCCGTGCAGCGTAGTTAGGTGGGGCGTTCTATGCCTTCTGGAGATAGGGAAGTGCATATAGTCGATATGAAAATGTATGATATCAAAGCGGTCGGGATCCTTAAAGACCATCTCCAGCATGAGCACATGATGGGCGAGTTGATCCATGCAGTGCTTATCGAGACGAAGAGAGCGTCGGCAGGGGGCGACAAGATGGGCCTTTGTGACAGAATCGCCGCTTGCATAAAGGGTCACATCGTGTCCCTGTCTCACCAGTTCCTCTGTGAGATACGAAACCACACGTTCCGTACCCCCATAGTACTTAGGAGGTACGCTTTCATAAAGCGGTGCAACCTGAGCGATTCTCAAGGCATCCCACCTCCTTAGGGCGAGTCAGAACTAATAATTTACCCGGCCATAGATAAGCCGAGTCAGAAATACCGCATCCGGACAAGCGGTAATCATTTTAACAGCCCAAATAGGGGATATAAAGGGCTCTCCTACCTATTCCAAAAACCTACTCCTCACATCTGGAGTCGGAGCCAAACACTCGTCCCTTCTTCCAAACCACCTATACCTGTTTCTAGCTATAAGGTCATAGATAAAATCCCTTATCGGTCTTGGAACCAACACAAGCGGATAGAGAACGGGCCAGAGCCCCTTCATCCTCTTGGCTACCCGAAGGGCCGCCGTTGATTTCTTATAACACCCGTCACCCTCAACGAGGATAAGGGAGTGAAGCTCGTCTATGGGGAGATTAAACCGCTCTAATAGGCTCTTGCCCGCCTGAGACTGTAGTGGCGCATATCTAAAAATCCCCTCAGGGTCCCTCTTAATCACGAATAGAACTATACCGCTACACATATTGCATACACCGTCAAACAGGATTATAGGGTTATTATATTCCACGGCCTTATTCACGATTCCCTCTACCCTCCCCTACCCGCGCTTCCACCTCGTATCTAATACTATCCGAGCGTCCAGAAGAGTCCACCACCACGAGTTCATGCGTGCCCGCCTCGAGTATGTATCCATCGGGATCCGGGAGCGACTGGGATTATGAAGTGGTAGAAGGAGAACAGGGGTGCCAATTTGGATCCCATTCGTTCGCGCTGCAATGGCAGCCGCAATCGGTAAAACCGACGGTGAGAAGCCATCCTCGTGGAAGTGGTGTTCCTGGAGCCAGATGTCATCAAAGCCATGCTCCTCCGCCCATACGATTTGCTCTAAGGTCTCACAGTAGATGCGTGTGTAGGGACGTCTCCACTGAGGGGGATTACGAAAGTCGTACCACAGATCAAAACGGGGTTTTGTGTGAGTACCCGTATCCACTTCCATACCTCCAAGAAACGGTTTTCGATGGTAAACGGTAATATTCTACCCGCTTTCTCCTTTATTCTCAGATCCCTATAAATACCGGCCAAAGGCGATAGAAAAAGGCGGCGGCATCCGTTACGACGATACTCATAATCCCCATTCTTAGACTTACTAAGGCATAAGACAAAAGTAATAACGATTCCCTAGAAATAAGCTTTTTTTCATTTAAAAAATAAATCTTGATAGCATACGTCCTGTGTGATTGAATATTGACTAAACCGTATCTCAGTTAAAAAGGGTGACTAGATGGAAAGGGAATACAACCTGATCGATCTGGCAACATGGTCAATAATCATAGCGGGTATGATTATAATGGTTATTGGGTAATGCGAGGTAACCCCTATTCCCTAACCGGCGTTGATTCTTTTTTAGTGGTGCCCTTGTCGTAATAAACGTTTGTCTTAGTAGCGCAGCCAGCCTTTCCGAGAGCCACAAGTGGCCTTGTTCCTTCCCTTTTATCCGTTGAACCCTCTCTCGTCTTACTGTATTTGACACCGTCAAGCTCATCCCGAAAAGAATGCGATAAGAGGGCTGCCAAGACCCTTATTGGATCGTTTTCTTCCAGTAGCTCCTCAGCCATCTGAATGTAACTATCGTAATCCCCTGATTTAATAATACCCTTGAGTTTAGCTTTTATCCTAGACTTCCTTGCGTTTATCACATTTCCTACTGGGGGGAGGTTCTCTTTTCTGATGTCCGTCTTTGCGATCCTCTTTATAAAGAGGAGTCTCTTATACTCCTCGGGCATTACAAAGGTTATAGCCTTTCCCTCCCTTCCAGCCCTTCCGGTTCTTCCTACCCTGTGAACATAGGATTCGGGCCCCTGGGGTATGGAGTAGTTAACAACATGTGTTAGGTTACCGATATCTATCCCCCTTGCGGCGACATCCGTAGCAACAAGAACGTTTATCTCTTTTTCTTTAAATCCATTCAATACCCGTTCCCTCCGGTGCTGAGATATGTCTCCGTGGAGCGCCCTAGCGGCGTATCCCCTCTCAATCAGACTATTTGCAACGCTGTCTACTTCGAGCTTCGTTTTACAGAATACGAGTCCATAGAACCCCTCTTCAACATCGATTATCCTGCAAAGCACATCGAATTTGTCCGAATGCGATACCTCAAAATAGACCTGATCCGTTAGATCGGCTGTAAGCCGCTTCTTCCTAACGGATATGACTTCGTATTTCCCCATATGATTTTTAGCGATACCGAGTATCCTCTCAGGCATCGTCGCAGAAAAGAGAAGCGTTCTTTTCTTGGAACCCGTGTTCCTTAAGATCTCTTCCACATCCTCAATAAACCCCATGTTTAGCATCTCGTCCGCTTCGTCAAGTATTAAGTACGATATATTCCCCAGCTTGAGACTCTTTCTCCTTATATGGTCTAGTACCCTTCCCGGAGTCCCTACCACTATATGAACCTCCTCCCTCAATCGCCTAAGCTGGCGCTCCATCGAATTGCCGCCGTATATGGTAGCTATTTTTAACCTTTTATCCCCCTGTAAAGAGTCTATTTCCTCGGCAACCTGTATGGCCAATTCTCTCGTTGGAACAAGGATTAGCGCCTGAACGTTCTTAGATTCCTCCTCCAGTTTCTCGATGAGCGGCAGTCCAAAGGCCGCCGTCTTCCCGGTTCCCGTCTGAGCCTGTCCCACAACGTCAACCCCTCCTTCAAGAAGAATCGGTATGGTCTTCTCCTGAATCTCTGTAGGCTCTACGAATCCCTTTATCTTTAATGCCTTTAACGTGTTCTCGGATAAACCGAGTGCTCTGAATTTGTCTAATCTCTCCATCTTTTTCTAAGCCCCTTTCTCTCGGTAAGAGTAATAAACCAAATGCACAATGCACACCTTTCCTATCGCTTACCCTGTGATGTACAACCTAGCACGATCTTGCAGGGATAATAAAAGAAATTGTCCTGAGTGTTTATTGGATGGATCCTTGATTTCTCTTATCAGGCGTTATATACAATTTGGTTGCCATACCCGGAATAAACCCAACGGAACGGCTATTCCCACACCCATTATCTACGGAAGTCCCTCCTCTGTCTACTCTTAGCAGGGCGCGCTTCATTGACCTTAAGGTTACGCCCCCTTAGATTTGAACCGTCCAAGGCCTCCTTTGCCTTTTCGGCCTCAGCCTGGTTTGACATCTCGACGAATCCAAAACCTTTACCCTCTATTATCTTAACATCGCTAACCACTCCGTAGCTAGAGAAGAGATCCTTCAACTCCTCCTTGGTTACAGAATAGCTAAGGTTCCCTACATAGAGTTTTGTACCATGCATGTTTACAATCTCCTTGTTTGATATATTTTTCAATTACTAACAGACAGTCCCCAAAGTAACATCCTACCCCCCATTTGCAGCCTCACAACCACTTTCGGGATTGACAACTTAAATGATACACGTAAAAACCCTTATAGCAAAATCGAGAATAAAACATCAGGTGCTGAAGACGCATATAAACGTTTTTACATTTATGTCACTGTTGTGTAGAGGCGCATCGCTATGCGTCTCTAAGGAGATTATTCCCAAATTATGCTTAAAAAGCAATACGATTCGAATATATCCACCTTCCTTGAATTTACTAATGCTTACAGGTATAAAGCAGGGAGAATCAACGATAATGTAAGGCCGTAAGGGAAGAAGCAAAGATGCTTCGGTCTATAGTAGTTATTATGATAATCCTCTTTATTAAGTCCTCTACCTCGGTAGAGGCTAAATCTCTAAGGACTAACAGGGATTGGGCTATTTCAAACATTTATGGCGATGCACCCCGCCTTTTGGTACACACAAACACTATAGACTTAACACTAGAGAGGAAATCACGTTTGTTAGGTCACAAAGATAAAGAAAAAACCCTGAAATCTGACTTCGATGATTTTACGAGAAGTAGCTTTTTACTCTATGCGGCCCTCTGGACAGAAAGGTCTTTTATAGCCCCTAGCAACTTTAAAAGGCTCTATAGCACTTCCTTATTTTCCTATCTATACAACATCACCGGTTGGCAGGGTTGCAAAGGAACAAAAGCAAGGAATAATCTCTGTTCCACTCCAAGGAAGTCCTTCCTTGATCCCCCGCTCGATGACGGCGATTCTTTCGTAACGAATTACATAGAGCACCCTTTGGCAGGTATGGCATTTTACCTTTATTTTAGGGCAAGGGGATACGATAGGGTTACTTCGGGTTTCGGTTCCTTTCTGCTGAGCGCGCTCTTTGAATACACCATTGAAGGCTGGCAACAGTCGCCTTCTTTCAATGATGTAATCGTGACGCCGGGTATCGGTGTTCCAATTGGTATAATCGTTGAAGGGATTTCAAACTGGTTGGCAAATAGAAACAATCAGTTTTTAAGAGCAATGAGCTATGTAGTAAATCCAATGAGAGTACTAGTAAACGATGAGAAAGTCGAATGGGCAAACCTTCAGGGCATAGCATTTCGGTTTAATTGGTACTAAGGGCACGAGACACGAGTGGTTGTCTATGTAAGAAGCCTATACCACATTCTTTCCTCAACCACTACGCCTAGATTGAAGATCAAAGATAGAGGTGCGCTACCCCCTCCCATAGGTCTCGGTGATCTCCCTTAACCTCTCTATAAGAGAAGGCGTTATTTGATCGGGTTTAAGTCTCCACCGCCAGTTGCCCTCCGTGGTAGCCGGGAGATTCATCTTTGCCTCCTCCCCAAGGCCTAGGATGTCCTGCATCGGGATGATTACCGTGTTTGCGATAGAAAGCATGGCAAGCCTGATGAACTCCCAGTTGACCTCCTCTTCGGAGACCTCTCGCCCCACGTATCTGGAGAGCCTGATTTTACTCTCGGGGCTGGCCTCTTGCCTCCACCACCCCTTAATCGTGTTGTTATCGTGCGTTCCCGTATACACGACGCAGTTCCTCACGTAATTATGTGGGAGGTATTTGCTATTCGGAAAGTCGTCTCCGAAGGCGAATATTAGGAGTCTCATCCCGGGAAAACCGAGGCGGTTCATCATCTCAAGGACATCGGGCGTTATGACCCCGAGGTCCTCTGCAATAATAGGGAGGAAGGGGAATCGCCTAAAGAGCGCCTTAAAAAAATCCTCCGCAGGGGCCTCCATCCATCTCCCGTTTACCGCGGTCTTCTCGCCCACCGGAACCTCCCAGTAAGCAAAAAACCCCCTAAAGTGGTCGAGCCTTATGATATCGAAGAACCTGAGGTTATGCTCCATGCGTTTTATCCACCAGGAGTACCCAGTCTCTCTAAGAACGTCCCATCTGTAAACCGGGTTTCCCCAGAGCTGACCAGTCTTGCTGAAGTAATCGGGAGGAACACCCGCAACAAACGTGGGCCTCCCGCTTTCATCGAGCTTGAAGATATGTGGGTTAGCCCATACGTCAGAGCTATCGTAATTCACGTATATGGGGATATCCCCTATTATCTGTATGTTTCTATCCCTGCAGTAGCTCTTAAGGGAAGAGAACTGCTTAAAGAACGTGTACTGGAAGAACCTCCTCATCGAGATCCTATCGGCTAACCTCTTCTTCCACTCCACGAGTGCATCCTCGTTCCTCCTTCTTATATCCTCAGGCCATTCACTCCAGGCGGCCCCGCTGAAATGCTCCTTTAGGGATATGAATAGGGCGTAATCATCGAGCCAATACGAGTTCTCATTTGAAAACCACTCGAATCCGTAATCCTTCCCTTTCCTCCTCTTAAAATTCTCATACGCCGTGCGAAGAAGATCGTATTTGTATTCGGAAACGGCGTCATAATCGACCATATCGGAAGGAAAGGAAAGACCCGATTCGGTATCCGACCTTGAGAGGAGGCCTTCTTCCACTAGGAGATCGGGACTTATGAGGAGAGGGTTTCCCGCAAAGGCGGACGGACTGCTATAGGGCGAATTACCAAAGGCCGGATTTGTGGGGTTTAGTGGGAGTATCTGCCAGAAGCCCTGTTTTGCCTCTGAAAGAAAATCCACAAATCTATACGCCTCCGGTCCCAGGTCGCCTATCCCATAGGGCGATGGAAGGGACGTGATGTGAAGGAGTACCCCGCTTCCTCTTCTTTTCATGTTTCCTCCTTATCTACAGAGCCGTGATTCATACGGTCTCGTACTCTAAGAAGATAACCAAATCTACCCGTGGAGTAGCCCCTACTCACCGAGTAGGAGCGCTACGGGAAAGCGTTTTAATACCTCTCCGACAGCGAGTTTCTTTCTACCCTTAACCGTCTGATCCGTAAAGGCGTCTCTCCACAGGGAAGAGGCGTCTTCCGGGATAACAATGCTCGTATCCCCCCATACCTCCCTTCCAATTGGGAACTCGTCTTCTTTTACGAGATAGGTTAAAAACCTTGGCACCACGGTTATTGACCACTCGTTCCTATTCCTCCTCGCAAAGGCCAGAACGTGATCGCTATGCCTCCCCCTCACCCTTATCCTTATATAGTCCCCCCTTTCAAAAAGGGCCCTCCTCTCGTTTCTCGCCTTTAGCGCCCTGTAGATCAGAAACAGCTTTATCCTTCCATCCTCTTTTGTAGATATAAGCTCGTCTATAAGTTTTAGTATATCTACCTTTTCCATCTCCTTTATTCCACTAAGAAAATCCCTCCTCTTCCCAAAATCAACCGGACGGCGGTTATCCGGATCGACGAGGCTAAGGTCCCAGAGCTCCGATCCTTGATAGAAGTCCGGCACACCGGGTGAGGTTATCTTGACGAGGGTCTGAGAGAGGGAGTTAAATACCCCGTAGTGCGCTATTCTCCTCTCGAACGGGAGAAATTCCTTAAGGAATCTATTACCCTCCGATGGTTCCAGAATCTCGTGTACAAAGGAGATGAACGCATCTTCGTAGTCCGTATCCGGCTTTAACCAGGCCGTATGAACCTTGGCCTCCCTTATGGCCTTTATCGTGTAGCTCTTAATCCTATCCACAAACCCGGCGTACTCCTCTTCATAAAAGGGAAAAGCCCCGATGAGTGTCTGGTAGAGGAAGTACTCGTCGTTCCTATCCGGGACGCTCATACCGTTTATGGTTTTCTTTTTATTCCTGTTTAACCTACTCCATCTATTGATCCTCGTCTCCCACTCCTCCGGTATCTCGGAAAGGACGTTTATCCTCGCCCTTACGTCCTCGCTCCTTTTCGTATCGTGTGTCGATGTGGCGCTCATAGAGCCCTGCCATAGCTTGGCCCTCTTTTTATTGAAATCGTGGAATTCTCCGAGAGAGATCCCGAACCTGCCTGGGTCCCCGCCGACCTCGTTTAGGGAGAGGAGCCTGTTATACACGTAGAGGGTCGTATCCTCAAAACCCTTTGCCATAAGTGGGCCTGTAAACTGCTGGAACCTCATTATAAAGTCTATACACTCCCTCTTTTCATCCTCGCTCAGATACTCCCCAAACCTAACGAGTAGGAACTGCTCTATAAAGTCGAGCTCGTTAAAAAACGCCGGATTCGTATGCATCGCCTTTCTTACAGCCTCTTCTATGTACGCCTTATCCACCTCATTAAAGGTTTCCTGATTAATATAGGTCCTATAAACCGGAAAGAGTGCCATAACCTCCACAATGGCCCTCCTGAGACCATAGAGGGTAAAGTCGCTTCCATGCCTGTGTCTGCTCGACACCCTCTTCATGAGGTGGGCAAGATTGTCAATGTCTCCAGCCATGTGCTTTCCTATAATGAGCCTCTTCTTCTCAGCCACAAGATCCTCGTATGAGGCCATTAAGCCTGTAAAGTCCGAGTATACCCTGCTGAATTCCCCTTCGTTCCTCCCATCACAGAAGATCCCGTTCAGGTAGTTCAGGAAGTCGTAACCCGTTGTTCCCTGAATCGGCCAGGACTGGGGAAGGTCCTCTTCGAGTCCGAGGACCTTCTCAACGACTATATATATGTCCCCCGCCTTATCCCTAAGCCTTCTTAGATAATTCGTCGGGTCGTAGAGCCCGTCTATATGGTCCACTCGAAGACCAGTGAATTTTCCCTCCCCAACCATTTTGAGGATGAGAGAATGGGTCTGATTGAACACGTTCTCATCCTCTACCCTGAGGGATATCAGTTCGTTTATGTTGAAGAACCTCCTGTAGTTTATCTCTTCGGTAGCGACCTTCCAGAAGGAGAGCCTGAAATTCTGCTCCGAGAGCAGGCCGTGGAGCAGGTTAAAGCTCTCTGGGTTTCCCCTTTCGCCGTTAAAGATCCTTATATTCTCGTCTATGAACCTACCTATCTCCTGGTTTCCCGTATAGAGCTCCCAGAGCATCCTCTTTATGAATACTATCTGGCCGTACCTCTCGGCGGCTTCCTCTCTCGAAGTGGGCAGGTTTTTTAGGGAATAAAGGACGGCAAGGAACTTTATAAAATCGGGATGATCCTCCCCTAGCCTTTTCTTCAGGGTCTTTAACCTGTACGTGATAACGGTTAGATAAGACTCTATCTTGAGAGGCAGTTTTAAGTCGTAGTAATTCACCGTAAACCCGTCGCTCTCGTACTTCAATGTGATTTCACCGTTCTCTAGGGCCTCTCCATAAACCCTCCCCAGGAATGGGGCAAGGAGTTTTCCCTTCAGGCTCTCGTACGGATGGTTCCATTCTATATCAAATGAGTTAAGATGCTCAGAACTCCCTCCGTTTTCCAGTATATCCATGAGCATACGGTTTTGACTGTCGTATGCCATGTGGTTTGGGACTATATCCTGGAGCCAACCCATTCCGTATTCCTTGACCCTTTTTATCAGCTCCTCGAACTCCTCAACCGTTCCCAGTTCAGGGTTTAGCTCGTTCAGACTGACTATATCGTAGCCGTGGGAACTCCCCTTCCTCGCCTTAAAGACAGGGGAGGCGTAGATGCACCTTATCCCAAGGTCGAATAGGTACTCCAGGATCCCCATCGCACTTTTAAACCCGAATGAGGGGTTTAGCTGGATTCGATAGGTGGCACCAGGGATTACTGGGCTCTTCATCTATGTAACCCGAATATAGAGTTTATCTCCTAGGGAATGAAAACGATCAACCCAGATCTTCGCATTCTCATCCCCGTCCTCTGCCTTCTCTCTAAACCGCGGGTAAACGGATTTTAGCATCTCAAAATAGTAGTTCTGCACCTTCCAGAGGTTCACCGTGAAGGGAAGGGAGGGTAGTAGGTTTATAGCGGCTTCCAGCTTCTCAAAAAGCGAAAGATCGGCGGGGTTAGCAAGGAAGCCACTTGCCATTCGTTCTATATTCCCTCTTAGCGAGTACTCAAGTGTATCCGTGTCGAGTGTAATCCCCTCCAATCTAGCCTCTTCCAGAAGTGCCTTAATCCGATCGATGTCTACTTCCCCCTCAAAGGCCCTCCGCAGACCGCTATTTAGAACGAACTCGGCAGTTGAATAGAACACCCTCGGCGTAGGAATGCCCAAGCCGCTCATAAAACGGATCATCGGGGCGGTTCGCTCGTAGAGCTGTCGGTAGATCGCCTCTGCCTCTTCCAGGGTAGACTTTATGAGGAGGCCTAGAACCTTTCGCTGCTCATCCCGAAATAGTGACCTCAGTGAATACGTAGAGTCCCCAAAGTGTTTATCGAAGAGCCTTATGACCTCCGGGAAGTCCGCACGGTTAAACGTCTCGCTAAGCTCCTGAACCGTGGAGTTATAAACCCCGTCTCCCATAAATCCCCTCACACCACCGTTTAGGTTATGATCACCCAAATGGAGAACCCCGAAGGTTAGATCGGCCGATTCGCGGGTGACCTCAGAGGTCATCTGAGCCCGTCCTATCAGAAGCCTTGCCCTTCCGGTTTCAAAGACGCGATAGTCCTTCCTCTCAACCGTGTAGCTATAGAGCCTGGTCTTCTCGCCATACTCCTCGAATAGGGAGCTTATCGCATAGTGGGCGGCGACCTTCTTGAGGTCAACCACAGCGGTCTTAACGAATCTCTCGTAGATGAGTCGACCGTCTCTATGCTCTGGTATGTTGCTCTTTGCCCTTTCGAGTAGATCGAGAAAATGGGCCTCAACCGAGTCGCCAAACACCTCTTCGGACAGTTGAACGACACGCCCCGCATACTGAATCACCTGTACGGTCTCTATGCCAGAGAGTTCATCGAAAAACCAGCCGCAACTAGTGTACATGAGCATGGCATGGCGCTGGAGCTCAAGGAGTTTTAACACTACGGTCTTCTCATCGTCCGTGAGTTCCCTAGAGGCATGATGACTCAAGAACCGATCTATATTATCAGGAGAACGGTCTAGAATAACGGAGATGTAATCATCGCGTGCAGCCCAGGGATCTCTCAGAAATTCCCCCGCCCTTTTCTCGTAGGCCGGGGCAAGGGAGTCACGCAACCAATCAAGCGCCTCCCTAAGCGGGGCCCGCCAGGACTGGTTCCAGCCCGGATGTCCTCCGGTACTGCAACCACAGTCGCTTCGCCACCTCTCGACCCCGTGGGCACAGCTCCAGGAGGTATTTTGGAGTATCTCGACCTGATGCGTTGGTGGATGCCTTTCCAGATATTCACCGTAGTTGGTAAGTCGGGCGAGGTTGTTTGATTCTATGTAATGAAGGGCGTAGGCCAGGGCCATATCTCCAAACCTATGGTGGTGTCCATAGGTCTCGCCGTCAGTTGCTATGTGTACGAGCTGTGGCCATGGGCGCCCAGTGGAGAAACCACCTAGGAGGCGACGGGCGAAGTTCTCACCGTTTGTGAGCAGGCCCTCAAAGGCAACCGCACGGGAAATGGGACCGTCGTAGAAGAAAAGGGCCATACCTCTACCCGATGGTAAGCGCAGCTCATAGGGTATCGTGGGGTCTATACTCCCATCCCTTGCATCGCGCCAGCTTCGAGCGCCTATTCTGCGCACCCGGTTTGCCTGATAGGGGGAAAGAACCGTGAACCGTATGCCTAGTTCAGACATTATATCCAGGGTTTCCAGGTCCACCGCCGTTTCGGGGAGCCACATCCCCTCTGGCTTTCGTCCGAAATGATATTCAAAATTCCGGATCCCCCAGAGTACCTGTGTGTACTTGTCCCGCCGGTTTGCTAGAGGCATTATCATGTGATTATAGGCCTGAGCCATTGCAGAACCGTGTCCTGAGAACCTCTTCCGACTCTCGTTATCGGCCTCTAAAACGGCCTGATAGACTTCCGGGGACTTTGCCCTTATCCAGTCAATGAGCGTTGGACCAAAATCGAAGCTTATCTTCGAGTAGTTGTTTACTATGCTTACGATCCTACCTTTCGAGTCGAGGATGCGGGAGACCGCATTAGTCGCATAGCACTCTGCCGTTATTCTTTCGTTCCAGTCGTGATAGGGATAGGCCGAATCCTGCTCCTCAACCTCCTCGAGCCACGGGTTTTCCCTGGGCGGTTGATAGAAGTGGCCATGAATGCAGACGTACCTTTCCATAGGAGTTAATATATTAATCGCTTGGCGCTATAAAAACCATTTTCGCCATCTGTCAGTATTCTTCCCTCTTATAGAGGACAAAGCTAAGCCCCCTTATGGTTATTTCAAAACCCGTATTGGTATTCATCGGATCTTCCCCAAAGCCAACAGGGCCAATCTCCTCAGGAAGAAGGGTCCCTGGGCCATTCCATATTCTATCGGAAGAATCCAAAACCCTCTTCCATTTCCCTTCAGGGAAATGGCCCCTCAGACTCTGGTCGAGTCGATTAAAGTTGAATATCGAGAACACGTGACCACTGTCTCCATCCTCCCATCTCCTCATAAACACGACCCTCTGATCCTCTAGTCCCCAGGCATCGAGGTTTTCCTTGTTGAGATTCGATAGGACTGGCATCTCTTTTCTTAGTCTTATTAAGTTCCTATAGAAATCGAGAAGAACCCTGTGACTTCCATCCCTTCTTTTGTCCCATTCTATCTTTGACCTAAGAAACGTCTCCACGTTCTGGGGATCGGGAGGCTCTCCCTTCCAGTTAAACGCCTTAAACTCCTCCCTCCTCCCCTCCCTAACGGCCGTTATGAGATCGGGATCGGAATGGCTCACGAAGTAGAGAAATGGATTCTTTTCCCCGTATTCCTCCCCCATGAAGAGAAGCGGGATATAAGGGGAGAGGAGAACGACACCAGCTGCGAGTTTTAGCCCTTCAAATGGGATCAGTGTAGAGAGCCTTTCTCCTAACATACGATTCCCGATTTGGTCGTGGTTCTGTGAGGAGACTACGAATTGCTTCCCAGGTCTATCCTTCGAGGAGTTTCCGTGCCTCCTCTTCCTGTACTTGGAGTACTCCCCTGAGTACACAAAACCCTCCCTTAGGGACTTCACCAGATGTCCAACCTGGCCAAAATCGACGTAGTAGCCCTCACTTTCACCTGTAAGCAGGGTATGAAGGGAGTGATGGAGGTCGTCGGACCACTGCGCATCGATACCGTATCCCCCCAACTCCACGGGTTTTATAACCCTCGCATCGTTCAAATTGCTTTCGGCGATGAGATAAAAGTCCCTCCCCTCGTCCCTAGAGAACCCCTTAACCCTTTCTGCAAGCTCCTGAAGAAAGGGTCTCGCGCTCATATCAAAAATCGCATGAACGGCATCAAGGCGAAGGGCATCGATGTGGTAGTTCTTAAACCAGTAAATGGCGTTTTCTATGAAGAAATCCCTGACCCCATCGCTATAGGCATCGTCAAAGTTTATGGCGCTTCCCCACGGGGTCTTGTACCTATCCGTAAAATAGGGCCCAAAATCCCGGAGATAGCTCCCCTCAGGACCGACGTGGTTATAGACGACATCAAGGACAACCGCTATCCCCTTTTTATGACACTCGTTGACTAGCCTCTTAAGCCCATACGGCCCTCCATACGAGTTCTGGACGGCGTATATGTAAGCACCATCGTATCCCCAGTTTCTATCCCCGGGGAACTGGAAGACGGGCATTATCTCTATGGTATTAATTCCAATGTGGAGGATATCGTCTAGCCTTGGGATCACGGCGTCGAACGTCCCCTCTTCGGTAAACGTTCCTATATGGAGTTCATAGATTATCATCCGGGAGATATCTATTCCCATCCAATCCCCATCCTCCCAGATGAACGAGCCGTGGTCGACTACCTGAGAGGGACTATGAACCCCATAGGGCTGGAAATGGGATGCTGGGTCAGGCCTTTCCTTTTCACCATCGAGTCTATAGAGATAAAGGGTCTGAGGAGAGGCATCCCCGATCACCGTTCTCCAATACCCGGATTCGTCCCTTTCCATAGGAAGAAACCCAGGAGATTGGACACGTCTCCTCTCCTCATGGGAAACTATCTTTAGCTCCACACTATTTAGAAGGGGAGCCCAGACGGTAAATTCGCACACTCCGTCACCTATGTAGTTTGCGCCGATTCTCATCTCCGTATTGACTCAGGACTCTTACCGAGTTTTCGGTTTTCTTGAAACGATGAGAATAGAAGGGATTACTTCTGGTGGAGGCGCTGGGAATCGAACCCAGGTCCGAAAAAGGGCCTTGCCCAGCCTCTACATGCTTAGCCCATATTTGGTCTTCGCGATGGAACTTCCCATGGGCAGGATTTCCATCGCCAGCCTGAGGTTTTGTTTCATCCCCCTACGTCCCAGGCATCGTCTGAGGACTATCCCGTCTTGTCCACGCCTCATGAAAACCCAACGGGCAAGGTCTTCCGAGACGTCACTGCTTTAATTAAGCAGCGAGTGCGTTGATTGGTTCGGCACTTATACGTGCTCTGCCAGTTTTTCGAGTTAGCAGAAACTCGGCATGCCGCTTGAGCTATCCCACTTTCCGTCGAAGCCGATCGCCCCCGATTATCAAAGATCAGATAAGATATCTATATTATACCTAATAAACGACGATCAGATATACCAATTAATAGCGGCTCTTTTTTATCGCCTTGTCCATCTCCCTCTCGGCCTCGCGGCGTTTTATATCCTCACGCCTGTCGTAGTCCTTTTTACCCTTAGCGAGCGCTATCTCGACCTTGGCGCGTCCGTTTTTAAAATATATCCTTACAGGAATCAAGGTGTATCCTCTTACCTGCGTCTTTCCTATAAGCCGATTTATCTCACGCCTGTGGAGGAGGAGCTTCCTCTCTCTCGTTGGATCGTGGTTAAACCTGTTTGCGCCTTCATAGGGAGCGATATAACTGTTTATGAGGAACACCTCTCCATCTCTAATCATGGCAAAGCTCTCCTTTATGCTCGCCCTCGCCTCCCTAAGGGATTTAACCTCAGACCCCTTCAGCTCGATTCCCGCCTCGTACCTTTCCTCGAGGAAGAAATCCCTATTTGCCTTCGGATTCTGACAGACGATCTTTTCCATCTCCTTAATATAATAACAGAACGCGGAAAATCAACTTGACTAGGGGCCAAAAGCGGATGAAATATTTAGGAATGATCCTTCTACTCCTATCTCTTACCTTAGCCTTACCACAGATAGCAACTACGGGGGGTGACCCCTATAGAATCCGGGCCGCACAGGTGTTTTACACCCCATCTAAAGATTACAAAGGGTTTGAGGAGGAGATAAAAAAAATCAAATCCCAGGGAATAAACACCGTTATTTTCAGGGTATTTGGGAATAAGGGAGATAGGATCCATGGAATTGCCAAACGGGGGTCAGAGATTGGGGTGTATTACTCTACATCCCACGCCCCTGTCATAGAGGACATACTCGGGAAGGTCGTTGAGATCTCCCATTCCCAGGGCATAAGGCTCTTTGCCTGGATGACGACAAGGGATGCGATCTATGGGGCGAGCGAGGATATGTTGGATAGGGAGTTTTCCATCCCAGCGGGCAAGGAAACAACCATACCGAGATTGGACCTCTTTAATCCAAAGAGCCTGAGATATCTGGAAGGTCTGTATTTGGATCTTGGTAGATACCCCATTGACGGAGTGCTCTTTCAGGACGACCTTACGATAAAACAAATGGAGGCCCTTGGGACATCGGCAAGGCTTGAATTCCTTCTCGACCTCAAGAGGACACTCGACCCCAAAAGGATGTATAGAGAGATCGAACTGAAGCCGGATGGAAGGATCAAAAGAATCGTATACACGGAAGAATTCTGGCGGTGGGCAATGTGGAAGAATAAAAGGCTCCTTGAGGTGGCAAAAGATCTCACCCGCATTCTAAAAGGGAGGAACCCACGAATCAAGACCGCATTAAACGCCACGTATGAGCTGTTTAGAAGGCCTGAAAATACGCTTGCCTGGCAGTCGCACAACACCGATCTCGCCAAGGAATTCGACTACGTAGCCCTTATGACGTATCAGCACCAGATGATGGAAGAGCTTGGTGCCAATAGAAGCGAGGTTGAGACATTGATAAAAAACATAACGGAAAACGCCATAAGGAAAATGGGAGACCCGAAAAGGGTGATAATGAAGATACAGACCATAAACTGGGGAAATAGAGAGCCTATTCCAGAAGAGGAGATTAACGCAACGTATCGGTCTATTGACTCCGTCTCCCCAGAAGTCGGCGTAGCCTTCGTTCCTTGGGAGTAGGGGCAAGGTATGCCTTGTCCTTACTTCGGTTAAAAGGTCTTCCTACTATCCAGTAGAATCGTGACGGGGCCCGAGTTTATGAGGTGGACGTCCATAAGGGCGCGGAACCTCCCGGTTTGGATCTTAACCCCTCTTTTCCTAATCCCCTCGACAAAGAGTCCGTATAGCCCTTCGGCCAAATCCGGTGGGGCGGCCTCGTCGAAGGACGGGCGTCTTCCCCTCCTGCAGTCCCCGTAAAGTGTAAACTGGGAAACAGCTAGGATCTCTTCCCCAACATCCACGATGGAGAGGTTCATTCTTCCCTCTTCATCTTCAAAGATCCTTAATCCCAAAACCTTATCCACCAAATACTCGACGTCCCTTTGCGTATCGTCTCTTCCGACACCGAGGAAGACGAGTAACCCTCTACGGATTCTTCCCACTACCTCTCCTTCCACCTCGACACTCGCCTCTTTTACCCTTTGAATCACCGCTCTCATCCTGATTGTAGCCACAATCGTATCAACGTTTTATAGTATAGTCAACCCGGGTCCCTCCCTTTTTCATCATCCAAAAAAGGAGTACAATTAAAAATACCTTAAAAACACAAGGAGGAAGGGAGGTAATAAACCCGATGAAGGTTCTAAAGATAACCCTGATTCTATTTGCGTTCTTCTCCTTAATGTCCACTAACCCGAAGGCCGAGGTACCCCCGGCTCAGCCGGGAAAGCGCCTTATCGTCCATAAGGTAGGAAGAGGCGAGGAGTTACATCTACTTGCAGGATACTATCTCCTTAACGCCAGGGAATGGGACAGGATATACACCTGGAACTCAGATATGATAGAGAATAAAAACCGCATCTATCCGGGACAGGAACTCATAATCTATGTGGATAACGACTGGAACCCACCTTACGACCTTGACGCCTATCTTAAGGAGATAGGAAGAAGGTAGGAAAAGGGATTTTGGTTGTGTCTGGGATTATACATATTAACCGGATTTATACGAGGGGAATCCTATGGGCTTCCCTCCTTTACGATATTGATGAGATCGTCTATCTTCCCATTCTCAAGAGCCGAAGAGAGGTGAAAGGGCATCCGAGATAAAGCCTCGGCGCTTTCTACTTTCATCCTTATCTCAATGTGGTCTACCCTCAAAAAAGGAGGATGGAAGACGGTTATATCCTTAGGGAGACCTATATCCCTTACACACCCTCTAAACCCCTCCTCAACAAGTGAAAGGAGAGGATAGCACATCAGCTTGAGTTCATGCCTAAATCGGTTCTTTGCCATATCATTCCCCATCTTTGATTCGATCTCATCCATTATTTCAACCACACTTCTCTTGTCCCTAAGCGATACCTCCTGGATCTCCCTTAAAACCTCCCTGGTCTCATTCGTATTTAGCCTAAATCTGAGGAGTATCTACAGATAAGAGCCGAACGACTTCCAGTTTCATCTAAAAAAGGGTAATGACCCCAAAGGCCGTTCCGACTATACCCAGAGGGGCCAGGTCTTCTGCCGTGTCAATACCTTTATCAACCCGTTTAATGGCGTTCTTTGCGTCGAAATAGAGGGAGTCATCGCTCACGAGTTTTCCAATCGTGCCCTCGCCCTTATTTATCTTCTTTAGTATCGAGTTAAGGTTTGTAGCCGCCTCTGTAGCCTGATTGTAGAGTGTATCGTCGTTAAGAAGCCTGCCAAAGGTTCCCTGGGCGGAGTTTAGCCTGCTTGCAAGCTGACCCAGGTTCTGCATCGTGTTCTTCGTCTCGTTATAAAGGGATTCGTCCACTACGAGTTTCCCTAGAGTACCTTTTCCTTGCCTTACGGAAAGCGCGATTTCATTTATGTTTGAGAGCGCACTCTTTGCCTCGTTATATAGGGAATCATCCTTTAACAGCTTCCCCAGGGTTCCCTCACCCCTTGCCACTCCGCCGAGAACCGAGTCCAACCCTTCGAGTATGTTTTTTATCCTTTCCTTATTTTCACCCAAAGCACCGAATGCGGACTCTATAGAGGTCACAGAGGATTGTACCTTGGCCAGTATCTCGTTTATATCGGCAGGCTCTTCGCTTGCAAGGACGCTTCCGGGAGGGGCAACGGGGCTTTCTGGGGAACCAAATGTAAGGCTTATATAGCTCGTCCCAAGGAGACTCGTGAGCCTTATGCTTGCGACAGAGTCCTTTTTGACGGGGGTTCCTTTCTTAACAGTAAAAGCCACCTCTACCCTTCCATCCGCTATATCTATCTTTGAAACCTTTCCCACTTCAACACCAGAGAACTTCACTGGATTCCCCTCTTTAAGCTCGTCTACGGATCTGAAATAGGTCTTAAAGGTAACCTCCTTTTTTAGAAAAGGGATCTCCCCAATGAACTCAAAAACCACAAGGAGTATTATTAAACCGACTATAAAGAACACTCCCACCTTAAATTCCGTTTTCATCTCTCTACACCTCCTTCTTCGCCACCGAATTGAGACGTTATAAAACCCCTTACAACCGGATTCGTACTCATCCGGATCTCCTCAGGGGTACCCACCTCCACGATCCTCCCCTCACTTAGGACGGCTATCCTGTCTGCTACGTAAAAGGCCAGATCGACATCGTGTGTAACTACTATCTGTGTAACCTCAACGTGTTTCCTTAGGTTTCGTATCACATCCCCTATGGTTCTAGTCATCATTGGATCGAGCTCGGCCGTTGGCTCATCAAAGAGGATGATCTCAGGATTCATGGCTAGGGCCCGGGCGATAGCCACTCTCTTTTTCATGCCTCCACTAAGCTCGGAGGGCATAATACCCTCTTTTCCCTCAAGACCCACTATGGAGAGCACGCTTTCTACGATCCTTCTAATCTCGTTTTCGTCCTTAACTATTCCGTGCTCCCTCAAATAGAGCGCAACGTTCTCTTTGACAGATAGCGAATTAAAAAGCGCCGACGATTGAAACACCATACCGAGTCTATGCTTCTTCCTGAATTTCGGATTATTGATATCCTCCCCGTTTATTAGGATCTTTCCCGAATCCGGTTTCTCGAGTCCAACTATATGGCGAAGGAGAACGCTCTTTCCAGATCCGCTTTTTCCCAGGATAACGAGGGTTTCACCCGGAACTATCTCTAAATCCAAATCCCTAAGGACATGGTTATTTCCGAATGACTTATTTAGCTTTATTATCCTCACCCCTACTGGCTTACTTTCTTTATACCGGAGCCACACGGCCTCTTTGGCCCTTTCCTTTGTTGCGTCCCTCGTCTCTTCCATGTGCATGGCTTTTCGGTAAAGTCTAATCTAAATTGAGTAATATTAAAAGCCTGGTGATGTAGTAATCAAAAACCAATATCAGAATGAAAGAGAGAACCACCGCCTTTGTCACAGAGGTCCCGATTTCTCTTGGACCTCCCTTTGTCTTAAGCCCCACGTAGCAACACACGATCGAGATTATAACGCCAAAGACCATGGCCTTAACCAAACCGTTAAACACGTCAGACAACTCTACGAGCTCAGAAAGGTTCCTATAGTAAACGCTGAAACTAACGTGGATATCCGGATTAACGGCCGAGACGACCGCGCCGCCGAACCATCCTATCACGTTCACGTAGATGACCAAGAAAGGAAGTGTAATGAAACTCGCAAGAAACCTGGGCATTACGAGAAAGCGCACCGGGTTTATATCCATCGTCCTAAGGGCGTCCAGTTCGTCATAGACGCTCATAGAGCCGATCTCGGCTGTCATTGCAGAGCCAACCCGGCCCGCAACGAGTATGGAGGCCATGACCGGGCCGAGTTCTTTTACCATAGATAGTCCTACGATTCCGCCGATATTCTCCTCGATCCCGAACTGGGCAAGCTGTGGACCGGACTGTAGTGCGAGAACACCGCCTATAAAAAGGGAGATAAGGGCCGCAACGGGAAGTGTGTTGTTTCCAATCTCTACCATCTGTCTAAAGACCTTGTCCCTGTTACTGATAGCGGCTTTACACCAATATACGCTCTCAGCGAGAAGCCCAAGGATCTCTCCAGCGGTTTGAAAAAGGGAGCCTATACCGTTCATCTCTTTAAACCTCCTTCCTCACTCGCTTCGTCCTTAGAAGATATATCCACTGGGAAGAAAAATAGCTTTATAGTCTTTTTGTGGGAATCGGACCTATAGCCAAAAAGCCCACCCAAGAAATAGACCTTGGATCCTCCATTCCAATCCCTGTAGGAAAATACGGGAATGATAGGTCTAAAGTCCACCTTGATTCCCTCCTTGCTTCTTTCCATCCTGTATGTATTCCAGAGAAGAGAAGAGACGCTTCTGCCGTCCCTATACCCCTTCCACTCGTAGAGCCACCAGATGGGAGAATAGTTCCTTTCTATACCTTCGTTTCCAGAGAGAAGGGGTTCAAGAATGGAAAGCAGGTGAAGGCTCCTATTCCCTTCGGCATCCCTTCTATAGGTAAAAAGGGGCCAGGCGTCTATTCTTCTCCGATCCATTCCGCCTTCTATGGTGGATTTCTCCCTTATATCTGAGTAGAGGAAAAGTAGTACGGTCTTTCTTGTTCTCACATAATCTTGAAGGGTGACCTTGTAGTATCTATAGAGCGGCCATAGAAAGAACCCCTCTTCGTCATTCCCGTCCACCTCACTTGCGTAGAAGGGAAAGACCCTGTTTTCCTTCTTGGTTCCTCTCGTGAGGTTTATAAGGGGCCATGGGACATCCCACCTCTCAATCCCCCTTTCTCTATCCAGAAGCCGGTTAAAGAGGGGCCATAGGTAAGTGCTCTGTGTTCTCTCAGGGGATTCGACTGTGGAATAGAAGGGAAAGATCATAAAAGATCTCCTCTCCTTCCCATATGCTACCTGTCTTCTCGATATATAAATAGGCCATAGAGCGAATTTTTCGTCAAATACACCTACCTTTTTCTTGTACCCAAAGAGGGGCCACAACCTGAACCCCTCCTGACCGCCCCCCGTATAGTAGCCGAAAAAGGGCCAGAGAAGGCTGTAGTTTGTAGCCTCACCCGACCTGGTCCGGAGAAAAAGGGGAAAGAGGAAAAAGTCGATTTCGTCCCTTGCGAATTTATCCTTTAAATCCCCATAGATGGGGAACAGGGCAAAGTAACTATCTTCCTCCTTTTCGGCCCTTTTAGTAAAAATAAGGGGAAAGAGGGTAAACTCCCTCTCCCTAAACCCACTCGGCTTCAGGTTGGAGTGGTATGAAAGGAGATAGAAAAGAAACTGAAAGCTCCTGTCCTCCTCCCTCCTATCGTATGTTGCAATCGGATAGAGAAAGTCGAACTGGGTTGAATCCCTTTTCCCATCCTCTAACAGATAGAAAAGGGGTCTAAAACCGAACTCGGTACTCTCCTTCTCCCTCTTTGACGTTATAAAAGGACCGAGAGCATATATTTCCTGAGACCCTTGGGTCTTATCCCGTTCCATATAGAAGAGCGGCCCCAGATTAAAACCCTCTTCCCCAAATACCGGTTTAGTGCAGATAAGTAGAAGAACAGGGACAAAGAAGGAAGAGATATGGACGCTCAGTCTTCTCGGCATGGCGGTTTAATTTAACTTCAAATGAGTTCAAAATCCAGGAAAGACGTTGATCTTAAAGAGAAACCCTTTTGGTTTAAAACAACGCTTACCCTTCTAAGAGGATCGCACATAGACACGGGGAACCCTTTTCCCGGTTATAGATAGCACCTCATAGGAGATCGTATCCGCCCACCTTGCAACATCCTCAACCGAAACCCTTTCGTCTCCAAAAAGCACAACCTCGTCTCCGACTCTCACCCCCGGAACCTCCGTAACGTCTATCATCGTTAAATCCATACAAACAGTGCCCGCAACAGGGGCCGTAAAACCCCTAATCGAAACCCTCGCCCGATTTGAAAGCCTCCTCATGTATCCATCCGCGTATCCTATGGGAAGCGTGGCGATCACGGTCGGTCTTCTGGTAACGAATGTCCCTCCGTAGCTTACGGGGGTCGCCGTCGGGAGGTTTTTAAGCTGGATTATACGCGTTTTTAGCCTCATAACCGGCTTTAGATCATAGTCACCCATTCTTCCAGAACCGTAGAGCATTATTCCGGGGCGAACGAGGCCCATGTGGGACTCCGGAAACCTTTGTATTCCGGCGCTATTTGCCATATGTATGTATCTTGGATAAAAGCCAGCATGTCTTACGAGGGAGAGTACGGTCTTAAAGACCGAGATCTGTTTCAAAGTAAAGTCGCCAAACTCACTATCCGCATTCGCAAGGTGTGTAAAAACACCTTCCATATCGAGGTTCCTAAAACCCGAAAGCACTTTTAAGGACTCACATATATCCTCAACCCCTACGCCCAACCTGCTCATTCCGGTATCGACCTTAAGATGGTACTTTACCCTTCTGCCGGTTTTTTCGGCGTATCTGTTAATAACCTGGGCTGTGGAGAGGGAGAAAAGGGAAGGGATTAGGCCATTCTTAACGACCCTTTCAGCCTCATCGGGTTGAACCCCTCCAAGAAGGATTATTGGAACCCCTATACCTGACTCCCTGAGTTCAAGGGCCTCTTCAATAGTTGCAACCCCTAGCATGTCCGAACCCGATTCGACAAGAGCCCTGCTAACAGCGACCGCGCCATGCCCATAGGCATCAGCTTTTACTATTGATATGATCCCAACGTTTTCACCGACTATTCTTTTTACCTGAAGAAAATTCGACTTTAGCGAATCTATATCTATCTCTGCCCAGGTAGGTCTCATCAGGTCTAATTTTATAACTCTTTTTAGTTGCGAGGTCAAGGATCATCAAGTGGAGGGACGGGTTTCCCTAAGAATAACAACGGGTTCTAATCGAGGCTTAGGAAAATATCCCTGGCGTCTTTTGATGTCAGCCTTGATATCGCGGTTATCTTGTCGCTGAATCTTCTAAGGGATTCCTGCGATTCTCTTCCGGTCAAGTCTATTAGTATAGAGAACACCTTAAAGTTAAGCCTTTTCTTTTCCTTAAGGAACCCCTCTAACCAATCGCCTCTCACATCGCATTCGCCATCTGTGATGAAAACGATGTCCCCTCTTCTAAATTTCGATTGACGCAAAAACTCTAACGCCTTATCCAGAGGATCTTCAAAGTCCGTTCCCCCACCCGGGAAGTAATCGGCAAACTCTATTATATCCTTCTCTTTCATTCCCCAACCCTCTTTTACATCAGAGCCAAAAACGCGAAGCGGCGATCCCTTAGAAGAGAACACTATCACAACAAACTTTCTTCTCTGTCTTTTTGCAATATCGAGTAGAGTCAAACAAACGCCTTTCGACCACAGCTCTTTGCTTCCTTCCATAGAGGAACTGCCGTCAACGCATACGACAAGTGGCCCCCTACCCCTCTCCTCTCTCAGATAGTACTGGAGGAGCTTCTCCTCAACGAACCTTTTAAGAAAGTCCCTCTTTAAAACCCTGTGCCTTAAGAATACGAGTTCACTCGGGATAACACGTCCCAGGTCATCTCCGATTGCGATATCATAGACCTCGGCTCCCCTTTTTGACCAGAGCCTTCTCCTTGAAGAGAGCATCTCCTCCTTTAGGCTCCCAACCATGAGTGAGAGTTTTCTGAGTTTCTCGTTCTTAAAAAGCCTCGCCGCAAGGTCGAGTTTCTCACCGACTGGTTTTTCCTGAGGTATCCCCATCGAAGCCCCCCACTCCATGAGTTCCCTTTCCGCCTCTTCGACGATTTCTGAGGCACGACTTAGAGCCGACCTCGTAAGGTTTTGAAGCCTCATTTCAAAGTTTTCGATTCTCTTTTTCTGTTCCTCCAGGAGATCCTTTAGCTCCCCTTCCTGTTTTCTCAGTTCGAACTGGGCCTTCTTCTTTCCCTCCTTGAAGGCCTTATCGGGGTGGATTCTCTTCTCGATCTCCTCCCACGTACCGGCCTCCTCCTTTAGCTCCTCGTAGTTCTCCTCTGCCCTATCGAGCTCCCATTCCTTAATGAGCGATTTTTGAGAAAGACCGTCTTCGGATTTTATCCATCTAATCACTTCCCCACCAAGGGTAAGCGTGGCGATGGCGGATTTAAAACCATCGAGAACGGTCTCTTCTCTTAACCCCCTGTAGCTCTCACTCGATAGCGTCTTCTCTATGAGCTTTCTTCCGAAAAGGGCACTCCCTTTTACCTCGTCTTCGGGATGGAGGAGGACGTTATACTTGAAGAAGCTCGCAAAGAGGTCGAGAACGAATGAGCGGAAGTTGGGGAGAAGATTAGAGCCGCTTTCAATGAGATTCTTAAGCTCATCGGATGTAGTCACAAGCTCCTCAAAGAGTTCCCTATCGAAAGAATCGGTCTCTATGTTCTGGGAGAGTCTCTTTGAGTCCATTTAATTAAAGTAACACACGCCACGGGGAGTATCAATTTTAACCGATTGACAGGGATAATCCGATACGAGAATGGAAGAACGATGTGATTTATGATAACAAAATGGATGAATATATAGCGGTGAGAAAGGTAGAAAAAGGTAAATACATTGTGGTAGTATATAGAAGATAGATTCGTGATCACTGCCTTCTTAGCAAAACGGAAAGGATAGAAGGATAGATTGAAAGGAGCAAAAGATATGGGAAAAGTAAAAGTAGAAGAGATATTGACTCTTGTGCCTGGGTTATTGAAGGTTTCCTATTCGAGTCATGCAGATGATTCTGGATTCACCGAATTTTTTCATATTTCTAGGGCATAGGATTCAACATTCCATGTTGATTGTTTCTGCAAGAATTAAACACGCTTGCCAGAAAATAAAACAAATAAAAAGGAGGTAAAAAACATGGCGGCAAAGAAAATACTTATGCTTGTTGGTGACTATGTGGAAGACTACGAGGCTATGGTGCCCTTTCAGGCGCTTCAGATGGTGGGTCACACCGTCCATGCGGTCTGCCCGGGAAAGAAAGCAGGAGAGAAAGTAAGAACGGCGGTTCATGACTTCGAGGGAGCCCAGACGTATAGTGAGAAACCGGGTCATAACTTCGCCTTGAATGCTACCTTTGACGAAGTGAAAGCAGAAGACTATGATGCCCTGGTAATCCCAGGAGGACGTGCACCAGAGTACATCCGTCTAAATGAGAAGGTACTTGACATCGTGCGCCATTTTGCCAAGGTAAACAAGCCTATTGCGGCCATCTGCCATGCAGCACAGGTTCTAGTGGCAGCCGGTGTAGTTGAAGGAAGGAGTTGCTCCGCTTATCCTGCCGTTGGACCGGATGTGAAACTCGCAGGCGGTGAGTTTGTGAACATACCAGTGGATAAGGCACATGTGGATGGAAACCTCGTTACCGCACCAGCATGGCCTGCACATCCTGAGTGGTTGTCCAAGTTTCTAAAGGTGTTGGGAACGAGGATCGAGCCGTAGACCGGACGCTGGTTCGGTTTTTCATACCTGATACCTGGGGCAAGCGTAGGATTGTACCTTGTAACCGTTTTATAAACGCCTTTAATTACGACCCCGTTGTGGTAGATTAAAGGGCTTAAGTCTTTTGTATATACGGATTTATACTGGATAGATGAAGCTCAGCCGTAAAGAGAAAGAGGCCGTCACAGTTACGAGTCTAATCATCGCCCTACGACTCCTGGGTATATTTCTAATACTCCCCATCTTTAGCACATACGCGGTCAAATACCAAGGAGCAACGCTTACGCTTGTAGGTATAGCTTTTGGGATATACGCCCTTGCCCAGTGTGTTCTTCAAATCCCCTTTGGATGGGCAAGCGACCGTTTTGGTAGAAAACCGGTTCTCCTCCTTGGGCTCTTTATACTCTCTCTGGGAAGTGTACTCTGCGGTATGGCCGATAACATACACCACCTTATACTCGCCCGCTTTCTTCAAGGAAGCGGGGCGGTTAGTGCCGTTGCAATGGCCGCTTTAGGGGACCTAACCCGCCCTCAGATAAGAGCCCAGGCGTTTACCATAAGCGGCATCGCTATCGGTGTGGTTTTTATTGTAGGACTCCTCAGCGGTCCATTCCTCGCCGCCCGTTTCGGTTTTAATAGCCTTTTTTACATACTTGCCGCATTAAGCCTCTTTTCCATGTTGGTAACAGGCCTTTTTTTTCCAGAAATCAAGGTGAACGTTTCAAAGGGGGAGGAACCTAGGTTCCTGAACCTAATCCGCCATGCCGAGATTAAAAGGCTTTACCTGGCCTCTTTCATAGCCTCTTTCAACCTAAACGTATTCTTCTTCGTCTACCCTCTAAGCTGGACCCAGTGGGGATTACATGAGGGGGAACTCTGGAGGGTCTATCTCATAATACTCATCCCAAGCGCTCTGTTTGTCTTTCCATACGTCCGGCGTGCTGAAAAACACGGAAAGCTTCGGATGCTGACACAGTCGGGATGGATCTCTATGATACTTAGTTTCCTCGTTTACCTCATTGGCGGTATTCAAAAATGGATGCTTTACACAGCCGGAGGGGTCTTCTTCTTGGGATATACCCTCTTTCAGTCCCTTCTTCCCGCTTTTCTAACCCAGCGTGTAGGCCCTGAAAATCGCGGCTCTGCCACGGGTTTTTACAATCTGGCGAGCTTCCTTGGTTCGGCTCTGGGAGGAATGCTTGCCGGAGGCCTCTTTGACTACAATCAAAGGCTACCCATGGTTGTAAGCCTGCTTTTCCTAGTGGTCTGGGGATTTATGGGCCTTCCAAGCCCACCAGAGCCGGATGCGATGAGTTGAGATGTAGGGTACAGTCCCTTTCAGCGACAACAATAAAGAGGAGGGGAGATATGAAAACCCAGGTTCTACCAAATAAAGGCCGAAGTAAGGCCTCTTCCGTCCATGACTCTATGAAGACCCCGTTTTCAACGGCAACCTTCTTTGAAACGGATAATACCGTTCTAGTAAATAGGGAAATAAAAGCGCGTAGAAAAAAGCCAAATTGACACCCTTTTCAACATGGTATAATTTAATTCAGATGAGAGAATCGGAAGAGTTTTGCCCCTGCGGCAGTGGAAAGAGGTTTGGGGATTGCTGTTATGGAAAGAACAGGGTGGTTGATCTAATTCAGTACAAATTCGATCAGGCGGAAAAAGACCTGAGGCTCAGGCTCGTTGATTTCTCCCATCGCCCTGACATACAGGCCCATATCGGGGAGGCGTTCTACATATGGAAGAACAACCCTGAACTCCTGGTTGAATCCATAGATGAAGATGACGTGGACGATCTTTCGTTTTCAAGGTTCTTCGATTGGTTCATATACGACTTTAAGCTGCTGGACGACGGAAAAAGGGTAATCGAGCGGTTCTACGAAGAGGAGAGGGAAGACCTCTCAGACGTTGAAAAAACCATACTCGATGACTGGATGGACAACCTGTATAGTTTTTTCGAGGTGGAAGAGGTATTCACTGGAGAAGGATGCCGTATAAGGGACATATTTACCGGGGATGTGTTCAGGGTAAAAGATGTGGCGTCCTCCGAACAGATAACGGTTTCTGATATAGTCGCCGCAAGACCCCTTAAGACCGGGAGTAACCATTATTTCTCGGGCGTTATTCTGGTGTATCCACCTTCACTTAAACCCCTTATCTTGGATTTCTTTAATCGCGAATTCAAAGAATACAAAAAGACATTCGGTAGGAAGCGCACGATAAGAGAATATCTAAAGGACTGGGGGTTTCTCATAGGAAACTACATAGAGGATACTCTAAAGCACCAGCGTTTCTTGACCCCGGAGGGAGACGAGGTCGTCCTTGCATCGGCGATCTACACGCTCAAAGACCACAAAAAGGCCATAAAGAACCTGCGGGAGATAAAATCCCTACAGGAAATAGAAGGGGGAACAGACGAACTCAGGGTTTTTTCATGGACCGGAGCGGATAAAAGCATGGTATACGGTATCATAGAGGTTGAAAAAGACTCTATCACAATCGAGTGCTACTCGTTTAATCTGCTCTCCAAGGCCAAAAATCTCATCGAAAAGAAGCTAAAGGGACTCGTTACCTATAAAGAAGGCAATGTAAGAGAATGGAAATCACCGATAGATAAAGGATCCGCTCAGACGAGAAGAACCGAAGAGCCCTCTTTCAGAGCTAAGAGCGATATAGACACAGCCCTTGACGAATACTACGACGAGTGGATAAATAAACCCCTAAACGCCCTTCAAGGAAAAACACCAAAGGAGGCCATGGAAACCGAGCAGGGAAGGGAGAGACTAAACTCCATTTTAGAGGAGCTTGAGGCCCTTTATGAACATGCAAAGAAACGCGGTGAGCCTTACTACGATGTTCTAAAGCTCCGGAAAAAACTCAGGCTTGAATAGAGTTGAATGCCCTTTCGATTTTTACTAAAATCGGAGACCTCCAAAGGCTAAGGCAGATACTCTCTGTCCTGGTAAGGCACGGTTATGGACATATCGTTCAGAAATTGGGGATAAAGGACACGAGCGTTCTCGGAATAATACTCCCCACACCCAGCGCCCAAACGGCTTCAAATCCAGAACGTCTCCGCCAGGTATTAGAGGAACTAGGCCCCACATTCGTAAAATTCGGGCAGATACTGAGCCTCCGTTCAGATTTAATTCCTCCCTCCTACACAGAGGAATTTTCAAAACTACAGGACAATGTTCCGCCCTTTCCATTTGAAGAGGTAAGAGATCAGATCCGGATTGAACTCGGTGCGGAAATCGAGGAGATCTTTTCGGACTTTGATCCCAAACCGATAGCCTCGGCATCCCTCTCACAGGTCCACAGGGGAAGCCTTAAAGACGGCACAAGGGTCGCTGTAAAGGTCCAGCGTCCCCGAATCAGGCCGCTCATAGAAAGCGATATAGATCTACTGTACCTCTTGGCCCGAATAGCCGAAAGGAACATCCCTGAACTCGGCTTCTACGCCCCTAGAAAGGTCGTAAGGGAGTTTGAACGTGCGGTGAGCAGGGAACTCGACTTCACAATAGAGGCCGCAAACGCGGAGCGGTTTAGAAGGAACTTTAATGGAAGTAACGAAGTATACTTCCCCGGGGTCTACAACGAGCTTTCGGGAAAAAGGATTCTAACAATGGATTTCGTGGACGGAATAAAGATCACCGATACCCAGTCTTTCGGATATGACCCAAAGCTCATTGCGAGGCTTGGACTCAAAGCCGTTGTGGAAATGGTATTTCGTGATGGGTTCTTCCACGCTGATCCCCATCCAGGAAACGTGTTTGTTATGGAAGGCAACAGGCTTGCGTATCTTGACCTTGGACTCGTAGGAAGGGTAAGAGAGGATGTAAGGGATAAGATGCTGCAACTCCTTCTCGCAATCATAAGGGAGGACTTCGAGGAGGTCGTAAGGATATTCTATAAAATCGGAATAAAGGAAGACGATGTGGACATGTCGGAGTTCCGTGCCGACGTCATCGATGTTTGCGAGAAGCATTTTGGAAAGCCGCTTAAATACATAGAGCTTGGGGCGTTTATCAAGGATATACTGGAAGGGTCCTTCAGGCATAGGATAAGGATCCCATACGAATACGCCCTTATGTGCAAGGCCCTTATCACAATGGAAGGGGTCTGGAAAAAGCTTGACCCAGAGATAAACATCTTTAAGGAATCGCATCCCTACCTCGTTGATATATTCAAGAAAAGGTACAACCCAAATAGGATCACAAGGGATCTCACAAAGACACTAATAACCCTTACGGGAATCGCTCAGGAAGCTCCCCCCAAGATAAGGGGTTTATTAGACAGTCTCGAAAGTGGCAGGTTTAAGGTTCGTGTAGAAGACCCAGGGGCAGAAAAGAGAACAGCCAGGTGGGAGAAAACCGTAAACCGTATCATTCTTACCGTTCTAACCTCAACCATAGTATTGGTTTCACTTACACTTATGGTTCTCGGAAAATCGGCGTGGGCCACCTTTTTTAGCCTCTTGGGATTCCTACTTGCCGGGTTCCTAGGCCTCTGGACTATACTCTCAATCCTGAGATCAGGAACATTTTAGTAGAGGGCGAGTCTTGTAATTACCTCAGGGAAACCCCTAACCCACTGCCTTCTGTCTCTCATATAGAAAGAGGAGAACCAAGACCAGAAGAACAGCTAGAGACGTCTGAAGAACCATAACCGATGCGATCTTCAGATAGGCAAAAAGGGGACTCACATAGAGTATAAGCCATCCCCCCGCTATATCTCCAAAGGCAGAAAGGAACGATGCAACTATTATGATCGACTTCCAGAGGTTTCTTATCCGCGTAAAGAGAATCAGGTGGTTTAGGGTTACAAGGATTATCGCCATTGAGAAGAAATGGAAGTGTGCCTCCTCGAGCATACCTACATAGGTCTTTGGAGGACGAAAGGTCTCCTCGTTCCCTCTGTAGTACTCCACAACGGAACCGTAGCTAAATCCGATTTTGAGGTAGAGAAGGAGGTTTGTCAACCAGAGGAAGAAAAAGAAGACAAGTGTAAACACTATAACTAGTTTTAAGAGGCCGTTTTTTCTTATATCTCCAGAAATAAAGAATCTCAACTCAGTTCTTTCCTCCTGTCGCTACCTCGTTTTTCCCTTGAACGGCCACCTGGAAAACGGCCACGATCCTTCTTACCGCTCTAACCATCGAGTTAGAGGTAATAGTGGCTCCCGTTATATTTGGAATCCCATTTCCGATACGGAGGGAGTCCTCTAGTGTTTTTCCAGAAAACCGATGCACCCAGTTTTTTCCCGGCATATAGTCGGGGGGTTCAAAAAAGGCAAGGATCTCCACCTGTCTTATGGTCCCGTCAGGGTTTATGACGACCATTATGGTCTCGGTTACGGTCCTTAAAAGGTGCGTGTCTATCACAGCGTAGCCAAGGGTATCACTCCCCTTTCTTCCCACGTAGAAGATGTATAATTTCGAATCGAGATTCGATCTTGCGATTCCCTCTATCTTCTTAGCCTGTCCCTCGGTGAGAAAAACGGTCTTCTTCTCAACGCGGTCCGCATCGGGAAAAGCGAGTTTTAAAGCCTCATCCCTTGTCATATAAACCCTGGAAAAAGACGGGTATGAGACGAGTAGGGCGAGGCAAATCGAAAGAGGCAAAGCGATTCTTAGCATAGGAAAAAGGGTCCTTTATATAAAATTAGGGCATGGCCTCTTGCCATGCCCCCGGAATATTTAACCTGACTTAGAACACATATCCAAGACCGACATTAAACTGGTTATTGGCCGTGTCGTTGTCGTTTCTTCTATCCTGAAAGTCGAGCTTTATTACCACATTGGGAATGGGCTTATAACTAAGGCCATAGGTTACGGTTATGCGGTCGTTTGCGGGATCTCTTTCAAATCCGGATGGCACCTTGAATTGGGTATCATACTTCTCGAACCTGATAAATGGGGTAAGGTATCTGAGATACTGATTTAGATCAACCAGGGATAGCACATTATAGCCGGCTTCGACATACCAACCGTACATCTCTTTTCCTATGGACTCCTTCCCCGTAAATCCGTTATTCAGGTTTATGAGGGAGGCATCCCCTATCTTAGTAAAGGCAAATAGACCCCTTGCCTCGAATCCCCTGTATAGAAACTGGGCGTCCGCTTCGTATATCTGCACCAAGCCGTCTATCGTCTCGCCATCCACCTTTTCGTTTTGACCGGATCGCCCTACATAGAACGAACCACCGAGCTTAAGTCCTGGTATTCCGTCATATTCGGACCGTGCCACAAAAGCAACGTCGTTTATCCTCGCCCTACTCCCATCGCCCCTTCCCTCCCTGATACCCTCGCTGGCGTCAAAGCCCCTCGAATCAAGACCGTTTAAGACATAAGCCCTGTAGTTTAGACCCGGTACGATCTGACCGAAGATGCCAACCCCCAGCTCCCTCCACGTAGTTGGAATTATGAATCTCTCGACATCGGGTCTTAAAACGCCGAAGAAGGTCGTCGGCTCGTGGACCTCATTAATGATACCTATAGGCACAAGGTTAAGCCCGGCACGTATATTCAGGTAATCGTTGAGAAGGAAATTCACGTTCGCAAATTCAACCGCGACCTCACCGGACCTATCGTCTAGGTTTTCTTCCGTCTTTCCATGTTCAAATTCTATCTCCGAGTTGAATATTATCCTGTCAGAGTATTTATAGCCAAAATAGAGAACCGCCCTTAGCATATCAGCAATGTTATCCGACCTCCTTTTGAATTCGGCGGTAGCTTCACCATAGCCGCCTATGGATACCCCCTTATCCGCAAGATAGACCTTAGATGCGGCAGGCCCCGCCCCGTAAACCTGCTGATACGTTGGCTCCTTAACCACGGCCGCAGATTTTATGTTCTCTATCTCTTCGGCAAGCACGTCAAGCTTCTCCTCGATTTCCTTTACCTTCTTTTCGGCTATCCCTTCCGACTTCAGGTTTTGAACCTCCTCCGTAAGGCTTTGAATCCTCTTCTCAAGTTCTTTTATCCGTTCCTCCTGCGTCGTCTCCTGAGCGGAAGAAGTAAGGTCGGCTGGAAGTAAAAGCAGGGCAAAAACCGAAATAAAAACGCCATAGAACAGGCGACTCGAACACTTATCCTTCATCTCGATCCTCCTTTATTTAAATTGAAATTCATTTTCAGAATCAAAATACCAGGCTCTATCTACCTGTCAAGAGGGAATGAAAATAAAACACAGAGGAGAGAAAAAAGAAAGGTACGGTCGAGAACTACTATGGATACGTCCAAAAATCGCCCTATGAACCGACACCTGAAACCTCGAGGCTTTTGAAAAAGGGATCCTTGTATATAGAGAGGCCTCCTTTCTCCTCCGTTACTATCATAGCCCCTACCCCATCAAGATCGCTAAGGATACGGATTCCCTCCCTCTTTCCCAAAACGGAGATACCCGTTGAAAGGGCATCGGCATCGGTGGCATTTCCGGCAACCACAGTGACGGAAGGAACGGAAGAAACGGGAAGACCGGTTCTCGGGTCAACTATGTGAGAGAAGCGCCTACCCCGTATCTCGAAATACCTTTCGTAGTCTCCTGAGGTGGAAACGGCCATATCCCTAATCTCAATAAGGGTAAGAACCCGGTCATTATTACGCGGGTGTTGAACCCCAACAATCCATCCCTTTTCCCCCGGCGGGGAGCCAATGGCGTACATATTCCCGCTAAAATTCACTATCCCGCTTTTAATCCCCCTGCTTTTTAGAATTCGGACGGCCCTATCAACAGCGTACCCCTTCCCTATCCCCCCGAAGTCAAGGGAAAGGCAGGGCGATTTTATATCTATCTCCCCTTTGGCGGGATAAAGCTCTACTTTCCTGAATCCAACACACTCGGAAACGGTTTTCTTTATAGTCTCCGAGTCTGGAATGACGTTTTTCCTTTGACCCATCCTCCAAAGATCGATTAGCCTTCCTACAGTTATATCAAACGCCCCATCCGTTAGATAAGAAAAATAGAGAGAACGCCTAGTGAGCTCAAAAAACTCGGGCGGAACCGGAACCCTTCCATTTCCGGCAAGGGAATTTATCTCTGAGAGTCTGCTATCCGGTTTATAGTTACTCAGCATATCGTCTAGCCTTTTTACCTCTGAGTAGGCTTCAAAAACAGCATTATTGCATGATTCTCTACCTTCTTCACAGTAGACTTTAAATTCGAGTACTGTACCCATAACAAAAAACGCCCTTTCAACGAGAATGGGTTTTGTAAAAAGGGCTAGAGAAACTAAAAGAACAGGTATTAGACCCATGAACTAAATTCCACCTTTAGAGACTTCATCCTATCTAACACCATGGGGATGGATAGTAGTGACTACAACTAAGAACCTACAAGGAGTACTTTTCTGCGCTTTATTAAAAACCTGGACGTATGTGCTATACGAATACTTCCTACCATAACGATACATCCCCCCATTTAGCTAATAAGAAAGCCTTAATCTATGCGTCTTCTCCGGTAAATCTCTTTTCACCCAAATCACATATGGCATCGAGTTCAAGGGCCTCAATAAGCATCTCAGTGAGGTTCAGAATATCCCTGTGAGTCAATCTCAGAGTTATATTCCCTACGGAAAGATGGTACGAATCACAGCACCTGCATTTATTGACGCTACCGATATTGGATCTTGAAAGAAGTAACGCCTCTGTTTTATAGGCATGGATTCTTCTCATGCTTTTCTCCTCTAAACTAGATTGAAAAAGCGCCTATAAGGAACTGGACTTGTTTGAGAATATTAAAACAAGGGATTCCTTTTCAAATCCGGCCCTATCTTATTAAAATTGAAATTCATTTTCATAATGATGACTTTACGATAACCAGTTTAGGTTTAATTGTCAAGCAAAAGAACCAAATTTTATTTAGGGTTAAAAATAGGAATTATTCCATCAACTACAGGAAAGAGCTTCCATATAGAAAGGTAGCTAAAAATAAGATAAATCCGACTTGTCCTATAGGAGCTTTCTACAAACCAGGCCCCTTTCCCAATGCCTTACCCTGCATAATGGCCTTTGAATGCGTGTTCTCAAAACCGCCTTCTATGCATTCAACCACCTTATTTAAAGTCTCCGCATAGGACCTTAGTTCCTTATAGCTCAGGCGAAGTGTCACATACCCAAAGGTAACGTAGTATCCACCACAACTGCACTCCTGTATATTCCCATAGGGAAATGTAGCAATCGTCTTCCTTATGCAACCTTCACTCATGTCGGTCTCCCGCTCGATTTCCTTTCCGCTCCCCGCCTTAAAACCCAAGACCCAGGATGCAAAAACGAAGCAAAACGGATCTGACCCCAACCCGTACCCATAGAAATCTACCCAAAACCCCTGGAAGGTTCAAATCCAGTCTGGCCATACTGGTCAATAAGGAAGGGTATTAAACTCCTCAGATCGGATTCTTGCATGAATCCGATATATGGAGTAATCTCATTTCCAAAACACGTATTCGAAGCTATCGAGTGAGGCTTATGCGATTTCCAGAGTACTTTAAAAACGGTAAAAGGCCGGTTATATCATTTGAGATCTTCCCCCCGAAGACGGAGCAGGGAATGGAATCCCTTATCCTTAGGGTCATTCCAGAGCTTATAGAGCTCGGCCCCGATTACATAACTGTGACATACGGGGCGATGGGCTCTACACGGAAAATGACGCTTGAAATCGCGTCTCTTATAAAAAACCGTTACGGTATGGAGTCGGCCTGTCACCTTACCTGTGTGGGGGCATCGCGTATGGAGATCGATGAAACCCTTGAGCGGATTTCCGATGCCGGGATCCAGAATATAGTTGCCCTTCGTGGGGATCCCCCCAGAGGAGAGAGAGGTTTTGTAGCACCAGACAACGGCTATTCTCATGCCTATCAACTGGTAGAACATATAAGGCAATTCGAACAAAAGAGAGGTAAAGGTCCTTTCGGAATAGCGGTGGCGGGGTATCCGGAAAAGCATCTTGAAGCACCAACCATCGAAACGGATATCGCTAACCTCAAGCGAAAGGTCGAATCCGGAGCGGATATCATAATCACGCAGCTGTTTTTTGATAACACCTTCTTTTTCGACTTCGTTGAAAGGGTTAGAGCCGCAGGCATCACGGTACCGGTAATACCTGGATTAATGCCGATTCAATCAGTGAAACAGATTAAACGAATCACCTCCATGTGCGGCTCAAGCATTCCTCAGGAACTCCAGAGGCAACTGGACACGGCTCTAGATGATGATGAAAGGGCAAGCGAGATCGGCGTCTGGCAGTGCATCGGACAGGCGAGGGAACTCCTTATGCACGGCGCACCGGGTATCCATTTCTATGTGCTCAATAGATCAACCCAAGTGAGGCGTATAATGGAGGCCCTGAGGAGATAGTGGATTTCTGTATTTCTTTACTACTCTACAATCCACGCCTAAGATAGAAAAAATGCCTGAGACGAAACCCCTTTTTAATTCAGTAGCAAAAAACTATGACACTCTAAACACCCTGTTTAGCATAGGAATAGACAGATTATGGAGGAGGAGGCTCGTTCGAGAAATAGGAAGTGCGAATCTCGTACTCGATATCGCAACGGGTACGGCAGAAGTGGCAATTGAGGCCTCGAACAGGCTAAATAAAGCATGGGTAATCGGAATAGATCCGAGTGAAAAGATGCTAAGACTCGGTCGAAGGAAAATAGAATCACTCAGAACGAGTGGGAAGGTAACCCTCATTCAGGGAGTCGCCGAGAACCTTCCTTTTAAAGACGATACATTTGATGGAGTCACAATAGCGTTTGGAATCAGAAACACGATCGATCCCCTGAAATCCCTAAGGGAGATGAAAAGGGTCCTTAGGCCCGGTGGAAAAGTGGGGGTCCTCGAATTTGCCGTTCCCAAAAACAGGTTTTTTGGCCCCGTATATATGTTCTACCTTAGAAACGTCCTTCCACTCGTGGGATCGCTCTTTGGAACGAAAAGGGAATACGAGTATCTCGGCGATTCCATCTCTGAGTTTCCCCAGAGGGAATCCTTTGTGAGACTCATGGAAGAAACCGGATTCAATGTGGAAAAAACGATCGAACTAACGGTAGGAACTGTGATCATCTATATAGGGACTAAATAAACGCATCCACGGGCTGCGCTGGTCTTCCCCTCACAAAATCGGAGAGTACCTTTGCCATTAACTGCTAGCCCTCCACAACGACCTTTAGAAATGGGTCAAACCTTGTCCATCAGCATTCCCAATTCCCAGTGCCTGAATTAACCTCACAATGTCATCGGCAAAGAGTTCCGTTGAGTAGGTGCCATCCGGTTTGTCTGACTCACCGGCTCCCCACTTCCCCGTTTCTCATAATTCATGTTTATACCGTTTACCTTTACCTTGGGCATCTCACTCTCCTTACCGGTTGTGTTAACCAGATTTTAGGTATAGGCCTATTATATAAATTAGGATTGGTTTTCTAAACCCACTATGCAGGGTTATTCCTCCATTCGGTTTGTGGTTCTTTCTTTACGGTATTAAGGTATCTTATAAGTCGTATAACATGGGTGAAATCATAGAAAGGAGGGAGAGCCATGGACTATCCATTTAGGAACCTGGTTTTTGAAGGGGGCGGCGTCAAGGGAATCGCCTATCTTGGGGCATTGGAGGTACTTGACGAAAAGGGCATATTAAAAAACATAAAGAGGGCAGGAGGCACTTCGGCAGGGGCGATTAACGCCCTTATTTTTGGTCTCGGTTTTTCAACCAAGGAGATGAGGGACATCCTATTTTCCCTGGACTTTAGAAAGTTCCTTGACGACTCATGGGGAGTGATAAGGGATACGAAACGCCTACTCGAAGAGTTTGGATGGTATAAGGGTGACTTTTTCCGAAGTTGGATATCGGACCTTATACGAAGAAAGACCGGAAACAGCGAGGCCACATTCAAAGACGTATTCGACCAAAGGGAGAAAAAGGGATTTAAAGATATATATTTCGTAGGGGTCAATCTATCGACTCATTTTGCAGAGGTCTTTTCTAACGAGCACACACCAAGGATGCCCGTTGCCGATGCGGTCAGAATCTCCATGTCGATACCGCTCTTTTTTGCCTCAAAGAGAAATCTAAGAGGGGATGTTTATGTAGACGGTGGACTCCTGGATAACTATCCCGTTAAACTCTTCGACAGGGAAAAGTACGTGGATAAAGAGAACCTGGCTAAAAACACAAGAGAACCCGATTACTATAAAGATCACAATGATAAATTAAGGGATATGGGAAAGGACATAAGTCCCTACCTATACAATAAAGAGACGCTCGGATTCCGCCTGGACTCTGCAAGGGAAATCGCTGTCTTCCGTGATCAGGCGGAGCCTCCAACGAGTAAGATAAACGATTTTTTCGACTACGCAACGAATCTTGTAAAGACACTCCTTGAAGCACAGTCGAATCAGCATTTACATAGCGATGACTGGCACCGAACGATATACATCGACACACTTGGAGTAAGGACAACGGACTTCGATCTGGACGATAAAACAAAAAGGGCCCTTATTAAATCTGGAAGAACACACACAGAAGAGTATTTTAAGTGGTATGACGACCCACAGGCCGCCATAGTGCCGATGAATCGTCCGGGAGTGGCATAGGAGAGGCGAGTCTCAGTTACAAAGAAGGTTTGGACTCCTCATATGAATTCGACCCACCTTGCTTAACGGATTTTATCTCGGCATTATTTGTAAGTAAAACCCTTGTAGTTCCAGTCGTTCTAGATAAGGAGGGGTAAAAGATGAGCGAAAGAGTCGCATTGATAACTGGTGGGGTACGCGGTATCGGACGTGCTATTGCGCTCGACCTGGCCGATCGCGGATGGTCTGTTGCGATCTGTTACAGGAAGAGCGAAAAGGAGGCAAAAGAAGCAGTCGACGCCATTGAGAAAAAAGGCACTAGAGGCCTTCATGTAAAGTGTGACGTATCGGATCCAAAGGCGGCAGAAGACCTCGTGAAGCTGGTAGAGAGGGAGTGGGAGAGGATTGACGCCCTCATTAACTGTGCAGGCCCATATCACCGCATAAACCTTCTCGAAGAAACAATCGAGGGATGGCACTCTATGTTTGACAACAACCTCCATCCGGTTTTCTACCTGAGCCGAGCCGTGGCGCCCGGAATGAAGGAAAGGAAATGGGGGAGGATTATAAACTTCGGTATGGCAAATGCTGATAGGCTCTCTGCACAGACCGAGATCACGGCCCACTATATAGCCAAGGCGGGTGTGCTCATATTGACACGCTCCTTGGCACGTCTACTAGCACCACATGGAATAACAGTGAACTCGATCTCCCCAGGGTTCATAAACTCAGGAAGCGCCCCGGAGGAGGAACTCACAAAGATGGTAAAGGCGATTCCCGCTGGGTACGTGGGGAGTATGAAGGACGCTGTGGAGGTTACCCGATTCCTCCTCTCAGATGAAGCGGCCTACGTTAACGGTACAAATATCCATCTTAGTGGTGGCTGGGGACTGTGAGAAAACAAAAGGAGGTTTCTTATGGGGCTTCGATTCGTCGTACATGAGCATGAGGCGTCTCATCTTCACTACGATCTCCGTTTAGAGATGGACGGGGTTCTTCGCTCCTGGGCCGTCCCAAAAGGACCCTCAATGGATGCCTCCGATAGAAGGCTCGCCGTGCTTGTAGATGATCATCCTCTCGAGTACATCGATTTTGAGGGGATCATCCCTCAGGGGATGTACGGAGCCGGAGCGGTAGTAATTTGGGACAGGGGAACGTACGAACTCCTTGAGAGAAAAGAGGATAAGATAAGATTCTTTCTCAGAGGAAGAAAGCTCAAGGGGAATTTCACCCTGGTTCGACTAAAGGGCAAAGAAAAGGAATGGCTCCTTATAAAGCAGAAAGACGAGTTCTCTTCTTCTGGCTGGAAGCTTGAAACGAGCCTTACTGCCGAGAAGAGGACCGAGCTCAAAGAACGAATCCCTCCCTGTGAGACGTCTTAAGGATACGACAAACCAGGATCGATATAACGATATAAAAACCCCCCCTAGGGCGCGAGCCTTTCAATGACCCATTCCCTGTCACCGACCAACCGATAACGCAGGCGGTCGTGAAGGCGGTTTGGCCGTCCCTGCCAGAATTCGATTGATACAGGCCTTAGCCGGTATCCAGTCCAGTAGGGGGGTCGTGGGATCTCTTGGTTCCGGTATTTAACCTCTAGTTCGTCCATACGACGATCGAGAACCTCCCTTCCGCTTATTATTCTACTCTGATTGGAAGCCCAGGCTCCCAGTTGACTCCCCCTGGGTCGAGTCTTAAAATAGGAATCCGCTTCTTCATCTGAGACCCATTCAACAGACCCCTCGATGCGTACCTGTCTTTCAAGCTGAGCCCACCAAAAGACGATTGCTGCCCTTGGATTTTGGGAAAGGTCCTCCCCTTTTCTGCTTTCGCGGTTTGTATAAAAGACAAAACCGTCTTCGTCAAAACCCTTAAGGAGCATCATCCTCGCCGAAGGCCAACCGTCCCTAGTGGCCGTGGCAAGCGTAAGAGCATTTGCGTAAATGGGATCCACCCTCAGTGCATCTTCAAACCAGATCTGGAATTGCTTAAAAGGGCTTGGATCAAGATCCCTTTCTCTAAGCTCACGGAGACCAAATTCCTCGCCAAGGCTAGCTATGTGCGTATCCATACCTTCTCCGTCCTTATTACTTTATCAGAAACCCATGTGCCTAAACCGCTTATGGATGTCTGATAAAGGCATTTGGGTATGACGGCTTATAGGCGTGGATTACAAACCGACCTACCTAAACACCTATCGAGGCGTTACTATCTCATCGGGCAATCCGAAGAATATCATAATCAAAGCGACTATTATCATGAAGAACCCAGTACACACTATTGCCAGGGTCATCTTCCTGTCCACGCCCTTTGGAGGGCTGTAGTCCTTTATCTCTCCCTTCAGTAACCTCACCGTTCCTACAGCAACAACGACGATGCAAAGCGCTATGGACACAAACGTGAGAATCTCAATGGGTGTAGAGTTAGCCCCCATTAGTTGTCTATTGACTTCCTCTATGAGATGCCCTTCTTTCATACTTACCTCCCTTCACTAAACTGCTTGGTCCATTACTTGCCGCACGTAGAGGTGAAGCGTTTTTTCACCCGCAATCAACCGGCCCCATGTTTTTATGTGAAATGATCCCAGGCCTACAGGAAAAACACTAGGACCCTACTATAAACTCCATAAACATAACCGATGTTTACAAAAATCCAAGTTCGGCCTCGATCAGAAGGCTACTGCCTACCTGCCAAATGTCTCCAGAATCGCTCTTTGGTACCCCCTTACCTCCTCAAAATCCAAAAAGTAATGAGGCGCACTAAGGATAGGTAGATCCAAGTACCCCCTATACTCCTTCAATCTTTTTCTACATTCATCAGCGTCTCCTACGAGGGCAAATGTATTTACCATATCATCTGTAACGCTTTCAACCATGGATTTTATGTCCTTTCTAAAGAAAGCCTCCCTGATCTTAGCGGCTTCATTCTCAAATCCGTGCAGTCTAAATGGGGGCCCATATGCACGAACGGTCGCATAGAACGCTATAGTGGCACGCGCCGCCTCGGTTGCTTCCTTTTTATTTTTTGAGATGGCACAGGTAATAATGGAGGCGATATTAAAATCCTTACGATTCCTCCCAGATCTCTCAAGCCCCTCTTTTATGCCCTTACTCACCACCTCTTTAATGTACCTGAGAGAGCATACGACATGGCCAAGATATCCATCAGCCACCTCTCCAGCAGCCCTGATCATATACCTCCCAACCCCCGCAAGATAAATCGGGATGTTTTCTCTTAAGGGTTTAAAGGGGCGATGGTAGCCCTTTGTATTTATGCTATAGTAATCACCGCTATAAGAGACCGGCTCTTCCAGGTGGGATCCAGTCATAATGAGACGAATCACATCGATACACTCTCTAATTCGAGAAACGGGCTTTCCATAGGGTATCCCATGCCACATCTCGTTTGTTCGTTTTGCCCCCGTTCCAAGCCCAAGAACGAGTCTCCCATTCGAGGCCTCATCGAGATCAAGTGCGGTGAGTGCGGTGATGAATGGACTCCTTACAAACGCAAGGGCAACAGCGGTGCCAAGCCTAATCCTACGGGTAGCGGGGGCCACGGCAGAGAGCTGCTGAAAGGAGGTTCTATAGAGCTCCGTTGCCCAGACGGAATGGAAACCCGCATCTTCTGCCTCCTTTGCCAACTCCACCAGTTTGGAAATGGTTTCGGCGTCTAGAATGAGTCCTGTAGGTTCCATAAATCAAAACCCCCTTCACGCTGTCATTAATCCATATATAGGGGCAGGTTTATCCCTCTACTCAAATGGAAAAGGCTTCTAGCCATCATGGGATGGCTGAAGCATAGTCAGAAGGGCATCAAAGGCTAATGGTCTTAAAATCCAGATTACTAGGCCTTATTTTCGGTTTGAGAAGAGGGTTCTGTCTTTTCGGGTCCTTTTTTTTCGCCCTCGATTAAGCCCAGTTCCTCGGCGGCCTCTTTCTTTCGGCTCTTTGCCTCGGACACTACCGGTTTTTCCTGCTTTTCGGAAGTAGCCTTTGACCTCTTTTTACCCTTGGGCTTAAGCTCCTCCTCAACTAGCTCCAACATCGAAATCGGGGCATTATCTCCCCGTCTCATGCCGAGTTTTATAATCCTGGTGTAGCCACCTAGGCGGTCCTTATACCTTGGGGCGATCTCATCAAAGAGCCTCTTTAATACCGCTCTATCCCTTATCATTTCAGCGCCTTTCCTTCTTGCGTGTAGGGTCCCCAGTTTAGCGAGGGTTATGACCTTTTCGGCCAGCCTCCTTAGCTCCTTAGCCCTCGTATCCGTTGTCTTAATCCTATCGTAGCGAAGAAAATCGGTAACCATATTCCGAAGCATGGATTTCCTGTGTTTTGTAACAACGCCGAGTTTCCGTCCGACTCTTTTATGCCTCATCTTTGAGCCTCCAAGGTATTAGGAATGTGAAACCCTTTTCTCACTCTTTTCACTCAACCGCTTAGCCTTCTCCGCCTCGAAGACCTCTTTATTGATCTTGAGTCCCAGGCCAAGACCGAGATCGGAAAGCTTCTCCTTTATCTCCAGCAATGAACGTTTGCCAAAGTTTTCGAGATTTAAAAGCTCTTCCTCCGTTTTTTGAATTAAATCCCCCGCGAATCCTATCCCAGCCTTCCTCAGGCAATTCAGAGATCTAGCCGAGAGATCCAACTCCTCTATAGAGGTAAAAAGAACGTCCTCCGTGCCACTTATCTCCTTCTCCTCTTCAACATGAGATACCTTATCCACCTCCCTCTCATCGAAATTTATGAACACCGTAAGCTGATGCTTTAGGATCTTTGCCGCATAGGCAAGCGCATCCTCTGGAAGGATCGTTCCGTTTGTCCAAATCTCAAGCGTAAGCCTTTGATAGTCCGTTCGCCTTCCAACCCTTGCGTTTGTAACCGTATAATTCACCTTTCTTATAGGAGAGAAAAGAGCATCTATTGGAATAACCCCTATCGATCTCTGTACGTCCCCTCTCCTCTCCACGGGCTGATAGCCCTGACCCATCTCGGCTGTCATCTCCATCTCAAGCTTTGCCCCCTCAGAAAGCGTAGCTATATGGTGATCCGGATTGAGGATCTCAACTTGATGTCCAGTTATGATATCGCCTGCTTTAACATCGCATTCTCCGGCGGCGCTGATTCTTAGGACCTGAGGTTCGTAGGTATGCATTTTAAGTTCGATACCCTTTAGATTCAAAATAATCTCTGTAACGTCCTCTTTGACACCGGGTATCGTGGAAAACTCATGAAGCACACCCTCTATTTTAATCGAGGTAATAGCAGGACCCTGAATGGAGGAAAGAAGCACCCTTCTTAAAGCGTTTCCAAGGGTTATCCCATAGCCGCGCTCAAGCGGCTCACATATGAACTTCCCGTAAAAGGCGTTGGAAACCCTTTCGTCTTTTTCGAGTTTTTTTGGTCTTATAAGATCCTGCCAGTTTCTCTGAAAATCCTTCAACTTGCCTCCCTCCCTTTTATTGTAATCTGGTACAAGTAATTGACTCTTAAGGCTGAAAAACTATACCCTTGAATAAAACTCAACGATCAATTGCTCCTCTATAGGAATGGTGACATCCTCCCTATCAGGCAGCCTTTTTACCACCCCTTTATAGTGTTCCCTATCGAGCTCGAGCCAATCCGGAAACCCCCTTCTCGCAAGACCTTCGAGTGACATATTGACCCTATCCATCTTTCTACCCTTCTCCGTTATTTCGATAACGTCACCTACCCCTACCTGGTAAGAGGGGATATCCACCTTTCTACCGTTTACAAGAACATGACCGTGGCGAACCAATTGTCGAGCTTCCTTTCTTGAGCTTGAAAAACCAAGGCGGTATACGGTGTTATCGAGCCTTCTTTCAAGCAGAGAGATGAGAAGCTTACCTGTAACGCCCTTAACACGAGAAGCCTTTTCAAAGTACCTGTTAAATTGCCTTTCGGTAAGACCATAGATACGTTTTACCTTCTGCTTCTCTCTCAGCCTTATTCCGAACTCAGAAAACTTAGAACGGAGTCGACCATGTTCACCCGGAGATTGATCGGGCCTTTTCTCAATAGCACATTTCTCTGTATAGCACCTCTCGCCCTTCAGAAACAGCTTCATGCCTTCTCTTCTACAAAGCCTACAAACGGAGCCTCTGTATCTTGACACTTATCGAATAACCTCCCTAATTAAATTTCCGAGATCCGCAACCGGATTATACCCTTCTCCTTCCGGGTGGCCTGCAACCATTATGAGGAATCGGCGTAACGTCTCGAATCAAGGTAATCCTAAGTCCAGCGGCCTGAAGTGACCTTATCGCCGGTTCTCTTCCAGGGCCGGGCCCCTTAACATAAACGGCAACGCTCTTCATACCGTAACTGGCGGCCTTCTTCGCAGCATCCTCTGCGGCTATCTGTGCCGCAAAAGGGGTCCCCTTTCGTGTTCCTTTAAACCCCTTCGTGCCGCCGCTTGACCAGGCTATAACGTTTCCCTGGTTATCGCTTATGGTAACTATGGTGTTGTTAAAAGTAGCCTGAATATGGGCCACCCCTTGTTCTACAAACTTTTTACCCTTCTTACCCGTTTTTTTCTTGGCCAATTTTTACCTCCGAATTATCCCTTAGTAGCCTTTTTCTTCTTGGCAATCGCCGTGCCTCGAGGCCCTTTTCTGGTCCTTGCATTAGAACGGGTCCTTTGTCCGCGCACGGGAAGCTTAAGCCTATGCCTCATCCCCCTATAGCAACCGATCTCAATCAAACGCTTGATACTATTCTGAACCTCTTTTCTGAGTTCACCCTCAACCGTATACTCCCTCTCTATTATATCCCTTATCTTCGCTATCTCCTGTTCGGTCAGGTCACCCGAACGCTTGTTTAAATCAACCCCAGCCTCGGTGAGTATCCTTCTAGAGGTAAAGCGCCCTATTCCGTAAATATAGGTGAGACCAACCTCGATCCTCTTATTCGGCGGGATATCCACCCCTGCAATTCTCGGCATACATTTTCCTCCTAGCCTTGTTTTTGTTTATGCTTCTTGTTTGCACAGATTATCCGGATCGCTCCTCTTCTCTTTATTATCTTGCACTTATCACAGATCTTTTTAACCGAGCCTCTTATCTTCAATTCCGTTCCCTCACCATATATCATTTTTTCAATCTGTAGGTGATTCTTCCCTTTGTAAGATCGTAGGGGGAAAGCTCAACTCTCACCTT
>CAZWVA010000010.1:0-23260 GCA_964636885.1 uncultured Spirochaetia bacterium
GATCGTCTGCACGAGCGACGTCTCCGACCTAAGAAACCCCTCCTTGTCCGCATCAAGCACCGCAACTAGAGATACCTCAGGGATATCAAGCCCTTCCCTAAGGAGGTTTATCCCTATAAGAACGTCAAACCTTCCAAGCCTGAGATCCCTTACGATTCTAATCCTCTCAAGTGTGTCGATGTCGGAGTGGAGATAGCGAACCCTGATGCCGAGATCCCTATAGTACTCCGTGAGGTCCTCCGCCATGTCCTTTGTAAGGGTGGTTACAAGAATCCTATCACCCATGTCAACCCTCTTCCTTATCTCTCCAAGGAGGTCGTCCACCTGGTTTTCGGCGGACCTTACCTCAACCTCAGGGTCCGAAAGTCCGGTGGGTCGGATTATCTGCTCAACCACCGCTTCGCCCGATTTAGATATCTCATAGGGCCCAGGGGTTGCGGATACGAATATCACCTGATTTATCCTCTCCTCAAACTCGGAGAAACTAAGGGGTCTATTGTCGAGAGCGGAGGGGAGTCTAAACCCGTGCTCCACAAGGGTGAGCTTTCTGCTCCTATCGCCGTGGTACATCCCGTGGAGCTGGGGCACGGTCTGATGGCTCTCGTCGATTATAAACAGGGAATCCTTGGGGAAGTAATCGAGAAGGGTCCAGGGTGGCTCCCCAGCCTTTCTTCCAGAAAGGTGCCTTGAGTAGTTCTCTATTCCGGGACAGAAACCCATGGTGGAGAGGAGTTCTATATCGTAGTTCGTCCTCTCCTCTATCCTCCGCTTCTCAAGGAGCATTCCACGGGATTCAAAGTACCTTATCCTCTCCTTTAATTCCCGCTTTATGGCCCGAATGGCACGGAGCAGTTTCCCCTTTGGCGCCACGTAATGGGTGCCGGGATATATTATTGCCTTCTTAACCGTACCCACTGACCTTCCCCTTAGAGGGTCTATCTGCTTTATCGAATCCACGGAGTCGTCTAAGAACCCGATCCTAAGTGCGAGAGAGTCCTCGTGGGATGGGAAGACCTCTACCACATCGCCCTTTACACGAAAGCTACCACGGTTGAGATCGAGATTGCTCCTTTCATACTGGACCTCGGTCAGCTTCCTTAAGAGTTCGTCCCTACTTAAATCCATGCCCTCCTCGATAACGGTGAGCATACCGTAGTAGTCCTCCGGAGAGCCTATGCCGTATATACAGGAGACGCTTGCGACTATGATCACGTCCCTTCTTTCAAAGAGAGAAGACGTTGCGGCGTGTCGGAGCCGGTCTATGTGCTCGTTTATGGCAGCGTCCTTTTCTATATAGGTATCCGTTTCGGGGATGTAGGCCTCTGGCTGGTAGTAATCGTAGTAGCTCACAAAGTAGTGGACGGCATTATCGGGAAATAACCCCTTTAGCTCCCCATAGAGCTGAGCAGCAAGGGTCTTATTATGAGCGATAACGAGGGTCGGCCTTCCAACATTTGCAATTACGTGTGCGATTGTAAAGGTCTTTCCGCTTCCCGTAACCCCTAGGAGGGTCTGGTACTTGAGACCACGAAGCACCCCCTCCGTGAGCATCTCTATCGCCCTCGGCTGGTCGCCCGTGGGAGAGAAATCCGTTTTTAGCTTGAATACGCCGGACACGGTCTATTTAAGTGTAAGTCAATATTCCGGGAGTGCAAATCGACCATTTAAAGAGAGACTACCTGGAAAAGGACTTCTGGTCTCTATACCTCGACCTGATCTTATAGAGCCTGTCTCTCTGATCCGGCGTTAGCACCTCCCTTATTTCGAGATACATGGTTACCTCAAGCCTCCTCAATTCCCCCTTAATACCCTCTACCTCATCACTCAACCTTAAAACCTCTTCCTTGGTCGAGTTCGGGTTTTTAATCGCGTTTTTCAGTTTCTTCTCCTTCTCCCCGAGCTCGGAATCGAGAGAAACTATCCTTCTTTTATAATAGGAGAATACGTTTTCAATACGGTTAACCTGGTCCGTTGTGAGCTTTAGTTCAGCCACGATCTCCGGGTTCTTCCACCACTTGATACCCTTTTCCCCACTATAAGCGTGAGCAGAGGAAAAGGCGAAAACCAGCAGGGAAAATAGAATGAGTGCCCTTTTCAACTTCATCCTCCCTTATTGTTACCCTTAGTGTCTTCCTCATCCCAAGGCCCATAGATACTAAGGGAGTTAGCCGTCTCCCTAGAAACGGCATTGTCGACCCTGATGAGAAGCTCCTCATCGGCCCGATCCTCCTCGGTGAAAACGACTTGCGCTCGGTTGGGCTGTATTATATCGAATGTCACAACGCCTATAATCAGAATGACGGCCAAAGCCGCTCCAAGCGTCCAGCCTGGCTTTGGGTTTTTAAGAAGGTCAAATATCCCTCTTCCCTTCCTATCCTCCTCTGAAACCCTGTCCCAAAACCTGGCAACTATATCACCTCTAGGCTCGATAGCCTCCCATCTGTCAAGAAGCCTCCATACCTCGTTAGATCTCTTAAAAAAAACACTGCAATCTTCACATTCCACAAGATGAGACTCGATCCTCTCCCTTTCGCCCTCGTCTAAATCCCCATCCTCATACTCAAGAATTAGTCCCTTGATCTCTTCACACCTCATGACCTTCCCCCTCTTTTAGATAAGGTTTTAGCATTTCGATCAGTTTCATTCTTCCTCTATAGACGTAGGTCTTAACCGCACCAACGGTGCAACCTATAACCTCTGCGACCTCCTCGTAAGGGAGCCCCTCGTATTTACAGAGTATAATAGCGACTCTCTCCCTTTCAGACAACGATTCCAGTGCCTCAAAGATGGCGTTTCTGATCTCCTTCCTAAAGGTAACCTGATCAGCGGATTCCGAATCAGAATCCCCAAGGTCCCCCGTGCTCTCCTCTATCTCATCCAAGCTCACGTTCCGCTCCCTCGCCTTGGATTTAATCCTAGTAAGGCAGAGATTGGTAGCGATCTTATAAAGCCAGGTTGAAAACCTAGCCTCGGGCTTATAGCTCTTAACCGAGCGGTAGACCCTTAAAAAAACCTCCTGTGCAACGTCCTCTGAGGCCTCCCTGTCGTTTGTAAACCTGTATATGTAATTCACCAGTCCCTTATAATGCCTTCTCATGAGATCGGTAAAAGCAGATTCATCCCCCGACTTGGCCCTCAGCATAAGCTCGATGTCGCTTTCCATCTGCATACCGATTAGATTCTATAATAGCAAATAACCACCGAATTATAAAAAGGTTTCAAATGCGATTCCCTAAAAGGTTAGGTGCAAGCCCCTCTTAGGGAACGTTAATAACGGTCTCGCAGTTTGTAGCTGTATCCTTTCCGGTACCGCCGTTACACCTGTCGGTATCCGTTCCTCCGTCAAGAGTATCGCTGTCCTCGTTGCCCCTTAGCGTGTCGTTTCCACCTCCACCCATAAGGGTATCGTTACCGTTACCTCCATTTAGCCTGTCGCTTCCACTACCCCCAAATATCGAATCCGCACCTCCATTGCCCTTTAGTATATCATCGCCGTCCCCACCACAGATTAAATCGTCCCCACCAAGACCCCTTATTATGTCGTTACCGCCCAAGCCGTTTATAACGTCAAAACCGGGGGTGCCCTCAATAAGATCGTCACCCGGGGTGCCTGTAATGTCGGCAGGGAGCCCACCACAGAGATTATCAGGCGTTGTACATGTGGGGAATCTGAATGAGCCGATCCGGGTCCTCCACACCCCTCCAGTCGTATACTCACCCGTGTACCAGAACGTACAGTCGTCCGTCGGGTCTACGTTAATCGAGCTATAATCGCCCCAACGGGTTGAAGAGGTTTGGGATCCGGTGCCTTCAACCAGTGTGAATTCGCCCTGAGGCATCGTTCCCAAAGGGTCGCTTTCCAGCCGTCCCACGTATCGAATGGAAGGAAAAACCTCAGTACTTGAGACGCTGTATCCCATAGCGATATTACCGTCCTTGTCCATGGAGATACTCCCCATCCACCTGTTGGCGGCATCAGGGGCATATGTACCCTCTTGGAAGAGGATCCACGGCCCGCCATCTATCCTACGCAGTTCAAACCAGCGAATGCCACCGTGATCTGTCCCATCGACATCGGTCACCAAGTTACCGACTAGGGTCTCATGTGTGCCGAAATTCCTATACTGGAGCCTCCACATGATAACCTCCCTTAGAGGATCGAGTGCCGTACTCGTGTCGGGTTGAGGAAAACAAGAAAAGGAGGTTAGGCCGCACAGGTCGGAGTCGAATTCCTCCACCTCTATGTTTATAGGTCCAGTGAAGGTCGAATCAGCGGGATTGGCAAAATCGACGCGGAACTCCCAGATCTCAAGAAGATCGTGATCGGGATCTATATTTACAGGATTATGCACCTCATCGTCACGGTGGCGCATGAAGTAGCCGGGTGAGCCCTCTGGAGGAGGCACTGCACCGTCCAGGTCGGCTGGGGTGAGCGCCTGAAAGGAAAAGGCCCGAAGAATGGGAGCCGTAAAACGCTGAAAGGTCGCTGGCTGGCCGTTTAGCATCCTCTTTCGATCCAGTGCGTATACGGTCGGTCTCGATTCGTTGGTCGATACATAATAGGCGTCGGGCCACACGGCGTACTTGGGATAGTCGGGGAAATCCGGGGTGGTAAAGTCGTAGAGAAACCAGCCGCCGTCTACGGGATCAGGGGTTCGAGATACGTAAACACATAGATGGTTTCCGGATGTCGTAAATTCACTCATCAACCAACGATTGGCGAGCCTATCGTAGAGCACTATCGGATCGCCGAACCCAGATCTGCATGGGCCGCCCGCCGTCCAGAGCGAATCCAGGGTTGATGGCCCGGCCAGTAGATTGCCCGATTTGTCGTATATCCTAAAGACCGTACCCGTCGGGCCGTTTACTGCCTGGATATAGTGATTAGGGCCAACATCGCCCACGGGGTCAGGCGGGAAGACACCCGTAAAACCCTGACCCTCGATATTGAGATCTGGTGAGGAAAAGCCCCTTGCCGTGGCCTCAATCGGGGAGTCCTTCTGGAGAATGGGATCCTTCGTGGATTCCCCTTCCTCTATCGCTTTGGGGCTCTCTTTGGGCGTGGCCCCTCGGAGTGGGTGTACACGCCTGGGGATCTCAAAAACTGGATCACCCAACCTCCAGGCCCTCGCCCTTGGAATGTCACGTAGGTCTCCTTTAAAAACAAGAGGGGTTACAGGCTTACTCTGGTAGGCTCCCCTTATCACGACCGGTTCCTCAGCATGTACCTCCCCAATGGTGTAATACAAAAGGAAAACCGCAAGGAGATTTACCACTACCTTTAAAACGACTGGGCCCCTTAGGGTTACTTCCGCGTATGGAATCGGTTTTTCATAACCCCAGTTATGAAGCATTTAACTATGCCTTTAGGAACCTCATGAAACCTTCACGGCATTTGTATTTGCTAGTGAAAAGAACCATAAGGGGTTTAAGATACCGAAATAATCCCAGTATGTCCATACAGAAGATCAGAAGAGGCCCTTTCCAAAGTTAATGGCGAGATCCCTTCTACTCACGATACCCAGTTTCTTAAATATGCGCCTTAAATAGAACTTCACCGTACTCTCACTTACAAGGAGCCTCTTAGCAACCTGCTTGTTAGTACATCCCTCGCTTACGAGCTTTATAACCTCCTTTTCCCTTTTAGTAAACCTAGTGGTTGGAGTGGGTTCGAATCCCCTTAGGGATATGGCTCTGGTTAAGACCTTTGTCATTATCCTTCTCTCAGCCCAGATCTCCCCTTTGGTTATTGTCCTGATGGCCCTAACAAACTCCTCAGCGTTTGCAGCGGGGCTTAAATATCCCCTTATACCCAGGGAAATGGCCTTTATGATAAACTCCTCATCCATGGTATGTAGTAATACGAGTACTTTTGTATCAATACCCCTTTTTCTCATTGCTCCCAGAGTCTCTAAGATCCCTTGATTGGATTTGTACATAGAGGAATCGATAAACAAAACATCCGGTCTATTCTGAGCTAGAGTCGGAATGATCTCAAGCTCTGTCGAGGTTTCAGCTATGATCTCTATATCTCTCTCTTCCTCTATGATCCTGTGGATTACCTCTCTATAGAGAGTAAAGGAGATAGCCAACATGAGTTTAATCGTGGTAGGTGTATCCATTATCAAAGAAGACGGATTCGATGGAGGAGTCCATATCCCTTAATGATGTTATTTTAGCTAAAAACCATAAAGGGTTGGGAGTATGAAAAAAGTACTAGTTAAAAAGTACTATAAAACCCAACAGTGAGAAACCGATTTAATCCTTTTGTTGTATTTAGGCATTTCTTCTATGGAAGTGGGTGTGGGATTTCACCATAGGATTGATCCTACTCAAACTACGAAAACCCCAATTGGGTATAATCTATCCCATAGGTTGAGATAGATCGATACCGAGGAAAAGGCGAGCACACCTCAACCAGGGAAAGAAATGAAAGAAGAAACGATTCAAACGGATACACGCAATACACCCAAGACGAGCCTTACCAGAAGGGGACGGGTTTTCGTTACACTAGGGGTAATGGTAGGGATGTTTCTTGCGGCTCTCGAAGCCACTGCGATAAGCACCGCAATGCCAACTGTGGTATCGAGCCTTGGGGGACTAAGCACCTATAGCTGGGTTTTCTCCGCCTATTTTCTCACCTCCACCGTGTCGCTTCCACTATGGGGCAAGCTCTCAGACATCTATGGAAGGAGGGGCTTTTATATACTAGGTGTGGTTATCTTTCTTATTGGCTCTGGGTTTTCGGGTCAAGCCGAATCTATGTTTGAGCTCATCCTTTTTCGTGCCCTTCAGGGAATAGGCGGAGGAGCTCTTCTCACCTTAGGGATGATAATAATAGGGGATATATTTTCACTAAAAGAAAGGGCGAGGGTGCAGGGGCTCTTTGGGGGAGTGTGGGGACTCTCAAGCATAGCCGGGCCTATAGTAGGTGGGTTTATTACAGACCGTTTTTCATGGCGCTGGGTGTTTTATCTCAATATCCCATTCGGTTTTATAGCCGCACTGATAATAGGTACGGCACTTAAGGAATCGGCGTGTAGAGGTAAGAAGGTGTTTTTAGACTATAGAGGAGCCGTCACACTTGCCCTTTTTATCACGCTTCTTATGCTGGGGCTCATGGAAATCGGTAGAGGCGATGGCTTGAGATCGACGAAGGGGCTCTTTATGATCGTCCTCTCTTTTCCTCTCTTGTGGTTCTTTATCGTAACAGAAAGGGAAGCAATGGATCCCGTTCTGCCTCTAGAGCTTTTTTCAAATCGCTTCTTCAGGACCTCTGCCCTAACCGGGTTCCTTATAGGGATGGCGATGTTTGGGTCGATCTCTTTCATCCCACTCTTCATCCAGGGGGTAATAGGGACGACAGCAACCAGGGCAGGAACCATTATCACACCCCTTTTACTCAGTTGGGTTTCATTCTCGAGCGTCTCCGGGAGACTCATGCTTCGCTTCGGTTATCGTCCACTCGTAATCGTCGGTGCCGCAGTCGCCAATATGGGTTTTTTCCTCCTCACCCAGATGAATAAGGACACCTCTCAAGTGAGCGCCACAGTAAACATGGTATTCGTCGGTTCAGGGATGGGAATGATCTTTATCCCGCTTCTCCTCTCCGTACAGAACTCGGTACCAAGGAATCGACTCGGAATAGCAACATCGGCCACACAGTTTTTTCGCTTAATAGGTGCTACGGTCGGTGTGAGCGTAATGGGTATGGTGATGAGTTCGTTCATGCAGAGCGGTTTAAGTTCCCTACCAAAGGACCTTTCGCCAGAAGAGCTACCCTATCTGAAGAGCCCCGATCTCATTTTAAGACCCGGTGTAAGGGAAAATATATCCCACGAGGTCCTCGAGTCTTTTAGAGGAATACTCGCCCATTCCCTTCACTACGTATTTATCGCCGGATTGGTCATGGCAGCCCTTGCCTTTCTCTCCACCCTCCTCATTCCAAAAGAGAGGATCGTAGACCGAGGAGACGAAGAGCGCCAAAGGGCTTAAGGACCCACGCCTAGAAATCGGTTCTAAAGAGAGAACCATCGGCCGAGTTGTGATATATTATTAACATAAACCCATGCAGACTATGGGGTATGAAATGGGCATAAAGATCATGATAGCGCTACTTATAGTCCTTTTCTTTTCGTGTGCCGGATGGGACTATACAGGGAACGGCATTAGACAAAGGGATATCTGCGCAAGGGTCCCCGTTGGTATTGAAGGGTTTCAGTACATGGACCCCTCCCTGAAGGACCTTAAGATAAGCTGTAGGGATGTAGCAAGGTGCGCTGCCCTTACGGGTGGAGCCCCGGCCAATGTCCCCTGTGAATAATAGTAAGGGCGTGTTTCTTGACATTCAAACCCCTCTTTGGTTTTCTTTTACTTAGCCGATGAACAGAAAAGGGATAGTCTACTTAATAGGTGCTGGCCCGGGCAACCCCGGTCTTCTTACGATAAGGGGAAAGGAGTGTTTGGAAAGGTCGGACGTCATAATATACGACTATCTCGTAAATCCCGTTCTCCTCCGTTACGCAAGAGAAGGGGCCGAAAAGATATACGTGGGAAAGAAAAGGGGACACAGGGAGATGCCCCAAGGTGAGATAAACCGCCTTCTCGTTGAGAAGGCAAGATCTGGAAGCGTGGTTGCCCGTCTAAAAGGTGGAGACCCCTTTATATTCGGAAGGGGTGGGGAGGAAGCGGAAGAACTCGCCAAAGCCGAAATCCCTTTTGAAATCGTACCGGGAGTCACCTCGGCATCCGCCGTTCCAGCCTATGCCGGAATACCACTTACGCATAGGGACTTTACCTCCTCTTTTGCCGTGGCTACGGGACATGAAGACCCCAGGAAAGAAAGATCCAATCTCTCATGGGAGGCTCTGGCCAAGACGGCAACGGTCGTTTTCCTTATGGGTGTGAAAAACATAGAAGAGAACATGAAAAGGCTAATCGAACACGGAAGGTCACCAGATACACCCGTTGCCCTGATTACCTGGGGAACATTCCCGGGGCAGCAAACCATAACGGGAACGATAGGAAATATAGGGAGGATCGTAAGGGAGATGAGGATAAAACCCCCAGGGGTTATAGTCGTTGGAGAAGTAGTAGGTCTTAGAGAAACCCTTAATTGGTTTGAGAAAAAACCCCTCTTTGGAAAGAGGATACTCATCACGAGGGCAAGGAAACAGGCGGGCATCCTGGTAAAACTCCTAGAAGAACAGGGGGCGGAGGTCGTAGAGCTTCCGACGATTGAAATAGTCCCTCCAAAGAGCTGGGATGATATGGATAGAGCCCTAGATGCCATTGGGGCATATGACTGGGTTGTCTTTACAAGCATAAACGGGGTCCGATTCTTCTTCGAGAGGCTGAGAGAGAGGGGCAGGGACCTAAGGGACCTTAAAGGGGTTAAGATCGCCTCCATAGGAGAACAAACCGCAAAGGCGGTCGAGGAGCTTGGATTGAACGTGGACATGGTCCCAGATGAGTTTAGGGCAGAAGGGATCATAGAGGGATTTAGAGAAACCGAGATAAAGGGAAGGAGGATCCTTATAGCGAGGGCGAAAGAGGCTAGAGAGGTCCTTCCACTCGAACTAGAGAGGATGGGCGCCGAGGTTAATGTGGTAGCCGCTTATGAGACGAGAAAACCAGACTCAAAGGAGATAGAGGAAGTAAGGGAGATGTTAAAGAGAGGGAGAATAGACGTCATTACGTTTACGAGTTCGTCCACCGTAAGGAATCTCCTTTCCATGCTGGGAAGAGATACGAAAACCCTCGAGGGCCCGGTTCTTGCGTGCATAGGCCCCATTACAGCCGAACCGCTCAAGGAGATCGGAATAGAGCCCCACATTATATGCAGGAAATACACGATCGAAGAACTAGTAAGAGAAATAGTGGCCTACTTCGAGAATGCTAAAAGCAAGTAAGAAACGCCTAAAGAATCGATTCCTCCTCTTAGATATAGCGTATTCAATCAGTGGTTTATGAGTCCTAATCCCGTTATAGCTCAGGTTTCCAAAAAATAAAAAGGTAACCACGGGCTACATTTTACTATTTCATGAAAACCATTAATTCAACACTCCACTTTTAACACGATAACTGAAGTCTCAAGATCTTAAGATCGCATTAACCAGCCAACCCTCCCTGAGCCAAGAACCCTTTGTACGGATGACACATACCATAGATTAGAGGACGGCCTTCGTCTAAAGAACATTCGACCAAGAACCACAAAAGGTTATAGCGCTAATATCAACCTATGTCCTAATTCATGAACCTTGATTGTTCACAAATCTTAAACCAAATCCACAACTTTAAAAGGATTATCCACAGTCTCTCATATCCGATTTCAATATACGTGATAACCGATTTTAATATATCTTAAGTATTATATCCACTGTGGTCTTACTTAGCCCTATAGATACGAGGGATTATATTTGAACCCTGATATTGGCCCAATTCCCGAGATCAAACACTTAGATCTCTTAAAAAAACCCCACCGAGTCCGGGCGACCGCGGTTAAAGAGGGAACATCTCCTCTGGTATCCGAGTCAATCGGCGGGCATCGAAGGATATCTCCTTCAAATAAAAACGTAGAAATAAGAATAGATTAAAACCGATATTGCGAAATGACTTTCAGATTAGTTCCATGTGGAACATAACCTAATAATCGGGTTTAGGTTTTTATAGGGGTTTACAAAGTCAGAATTCACTGATAATTTAATCCGAGTCAATCGGATTAGGTACCAGATAATACCCTATAGAAAGGTGTGAACCGATGCCTAGATTCCCAATTGCAATAGAGCGCATAAAGGACGGGAAGGCCACCATCTCCGGTCCGGACTATAAACATATAGTCAGGGTCTTAAGGCTTAAGCCCGGAGACGATATCATCCTATTCGACGAAAGCGGAACAGAGTATAAGGGGAGTATAATAGGGATAGACACAAAAGAGGTCACGGTTGAGGTAGAGGAATCGAGACGGGTCGAAACGGAATCCAGATTGAATACAACCCTCCTTCAGGGTATCCCAAAAGGGGAAAAGATGGATTTTATAGTCGAGAAGGCAACCGAACTCGGAGTAAAAACCATAGTACCGGTTATCACGGAGAGATCTCAGGTAAAACACGCAGAGAAAATCAAAAGATGGCAGAGGATTGCATATGAATCCCTAAAGCAATGTGGAAGGATAGCTCCACCCGAGATTCATCCTACAACAACATTTGACGAAGCAATAAAATACCCTTATTACAACTCATTAAAACTAATATTTTATGAAAAATGTAAACATAGTTTTAAAGACGACATACATAATAGACCACAACCTCCCTCCAATATTATACTCTTTATCGGACCAGAGGGCGGCTTTTCTCAAAAAGAGGTGAGGATGGCCGAGGATAGAGGGTTTATCCAGATGGGACTCGGTCCCAGGATACTTAGGACCGAAACAGCGGGCATCGTTGCCCTTTCGATACTCCAGTTTGTCTATGGAGACATATAGAAAGCGATTAGTGATTAATAAAAAAGCCTAGCCCTTTTTAATCCTCCTCGTTATCTCGATTAGCCTCTCCTTCTTCCTGGAACGCATCTCCCTGTATTCGGCCTCCGTAATCCCCTTGTCATCAAACCTGTCGTCGAGTTCGGCAATCTCTTTTATGAGCCTCTTCCTCTCCGTTTCTAAATCCCCATAGCTATCCTTCCTTACCACTGTTTGCGTCGTCTCTTTCCTCATGATAAAGGAATATATAATCCCCACCATCACCAAAACGAGTACAGTTCCAAACGCCACCCACTTAAGAGAGTCGCCGCTTAAGATGGGTTTACCTATCTCTATTCTTATCCTGGTTTCCGGTTTTAATTTCGTCCCCGTCCATCTGAGAAACCGTTCATTGTTTATACTTACAGGGTCACCTCCGGTAAGCCCCCCTACCCTCACATCCGCTCCGCTATCTGAGACTAGAAGAATAAACCCCTGGGTTGGGTAGTTTATCTTTTTCTCAAATAGATTTCTGCCCGATTTATATGGGAGCGTATAAGCATAGACCACCCTCTTAATCCCGGGTTGAAAAGGAGAGGTATCCGAGAAACCACTTGCGGTTTGAACCACGTTCTCACCCCTTAGCCCCTCTAGAAGCTGGATATTGGAGGCGCCTTCGGGGAGATCGAACCCCAGGGTCTCTCTTACAGCGTTCTGGTTTTCCTTGCCGATATATACGTTCTTACTCCCATTATGAAAAACCATGATCTCTGCAACCTGGATCTCCTCGTTAGAGACCTGAATGACCATGTGATCCGCATTTACGCCTATATCCCTATCGCTATCCGTAGGCTCGTAAACCGGTAGATCCAGGGTCTTTTTATCCTCTTCCGGATAAAAAACCATCTTGTCCGTTATGTAATCCGCCCCCTTGTATCTCAGGGACACGGCATAGCTCCGGTTCCACGGGAGACCGTCAAAGAGGAAGCCCCCACTCTTATCCGTTCTTGTCTTCTTCTCCTCCATCTCACGATCGCCGAGATAGGCCCTAAGTGTGAGTTCCACACCCTCGACCGCCTCTTCGTTATTCCTATTGACGACCCTCCCCCCTATCTTACCGCCCTCGGCTCTTGGTAGGGAGGCAATGTCAAGGGACAAGAGGTACTGGGCAATTGCCTTCGCTTCCTCGGAGGGAACGCCAAGTGGCGGCATAGGTGGGTATCCTTCATTAACTGGCATCTTCCCCTTGGACCGATAAATCATCTCCGGGTTTTCCATCCACTCCTCTATCTGGTCCCTACTGTATCTGCTTTCTACCCCCTTAAGGTCGGGCCCTACGAATCTCCCCCTTCCAATCGTATGACAATTCGCACAGCGGTTTTTTATAAAAAGCTCCCTTCCACTGAGTGGGGTATTTTCCGGAACATCCACCGCATGTGATATACCCATGAATCCCATTAAGCCAACGTACAGGAGAACAAGGGCTATTATAAGGTGTATTTTAAACCCGCTGAGCCTTTTTATCCTTATCCTCATACAATCTCCTCCCACAGACAGAGCAGAACCTATCACCGGCTTTATGCTCATTTCCACAATCGGGACAGATGGATTTGGATCTACGCGCCCTTAGGATCTCCTTCTCTATATCGTCTTCACCCACCGACATGGACTCTCGAATGAGCCTAATCTCCCTCTCTACCTCCTCTTCCAGATTAGGGGTATCTATTTCTCCCATGATGCTATCGATCTCCTTTAGTACGAGTGCAGCCTGGATCTTGTATCTTTTTTGAAGCTCATCGTAGTCCTCTTTTGAAAGCTTTCCCAGTGTATAGTCAAACTCGATCTCCTTTATCGCATTAAGAAGGGATTCCTTCTTAATGCCGAGCCTCTTTAGCCTCTCTTCCAAAGGACCCTCCGCAGTGCCAGATCCTTCACAGAATTGGGTTTCCTCAACCCTCTTCCTAAAAAGGGGAAGTGCTATAAAAACCGCAACCCCTATAGCCAAGATAAATACCTTTTCCAATATCTCTCCTCTTGTGGAATCCTTATCTATCGTAGAGGCTTAAGTCGTAAAGGAGACCTCACACTTCCACGGCCTTATCCTTGGAGATTCCCGAACTGTATCTAATAAAAGCCTCTTCCCTCCTTTCCCCGGCGCTTGGCCACATCGCCACGATCGCACCGAGAAGAAGCACAGCCCCACCCGTCCATATCCAGCTTACCATGGGGTTTATAAGAACCCTAAAATTCGCCGCCCCGTTATCATCGAAGCCAGAAAGGATAACATAGAGGTCGTCCCTCAAGGTCGAGCGGAGGGCGATCTCCGTTTCTTGGTTGATCTCTCGGTTTCCCTCGTATCTGTAGACGTTCTTCTCCGGGGTCATAACGCCTATATTCTCATCCGAATTATACACGGTGAGGGTCGCCACAGTAGCGTGTTTCGCATCGGTTGTGTAATTCCTTAATCCATCAAACCTAAGTGTGTACTTACCGATGCTCATGGATTCCCCTTTCCTTAAGGTCGCCTCCTTCTGGGTGACAAAGGCCGATGACGCCGTTATGCCTATCACGATGAGAACCACTCCCAAATGGACTATGTATCCACCATACCTCCTGCGGTTCCTCGAAATCAGGCGAAAAAGCGCAACGACGTGGTTTTCCCCCCTCTTACTCCTCACCCTAACACCCCTATAGAACTCTATAAATACGGTTGAGGTAACAAAGGCGCAGAGCCCAAACGAGATAAGAGCCCATTTTTCTCTAATACCCGAAGCAAAGAGGACGACCACAGTTAGAACCCCGAAAACAGTCGGGTAGAGAAAATTCCTTATCAGGTTCTGCCTTGATGCCCTTCTCCACGATATTAAAGGCCCTACACCCATAAGGAGAATAAGGACCAATCCCATAGGGACGTTTACACGGTTAAAATAAGGGGGACCGACTAGGATCTTCTCTCCCCTAAGCACCTCTGTGATTATTGGGAAGATCGTCCCCAAGAAGACAGAAAACGCGGCTCCGAGGAAAAGAAGATTGTTAAAGAGAAAGGCGCTTTCCCTAGATAGAATAGAATCAAAATGGTTCTCGCTCCTTAGGTCACCCTGTCTCAGGATAAACAGGCCAAAGGAAAAAAGCAGGATGAAACCGATAAATCCGAGGAAATAGGGGCCTATATCGGATTGTGCAAAGGAATGAACAGATGATATTATACCGCTTCTCGTTATAAAAGTCCCGAATATGGCGAGGAAGAAGGTGAGTATTATTAGAGCCACGTTCCATTTTTTAAGCATTCCCTTTTTCTCCTGAATCATGACGGAATGAAGAAACGCAGTCCCGACAAGCCAGGGCATGAATGCGGCATTTTCAACCGGATCCCAGGCCCAGTACCCACCCCAGCCAAGCTCAAGATAGGCCCAACGCGCCCCAAGAAGGAGTCCGATGCTTAAGAACGTCCAGCTAACAAGCGTCCATTTTCTTGAGCCCCTTATCCACTCATCCCCTAACCTTCCGCTTAGAAGCCCTCCCATTGCGAAGGCAAAGGGAACGGTAACACCAACATAACCAAAGTATAGGGCTAGGGGATGGACCGCCATATAGGGATTCTGAAGAATCGGGTTAAGCCCCCTTCCGTCCTCTGGAACAAAGGAAAGCCTTTCAAACGGACTCTCCACAAAACCCACAAGGTAAGTAAAAAAACACGAAACGGCCGCCAGTGTTACAAGAACGTAGGGCATGAGTTCCCTATCCCTTCTACGGTTTAAAACCACCACAAGCGCTGTATAAATAGAGAGAATCCAGGACCAGAGGAGAAGAGACCCAGCCTGTCCAGCCCAGAAAGAGGTAATAGTATACATGGTTGAGAGGTCCCTACTCGAATTTGAAGCGACGTATTTGAGGGAAAAATCCCTACTGAGAAGGGCGTGGACAAGGGATACGGAGGCAACGGTCAAGAGAAAAAAGACGGCAAGCGCACCGTGCTCGGCGCTTTTTACGATCTCACGCCTCCTTGCCTTCGCCCCAATAAAGGCGGCGATCGACGTATAAAGCGATATAAAAAAGGCAAGAAAAACAGAAACGCTTCCCGTTTCCACCATATCTCAGGTACTCTCCCCTTTCTTTAAAGAATCGACCGATTCGTATTTCGTAGGACACTTTGCAAGAAGAACGCTCGCATTAAACACGTTTTGAGGGGTATAGAGACCCTCTACCACAGCCTCCACTCCGTCCTTGAATATATCAGGGACGATACCCTTGTATTCGACATCTATCGTTTGTTTCCCATCCGTTATCTGGAACCGGAGCGCCCCATTAATATCCCTCGTTATAGAGCCCGGAACCACCTTTCCAGAAACCCTTACCTTCTCCTTATAAACGGATGGAGCCCTCTCTTTGAGCTCCTCTACCGTAAGATAATAGACCATAGTACCCTTCACCCCACCGTAAACGAGGTAGGAAAGCGCAAGAACAACCACCACGATTGCAAGAACGAATTTAATTCTTCCTCGGGTCACTACCTACTTCACCTCCTGCTTTTTCCAGTTGACTCTCCCCTCCTTGGACTGACCCTTCATTGCTTCTAGTTCCCTTTTCAGGCTCTCGCTCTTTCTAATAAGCCCATAGATGTATATAAAGAGTGCAACCCAGAAGATCACATGAGCCCAAAAAAGGTAGATCATCTACTCCGAAGCCTCCTCGATCTTTAGCCTCCCTATCTCGTCCTTCATATACTCTATACCCATTCTCTCCTTAAGGATCAGCAGGAATAAAAGGGTGAATGCGGCAAGGTTTATAAGTAGGGCGATACCCATCTCGTGTGTAACCCCGCCTCCTCTTCCACCAAAAACAACGGGAGAGATACCACGCATGAGCCTTGCAGAGGCGTAAACGAGGGGGAGGTCAAGGAAGGCGATTATCCCAAAAACGGCGGCGTACTTTGCCCTTTTTACGTCGCTTCCCGCGGAGGAACGAAGTACGAGATACACGATATAGAGAACCCATAGGATAAACGTAGTCGTAAGCTGAGGCTCCCACGTCCACCATGTACCCCAGACCGGCTTTGCCCATATGCTCCCAGTTATTATAGTGAGGGTTATGAATAAAACCCCCACCTCGGCGGAGGAAAGGGCGAGGACATCCCAAAAGCGACTCTCTTTACGCAGGTACTGGATACTCGCCACAAATACGATTATAAAGGCAATCGTAGCTACCCAAACCGTTCCCATATGGAAGTAGAAGATCCTCTGTATATGTCCCATAACCACCTCGGTTGGGGCATAGAGGAAGGCCGCATATAGGGAAGCGATCATTCCAAGAAAGGTTAAGCCCATAAGGAGTTTCATCGTTTTTGATAAACCGTATTTCACTCTCACTCAAAAAAGATAAGAGGAATCAAAAAGATTATATCGAAAAAACTGACATTAGCAAAGAGAGCATTGAGATCCATTAAGGCGACTCTGCTAATCAATCGAGAAGCGTTTTCCGAGCTTATTCCCACCCGTCTCTGGCTCAAATGACCTTTCTCATCTTGAGATCCTGAATCACAACGTAGATGTAGATAAGAAGCGCCACCCCTATCAGAATCCCTCCAAATGTAACGGAGACTATAAGCGTAATTGGGGTTAACATAAAAAGGGATAACAGAACGAGTATCAACCCAAGTATGTTCAGCAAACCCGCAACGGTTATGGCCCTACAAAACCTACCCGATTCTCCATTCATTGGCTCCTCCACGCTTCTTTTGGATGAGGCGAGACGTGACAGTCAGCACCAAAACAGGACTGCTTGTTTTGTTCGATGTCCTTTAAATGATCCCTGTGCTCCTTAACGTCCTGGTAATCCTCCACAGGGCCGTGGCAGTGAAGACAGATACCGTTGTTGTAAGTGCCCCTTATCTTAATCGGCGTCTCATATCCCACTATATAGTATGACCAGATGTGTCTTATGCCTGACATCTTTGCCCGAAACGTTCCAAAGAGCCCATACTCGCTATGACACTGGAAACACTGGTTATCCGCTATCCAGCGGTACTTGTAATGGATGGCCGCTATATGCTCGCTATCTGGGTCTTTAAGGTCATTCACATACCCATGCATCACATGACACGAATTGCAGAACTCAACGGGTTTGGACTCCTCAAATGAGATGCCAAAGTTTATGAGATACGCTAGAGGGGAGAGGAGCACAAGACCTATAAAGAGAAGCCACTTGGATGTGGAATCCTCTATAATGGTTTTTCCCCTCACAAAAACCACATAGATGACGAGGATTATGGCTACAAAGCAGAGTACCACCACCAGGGACCTTATTAAACTGATATCCCTACTTAGCGTAAAGGCGTTTCCTTGCCCAGAGACCAAAACCCCCGTCAGATGAGACAGGCCTACTCCTTTAAGCATGACTTAAAGTCCTTTTCCTGCTGTTTCTCGTACTTGAGACTAGAGAGATAGGCAACAAGGGCGCTTAGCTCCTCTTCCGTTCCTTTAAACCTCTTCCTATACTTCTTCTTGGCCTTTTTGGCGCATTCCGGGTCTTCTTTAAAGTAGTCCTTAGGGTTCTGGACGAATTCCTGAATCCACTTTGATTCCCTTACCTTACCGACGTTTGAAAGGTCCCCGCCGACCTTTTGATCCTCTTCCTCCTCTTCCTCTTCCTTAGGCTTTACCTCAACCCCTTTTGCCTTGGCGAATTCCTCCTTCTCCTTCTCAATCACCTTCGCTTCGGCGTTTACCGTGTGGCAAGTATAGCACCTCTTCTCGATAAAGACCTTGCGTCCTACCTCAACCTGATTGGTGCCCTGTCCCCACGCCACGCCTAGGGAGAGGACGAGCACACTCAGTAAGAAAAGGGATCTATAGAAAACGGCCCTGAAAACCTGTCCCATATTACATACCTCCTCCAATTGATTTCGTTTAAACCCTCATGACACTTGGTACAAAGCTCATTATTAGCGACCGGAAGCCTTAGGTAAACCTCCCTTTCCTCTTTGGACATTATTTCCTTTCCGGTCTTCTCCTTAAGGTACGGAATCACGACGAGCCCTATAAACCTCCTGCTCCTCTCACTGAGCTCAGCGTTATAGACGACTCTTCCCTTTATAACCCCCTGTGGGTGAGGGTCGTGACAGGAAAAGCAGGCGATCTTCCCATTCTCGTCTCCGGGAAGTGGCTTGGCCTCCTTTCCCTCATGCTCCTTTACACCAGCGTGCTCCGTCTCCGAATGACAACCAAGGCAGTTTTCGGATGGAAGGTCAATGAGAAAGTAGGTAGGGCTCGTCTCCCCTTCCTTTGGGAGTTTTGTATGGCAGTCCAGACACACGGTTTGATCCTCAACCATGTTTCTATGCGGGTTTTCTTCTTCCTCTTCCTCAGAGAGGAGTAGAGACGGAAACAGGGTAACGAGAAAAACGATTAGAATTAACCTACCTATCATATCCACCCTCTACGTGACATTTAACACAGAAGGACCGAAGCTCATGACAGTTTCCGCACTCCCTCGGATTTGCCCTCGCCTCTATGGCATGAACAAACCTGAAATTCCTGTCATGAACCCTAAGGGTCGGAAGGTCCCTTCTCTTATGGCAGTCCTCACAGAACCTGGGGCTGTGACAGCTCTCGCAATCCTCGACGTCCGCCTTGGCAAAGACGGCGTGCTTTGCCATCCAGTCGAAGTTGTGATTGGCAGGTTGGATCTCGCGGAGGTTGAAGTGGCATATCCCACATTCACTCGGGGCTCTGTTACCGGCCCTTGGATTATAATGACAGAAATGGCACGTCTCTTTCCCAGGGAAGAAGGCCTCCCTAGAGATCTCGACCATCTTCTCTTCTTTCTCCTCTGGAATCTCTACACCCATCGTATGACAGACAGGGCAACCAAAGCCCTCTTTTTCGAAGACCCTTTTATGCACCTCGTGTGAGAAGGTATCCTGTATCCTCTGAGGCCGTTTGGCTCCCCACCCCCACTCGGTTTCGCCATCTCGGGTATGACACCCATACAAGACGGCAAGGAAGATCGCCATAATACAAAAAAGGCCTTTGATGATTCGTTTCTCAGTAATAGTAGCTCACCCCTAGGTTCGTTCTTATATCTTTATTAAAATCGGGATTTGTGTTTACCTCTAACTCGGCCTTTAATACCAGGTTCCTCGTTAATAGGTACTGAACTCCCATTATATGACTAAACGCGTTTCCATCCTTGTTCGTGATCGTTTCAAAGTGGGCGTAGGCGAAAGAGAACTGGAGATCGAGTCCCCTTAGTATCTCCTCCGAGATTCCAAAATTTAAGCCCACCGCCCTATCATCATTACGACCGTCAATGAAATAGAGCCCCTGAAACGCCCTGAGACCGATCTCTCGCCAGAAGTCCCAGGAGAGCCCCAGCTTGGCTATAAACCCATTGGTCGAGGTTCCGTCCAATACGTCGTATCTAGCATAAGAAAGGCTCGACGAGATTTCAAGGAAACCGGTCGGTATGTACGTAACCCCAATCCTCGCCTCGTGGAGTCGGCTTATGGAGAAGAGATCAAAAATGGCATCGAGAAGAAACCTGTCCCTTTCATCGTCCGGCCTGTACGTATCGTATTCGAGATTGAGGTGAACCGAACTAAGAGGGGTAACCCCGACCCCAACCGTAAAGAGGGCGAGGTTTCCCTGTCCGATATCAAACTCAGCCCGGCTGTATATATCGGCGTATTTGGTAAAGGGAACCACCCTGTTAAATGCGAAATTGACGAGATGCCTTGGGGAGAAGTCATTCGGATTAAAGAACTCATACCCGATAGAGACGATTGAACCGAGGAGTCTATCGGATTTGAGCTTGAAACCAAACACGGTAGAGCTCTCTAGAGGCTCCTCCGGGTCTGGTTGGGCGTCCTTATCCTGATAGCCGCCATAGGCGACAAGCTCGATTCCTTCTACGGGAGTAAACCTAACGAGTCCTCCATCTAGAAGAAAGAAATTAAAGCTCTCCGTTATTATCTGTCTCCCTAGGCGTAGCTCAAACGATCTTGAGGTGTTATTAAACTGAAAGAAGGCGTTATAGACATCAAGCGTCCTGTCTTCCCCGCTAAACACCTCCCTTCCCCTAAAAAAGCCGTTAAACGAGACTCGACCATCAGGACTCACGCCGCTTACTTCCATATACTGATAAAGGGGATAGACCTTCTTTTCGTCACCGTCTGGGCGGATTAAAGGGCTATTTGCCTGAAATACGGAATAGAAGTTCCCGAAGAACCCCATGGTGCTTGGCAAAATCACCTCGCTTTGACCACCGCTTTCACCATAAGAGGATTCCGCGTTCATGCATACAGATAGAAGGATAAGGATTTTCGCAATGGCAAATGTCCTTTTCACCCTATTCGGTCACTCCGTTATCTCCGTGACATATGGGACAGCTATCGAGCCCCTCTTGATTAACGAATCTCTGTATATCCTCCAAGGGAAGGAGCCCTCCGGTTCTATCCACCCTATGGATCTCGGTTATCGGATGACATGCAAAACAGTCGGAACGCCCCCAGCCATCCGGGTGTTCCTCCTGAGTGAGTACCAATCCGTCTGTGCCCTCAAATAGGTTCCCGAAATCCTGCCCCTCGTCGTCACCGCCCACACAACCGAGAAGAGCAAAGAAGAGAAAAGCAAAGAAGAGGAGCCTTTTCATTTATTCTTCCATCCCTATTATTTCACTGTGGACGACCGATACGCTCCTCAGGTGGAAGCGGGGGTAGATGTACCTCCTCCACTCCAAGCGGATTACCGGCGATATGACAGTCCACACAGGCGCTCTCCGGCTGTGGTCCTCCAAGGTGGTTCTCCCCCGTAAGCTCGTCCCCGGCCTCGTTTACACCTAGGTTGTCATGGCAAGAGGTACAGACCGATATAACCGGTTCAGTAAATAAGGTCTCTTTGATCTCCTTCGTAGTGAGCCCCCTTTCGAACACGTGTGTAACGGATGGGAGCACCTCATCACCCAAAACACCCCGCCCCGGAACAAGCGCGTTTGTCCCGCGCAGGTGGCAAGCCTCGCAGTCCGCTACATTGCCTGGATACCTCACCTCACTAAAATCGGTCGCCCTCTCAAACTGGTTGGGGAATGTCCCCCCCGGCGGGGCGTAGAGCAGGTAAGGTTTCTTGGTTAAATCCTCACCCCTATGGATCTTATGTATAAAGACCTTAAAATCGAGTGAGTTGGTAAGGGCATCCTGTCCAATGGGAGGGAGCTGGCGACTGAGTGTATCGTGAGAGGGGTTATGGCAGAGGGCACAGTACTCGCTATCGTTTCTAATGTTTCCATGGACACTGAAGTCCCTCGAAAACACGCCGTGGCAGCTTATACACCTTGTGGATGTATCAACCACAAGGCGCCGCGGGACGGCATCTGCGTCCGTTATGGGGAAATAGAAGACCACATTGTGCCCGGCAAAACGCACCTCATTAAACACCTCCCCCACATCCTCTATACCGTTTTTATTTATGTCCTTTGTACCCGTACAGTCTATTCCGCCTCTCCTCTGATTTGCCCCCTGAACGGTGGCACACTTATATCCCTCGATCCCCACGGCACCGCTCCCACCGACCACATTCGGTATTATAGCCCTAAACGTATAGGTGAAATTGCCAGATGCATCCGGCCCCACGGCACTCTGTCTTGGGTCCTCCTGTATGTAATTCTCACCACCGGGAGTCCAGGGGCTCGTTGGATCCCCAGACACTATTATCCCGTCGCCGTTATAGTCCTGACCAGAATACTCGGCCGTCGGTACGGCGAGAGTCAGCCTCAAGAAGTTCATCTCGGAGGGTGGAATCACCTCTCCCGTGTTCGTTGTGATCTTAAATGTCACCCTCGGATGCTCTCCCGGTGCGACCCTGGTACTTCCGGTTTCCGCGCTTTCGACCCCAACTATCTCAAAGTTCACTCCTGGGATCTGTGCCGATTTCAGGGGGATCGTATGACTCCCTTCGACAGAGAGGTCAAACTCCCTTCCCGAAGACGGGATGTGACAGCCTGAGCAGTTATTATCGTTAAGCTGTATGCCTCCTCCGTGATTCGCCCCGCTCACGAAGTTAACGTCGTCATGGCAGGAACCACAGGCGGCCCTAGAGACCTCCGTCTTGAAGTGTTCGCTCTGCGTTCCACCGGTATGGCACGTGGTGCAGTTCCTTATATCCTGGGGAAACTCGACCGTTGAGAAATCAAATACGTTCTGCATGAAACCTACAATCTCATAAGGTGTACCGGCCTGAACACTCGGAAGCTCCGCCCCCCTATGGATCTTGTGTATAAGGATCTCAAAACCTATGTTGTTGCCAGTGTCAGGGTCAACATGCTCCTCTATCTCACCGCTATCTGGATTAACTATCTCCGTCGTATGACACAAAACGCATAGCTTAACGTCCCTTCTGAAGCCGCCATGGGCTTCCAATGGGTCGTGACACGTATTACAGGCCTCCGTTCGAACTATGTCTCGGACGGCACCACGAACCGTTGCCTCGCCCCCGCTGTCACTACGAGTGGAGGAACTACTCCCCTCTGCCGGAATAAAGTCAAATGTGGCATTTGAGACAAACGTCTGGCTTCCTATGGTTTTATCCGCGAAAACACCCACCGTATGCGTTACGTTTCTGTCGAAGTTCTCAGGTAGAACCTTGTTAAAGGTATAGGTAAACTCGCCGTTACCGAGGTCTTCAAAGGTGCCAGCAGTTGAATCCTCAAAATCGGCCTGTACGGCCGACTTCCCCGTAATAGGGCTCGTCTGAATCCTGGTAATATAGTCGAAATACTCCTCTTCCCCTCTCTCGATCCTGGCGATTATCC
>CAZWVA010000010.1:23282-51792 GCA_964636885.1 uncultured Spirochaetia bacterium
TATCCACCGCATTCTTACGCCGTCTCTACCTATAGGCTCCCCCCTATCATCCGTGAGCCTAAAGGTTACAACCGGCCTCCTATCAGGGGATACTATCGCATCCAAGATCTCAATATTAAGCCTATTCTCCGTAGCCGTTGGAGGAGGAACCACTCCACCCCCACCACCCTCTCCCCCACCACACCCACCGATGAGACCAAAAGAAGTTACTATAAGTAGAAGTATAGAAATAAAAGGGGGAAGAATAAGACTATACTTATAACATGACCTGCATTTGAAAGTCATATTCCTATCCTCCTTTAGCGACGGTTCTATGGTTTTTTACTACAAACGGTCTCTTAAGTCAAGGGGCAATTTTAGTGATAAGACCTTTAATCCGTGCACCACTAGATATCATCCCGTTCCACCGGCCCAGGGTTCTGATTTAACCACCGTAAGTCGTCAGAAATTCGGACAGTTACGAGTTTGACTCTCTTATAAACTCTTAATTTTTACAAGGGGTTACATAATGGTATAAGACTTGCTTAACCATATAACGTGAAGAAACTAAAAGAAAGGATAAGGGACGAGATATACGCACTCTACAGTAACGGCCACTTAAAACCCTCCAACGTGGCCAAGGAGTATCCGAGGCTTTATCTAAAGGCGAGGAAGATCTTTGGTTCCTGGAAGAAGGCACTAGAGGCCTCCGGGATAGACTACGAAGCGGCTAGAAACCGTAAGAAGTGGTCACGGGAAAGGGTGTTAAAGGAGATAGAAAGGCTATGCCTTAAAGGCCAAAGCCTAAGACCAAAGGACATTAAGAGGGAAGGGATGACGGATCTAATCTCGGCGGCCTCTTACCACTTTGGTTCATGGCGGAGGGCCGTAGAGTCAAGTGGCATCCTTTACTCATGTGGAAGGAGAAAAAAGGCGATACAAACGGGAGAACGAAAGGAGCCAAATAGGAATCTACGATCCACTCATTTAGGTGGCAAATGACAGGAATCTGGAATAGGGAGAGTTTCTTCTACTTAAAACCCATAAACGTATACTTTGAGATCACCGTTGCTTGCGATCTTGCCTGTAAACACTGTAGGGCGGAGGCCGTCCCGGAGAGGAGTCCTCTCGAGATGGGTACGGATGAGATAAAGGGATTCCTAAGAGACGTGAAGGAACTGGGTTCCCATCTTATCGTATCCGGAGGAGATCCTCTTAAGAGGGAAGACCTTTTTGAGATTCTTTCGTATGCAAAAGAGATAAAAATCCCGGTCGGTGTCACACCCACGACCTCTCCCCTTGCCACTTACAGTAGAATAAAAAGGATGAAAGGGCTTGGTATATACGCCCTTGGCATAAGCCTTGATGGCGCAACCCAAAGATCCCAGGATGGTTTTAGAGGGATGGATGGAACCTTTGAAAGTTCCATGCGTGTCCTAAGCTACGCTAAAGAATTAAACATACCCGTTCAGGTAAACACAACATGCACTAGCGAAACCATTTCAGAAATAGAAGGGATCTATAACCTCCTATCCTCAAGGTTTTCACCCCCTGTTAGGAGATGGTCGATCTTCCATCTCGTTCCTACTGGAAGAGGCATAAACCTTAAGATGCCTTCTTCCCATCAACTGGAAACCCTTTTTCAGTTTCTATATGAAAAATCACTGGTGGCCCCTTTCCGGATAACTACGACAGAAGCTCCCTTCTATAGGGTTTTCTCCATCATGAAGGAGAGTGAAAAGACCATAAACCTGAAAGAGATCATTCAAAAAGGAAGGAGTATCGGACTAGGCGTTAGAGACGGTAACGGTGTTATCTTTGTTTCCCATAAGGGGGATATCTATCCCTCGGGGTTTCTTCCAATCCCACTTGGAAACGTCAGGGAGAAAAAACTGTCCGAGGTGTACAATAATCACGAAACCTTACTATCACTGCGTAATCCAGACAATTTTAAAGGGAAATGCGGGGCCTGTCCATTTAGATTTATATGTGGCGGGTCAAGGGCAAGGGCATATGCTATAACGGGCGACTTCCTTGAAACGGATCCGCTATGCTACCTCGACGAAGAACATCTAAGGAGAATGGCTCACTGATTCTTGGATTCCCCTCTTTGCCCCATTCATTCCTCAAGCACGTACTCAAAAACAACCGAGCAGGCGACGACAAAGATGAGGTCGAAAGAGAGGAGAATCCGTAAAGGGGCCCCCGCTTCGCTAATGGATTTTCCACCGAGGACGGCACCACTTAGTTTCACAGAGCTTACGATCACCGGAATGACGATTGGAAAGAGGAGAATCGGAAGGAGCACCTCACGGAGCCTCGTGTTTAGGGCCATAGCAGAAAAGAGCGTCCCAACAGAAACGAACCCGATCGTCCCAAGAAAGACGATGAGTAGTAGAGGAAGAAGGGCCTGACCCAAGTCGTAGTTGAAAAACAGGACAAACATGGGAAGAACCATAAGCTCGACTATAAAGACAAAGACCGTATTCCCTATCATCTTTCCAAAGAATATTAGACTCCTATCGGTGGGAGTGAGGAGAAGGCCAACAACGGAGTTCCCCTCTTTTTCGAGCGCGAAAGAGCGGCTAAGACCCAAGACCCCAGCAAATGTAAAAGCCACCCAGAGTATAGCGGGAGCCAGAGCCGGAACGAGCTCCGAAGAGAAATCGAAGGCGAAATTAAATATAACCATGATTAAGAGAGCAAATGTAAACATGGAGGAGAAAAGCTCCTTCGTTCTAAGCTCGGTTATCGCATCCTTCCAGACGATCGCCCATATCTTTTTCATGACAAGAGCTAACCCCCCACCCTTTCAAGGTAGAGCTCTTTAAAACTCGAAAGCTCAACCCCACAGGCGTCACCCTCGTAAACGATCCTTCCCCCGCTTAGGATTGCGACTCTATCGCTCATCTCAAGCCCTTCTGAGAGGCTGTGTGTCGTCATGAATATGGTTCTCTTTTCCTCCTTAAGCCACCTTAGCATCTCACCAAAAACCCTCACCCCATGCTGGTCTAAACCCGTATAGGGCTCGTCGAGAAGAAGGATCCTGGGGGCATGTACTATCGCCCTTGCAACGGCAAGGCGCTGCTTCATCCCGCGGGAAAACGTCCTTACAAGGTCGTGCATCCTGCTTTCGAGCCCGACCTGCTTAATGACCTCAAGGCTTCTCTTCTCCGATTGAGAAACCCCGTAGAGCGAGGCGAAGAACCTCATGTTTTCCATCGCACTCAGGTTCTCGTATAGATATGGGTCGTGAGATATCACGCCTATTAGCCCCCTCACCCTGTCTGGCTCCTTCCTTATATCGTGATTGGCTACAATTACCCTTCCTGAGGTTGGTTTTGTAAGCGCGGCAAGGAGCCTTATGAGTGTCGTTTTACCCGCCCCATTCGGACCAAAGAGGGTTAGGAACTCACCCCTTTTAACCCTTAAGTCCACCCCCTTTAGGGCATTAAGGTTTCCAAATGACTTCGTCACATCCTCTACGATAATATCTAACTCGCTACTTTCCACCTGGAATCGTGCCCTTGAATATTAAGGTTTTGGATTCGGTAAAGTACCTTAAAAGAGGTAGGGTTGCAATTTTTGATAGAATATCCCAAGTTCACATAAGATGTTCCGTCTTCGGATCAATACCCTCAAGTGGGTTTCTTCCTTCCCGTTCCAGGTGATAGAATATGAATGGGAAAGAATATATGACAGACCCGGTTAAGAGGCTAAACGACTTCCTGGGAAAGGAGCTCTGGTATATAGATACGGGTTCACTCGGCGGGTTCAGAGCCTTCTTCGTGAAGCTAATTAGGCTCATTTACGTAACCGCCCGCGAATTCTCAGAAGGAGAGCTCACCCTAAGGGCGATGAGCCTCGTTTACACCACATTGCTCTCCCTAGTTCCGCTGCTCGCCTTTAGCCTCTCAATACTAAAGGCCTTTGGAGTGCACAACCAGCTAGAACCGCTCCTCTACAACTTCCTCTCCCCACTCGGACCCCAGGGAAGTTATATAGCCAAGAAGATACTGGAATCCGTAGGAAACATGAAGGTAGGAGTTCTCGGCTCCCTGGGGCTTGCTGTTCTCATCTACACGGTCATATCGCTCATCCAGAAGATAGAAGACGCCCTAAACCGCATCTGGAAGGTGGCAAAGGGAAGAAGCGTTGTAAGGAGGCTGAGTGACTATATAAGCATACTCATAATAGCCCCGATTCTCATGTTTACCGCAATAGGGCTTAACGCCTCCCTTATGAGCAATACATTTGTACAGAAGCTCATCTCCATGGAACCCCTTGGGACGGCCGTATACTACGGGGGGAAGCTCATTCCCTATATCGTTGTTAGCATCGCCCATACGTTTATTTACATGATAATACCGAACACGAAGGTAAGGCTCGGATCGGCTCTTCTTGGAGGTGTGGTAGCGGGCGTGATGTGGCAGACCACAGGCTGGGCGTTTGCCTCGTTTGTCGCATCATCTACGAGATACCCGGCGATCTATTCCAGCTTCGCCGTAATCATACTCTTTATGATATGGCTATACCTTAACTGGCTCATACTCCTCATAGGGGCAGAGATCTCATTCTGTTACCAGAATCTAAGGTTTCTTACCCTCAGGAAAGAGGCCTTCCATTTAAGCAGCAGGATGAGGGAGAAGCTCTCTCTTTTAATCATGTTTCTTATAGGCTATAACTTCTATCACGATAAGGACAGGTGGACACTGGACTCCCTGGTAGAGCGCCTGGGGCTTCCACAAGAGCCCATTGAGAGCACCCTCTCTCAGTTAGAGAACAAGGGACTGATAATAGAGACCGGGGACGATCCCCCGGCTTACCTGCCCGCAAGGGACATCGAGACCATAAAACTAAAAGACGTACTAGACTCCGCAAGAGACGGTGAGGAAGGAAACCTCTCCGTTGAAAACAGGCTTTACATCGTTCCTGAAGTCAACGCCGTTATAGAGAGACTGGATTCCGCCATCCAAAACGCATTCGGAGATGAAACCATAAAGAGCCTAATCCTTGAGAGCAAGAAGAAGTGATTTATAGAGACCCCTTTTCTACAACATAGTGATAGTGAAACCAATACCTCTGTATTCTCTCAAGCGTGTCATTAAGGTTAATATAACAACTGATACAAGCCATCTTACCATCGTGGTGAATATCTTGAAACTCGCCTCTCATAATTGGCCTTCTACAAAAGCGGCATTCTCCTACCTCTTCTCTTTTCATTTCATTCCTCCCCTTTAAGTAGAGGGCTTGCGTTAATCTACCTGCTATTTAGAGCCAAACAAACCCAGTAGCTAGAGACATGATAAACCTTTTACCCTCTTTTCTAAAAAGTCGTATTAAGACAACCACTTCTTAATGTACTCAACTCGACTCCTCTTTAGTTTTATCTCTACTTTGCTCCCTTTTTCTACGTCTCTGAGTTTTCTTGGCATCGCTCTAATTATATGAACACTACCTTCTGCATCCTTGACATTAAGTAACCCTCCTTTGATATCTAACCAAAGAACTTCACCCTTTACCTTTCTAACAGTCACGTTATTCCTCCTTGTACTGTCATAGCGACGGTTTTAGAATTGCATCAAACATGCCAAGGATTAAGTAAAGCTGAGTCTAGAAGATTCCTATGTGATTATGGAGAGTTATGGGAGAATCCAGTTTCGATACGGTTGTTCGGATACGAACCTTTTGTTCAAAAAGGGAACCCTTAGTTCAAATCCATCACGTGACGGGAGGGTAACTCATGATATTTGTATAGTATCGATAAAACAACTATCTCTTCTCTACATAGCTCTTTAGTCTCATAGCATAACTACTATCTGAACACTTTAGCTTCTATGGCTTTTACCTTAATCTGCCCGATTCTTTCTCCGCTAACCTGAAACTCCCGACTCACCTCTTCAAATGTCCCTAAGCTCCTTCGTCTCTAAGGCTTCAAGTATAGATACTACGATTGTATCCACTATAACGTCCACAAGCTGTTGTCCTCCTCGTCTTCAATAGGGGTTTCAAGTGAAATAGTACCTCTAGGTCATGCAGATAGAACCTTATTAGATCATGTTCACCTGTAACGAGTTCTCCACTTGCTTCTGTACTGGATTTCTCAGGCAGGGAGGATATTTCTTTATAAGGGCACCTCTTTGCTACTTTATACCTTTATACCTCTTTTTTCAACTAAAGATCCATTCCTATTTATCTAAACATTTAATAGAGCTAGCCTTACCCCTAGCCCATTCGATCTCGATCTCAACTCTGTCCCCTAATGAAATTCCAGTAATCTGGTTCGCCTCAACCTTAATCGTGTAGTATGCTCCTCTTTCATCTTTTATATTCAGGAACCCATACTTATCGTCTATTGCTTTAACTTCCCCTAATACCCTTATTAAAACCAATTATGTGCTTCCCCCCTGATTCCCATCGTATTAACAAATAAAGAACTAGGTCCACCCGCTAACCGCTTTCTCTAGGATACTTGCCACATCCTCACAACGATCTATTGCCCTTTCAAGACCTATATAAATATCCTTCCATTTAAAAAATATCTCGATTTCATCCCCCATGTTTGTAAGAAAGCCCGTAGTAGCCCTTCTAAGGATCCTCTCCGCCTTAACCTTAAGACGTTTGACCTCATAACAGGTATCGAACACCTTCTGAGGACTCTTTAAACCCCTAAGTGCGACCATGCATTTTGCTAACTCCTCAACACTCTTCTCTAGAATCTCAATTAAAACTATTGCCTCAGTAGTTACATCGTTAATTCCATATAAAACAAACCTCTCGGAGATTTCATCAACGTAATCCAATACACCGTCCATTTGAGTGATTAAATTGTAGCTACTGTCACAACCAGTCGAAGTAACTAAGGATCTACGCAACACAGTTACAGCCTCATAGACTATCTGATCAGCTACCTCTTCAACCTCTTTAATCATCCTTAAGTTCTCTTCTATATGACTCGGTTCCTCCATCATATCCTTAAGGAGTCTTACTCCTCGAAGAACCGTTTCCGAGATGAGTTTAGGATAGAGAAAAAAGACCTCGCTTTTCGAGAATAGTTCGTATACCACGTTTTTTTTCTCCACTAGAGGCTTTATGGATACCGCATGTCCTTCTATAGCCTCGTAGATAGCTCCTACCCTGGTGCAAATTACCTATTGATAAACAATTGATTTCTAAAAGATTCGATTTTCGTAACTGATTTTACCTTTGCTTCTAGAAACTCTAGCATTACTTCATCGCCCTCTTCAATCCCTATAAGCTCTATGGTTGGAACCTTAAATTCAAACTCGTTTCCCAGTTTGTCTTTTATTTTGAGTTCTCCACAACGAAGATCGAAGGTGACAACCCTACCTATTAGCTCTGGCATATCACACCTCACAGAGATTTTCCAACTGATAGATTAGCATACATCATGCCAGAGAAGAAAAAATTCTAAAGACATAGAACAACCAATAATAATAGTCACTTAGGAACGAGCAATAAGGCATTAGCCAATGTTAATCAAAGCATCAATGAACTTTAGGTTCAATAGTATGGAACTTCTGGTTCTAATCCCCTCCGGTTAATTATCACCCTTAGAAAAACCGAGACGGACTATTTAAAGTCGGATTTACTCAACCCGTACTTCTTCATCTTTTTGTAAATACCCCTTTGAGTCATGCCGGAATGGTCGGCAACGAGCTTTATATTCCCTTTAAATCTTTCAAGGAGGGTCTCCAAATATCTCCTCTCTATCGCCTCAACGGCCTTTTGCCGCACCTTATGTAAGGGTTCATTTATAGCAAACTCATCGCTTTTACGAGTCCCGTGAGGTGTCGGATTGACTAAGAAACGCACATCGTCAGCCGTGATGACAGGGGTTCTTGACATAAGCACGGTTCTTTCTATCACGTTTGCAAGCTCTCTTACGTTACCAGGCCATTGGTACTCCATGAGAACCGAAAGAGCGTCATCCGAGATGGTTTGAGCGTCTTTGTGGAGTTTCTTTCTAAACTTTCTTAAAAAATTCCTGGCGAGAAGTGGAATATCACCCTTGCGTTCTCTGAGCGGAGGAACCTTTATATCAACCACATTGAGCCTATAATAGAGGTCCTCTCTAAACTCTCCATTTCCTACAGCCTGAGCGACATCCACATTAGATGCAGCGATAATCCGTACATCAACCCTTATGGTCTCATTGCCACCAACCCTTTGAAACTCCTTTTCCTCGATAGCCCTAAGGAGTTTAACTTGAGTTTGCATAGAAATACTCTCAACCTCGTCAAGGAATAACGTTCCCTTATCAGCAAACTCAAACTTTCCTATTCTCTGTCGGATTGCCCCGGTGAATGCTCCCTTCTCATGACCGAAAAGCTCATCCTCAATTAGAGCCTCGGGAAGAGCACCACAGTTAATGGCTACAAACTCATTATTCCTTCTGGGACTCCTTTGGTGAATCGCTCTGGCAATAAGCTCTTTTCCCGTTCCTGTTTCTCCTTCAATAAGGACAGGAGAGTCAGTCTCGGCAACGAGGGAAATCATCTCAAGTATCTCAAGCATACGCGGGTCTTGAGTAAGGATGTTGTCATATCTATATATCTCTGAAATCTCCTTCTTAAGCCTAAGATTCTCGAGATACATCTTCTGAAGACTCAGGTTTTTTTCAATAACCGCTACTATCTCCTTTGCATTAAAAGGCTTAACCAGGTAATCATTTGCCCAGTTTCTAAGTGCATATACCGCTTCTACAATCCCGGTCGGATCTGTAAGAATAACGACAAATATATCCGGAAATAGATCCTTTATCCTCTGTGTGCATAAAAGACCGTTTATCTGTGGAGACGTTATGTCAACCACAGCAACATTAAAAAAGGTAGAGTGTAGAGTATCTATCGCCTTCTTAAGATCAGAAATATAATGGGGCTCATATAGCTTTCCCCTCAAAGCCTCTCTTAAAGTCTCATATGTATCCTCTCCGATACCCAAGAAAAGGATTCTCTCAGTCATCATGAAACCCTATCCCCTTCTATTAAATCTCAAATCCATTATGGCTCTTACCCCCAAATTTTAGAGAGAAACACCTTTTAACCAGTAATATAGTAGCACGAAATAGTAGGATACGGGGAAAGCCGCGATCAGGCTGTCAAATCGGTCTAGCACCCCTCCGTGTCCGGGGAGTATCCCACCAGCATCCTTTATCCCGACGCTCCTCTTAATTAGAGACTCTAGGAGATCACCAAATACAGAAACGATCCCGATTATAAGGCCAAAAGAAAGGGCCCAGAGATCCTCAAGTGGGGATCTAAAGATGAGGTTCACGACCATTCCCGCAAGTATTGAGCACACGATCCCTCCAACCGTTCCCTCAATCGTCTTCCCCGGGCTTATCCTTGGGGCCAGTTTCCTCTTCCCCCTCCACCTACCCACAAAATACGCCCCAGTGTCGTTTAAAAAGGTACAGGCAACGACAAGGACAACATAGAAAAACCCAGCGTCCCTTATCCCCTGCTCTTTTTGAGTATAGGTCTCTATGCCAGGGCTCTCACATATGTTTCTTAGAAGAACAGCATGGCTTAAAAACCATCCTAGATATATGACACCGAGAACCGTTGCCCCAAGCTCAACCACCGTGCCTGAGAGTTCTCGTTTTCTTAGTTGCAAGACAAAGGCGATCAACACGGTTAGCGTAAAAATGGAAAGAAACTCCAGATATCCGAAGTAGGCAGCCACCCCGAGAACCAGACTCGATATAACCCCAAGTAGGGCTTCAGAGCGAATCCCCCCCTCCTTTAATAGCCTAGAGAACTCGATTTGTCCCACAGATATAATCCCAAGTATGAGGATGAGAAATGGTATCCCTCCCTTATAAAAGACAAAGAGTAGAATAGGAACCCCAAAGACCGCTGTAAGAACCCTCTTAGTAAGGTTGCTCATCTTCTTTAAGGGCATATACTTTGCATAAAAAAACTACTAAGGCAAATTATAGACATCGTAAGATAGGATAATAGAGGTATGCGTAAGATAGAAAAGATACACGAACCAGATGGAAGCCCTATGAGTGTGGCCGTCTTTCTCTCAGGCTCCGGGACAAACCTTGTGGCCCTATATGAGGAGCAGAAGAGACTGGAACTATTGGGAGAGAAGAACTATGGAAGGATAGAAGTCGTTTTTACAAACGTCCCGGGTTGCAGGGGGGCAGAGATCGCAAGGGGATTTGGAATACCGGTCATCTGCCTGAGCTCAAAATCCTATTTCGACATACTGGGGAAAACGCCGGATGACGAGGAATCGAGAAACCACTACGATGCGGCTACACTCGCCCTCATAGAGGAGGTCTCGACTCCTCGACTCATCCTCCTTGCAGGTTACAGAAGAAGACTTAGCGGCCTATTCATAGATAGGTACAGGAATAGAATCCTAAACCTTTACCCTGGGGACACGACAAGACCATACCTCGTTAGAGGGGTTGATGCACCTATCCAAGCCCTAAGGGCAGGGGAAAGAACGACCAAGTGTACGGTCTTTTTCGTAAAGGAGGGGGAGCGCTTCGGCCCTGTCCTCATCCAATCCCAGCCGATCTCGATTGAGGGACTTAGGGAGGAGGACATAGATGAGATCCAAGACAGGATAAGAAGAGAAGGAGAATGGCGTATATTCCCATTTGCGGTTCATCACCTCATCGCGAGGGGAAGGGTGGGTATAGACGGAGAGGGTAACGTTTATGTTGATGGGACGATGATGCCTAAAGAGGGGTATCAATTCGGGTCCGATCGCTAGAGCCTGATCTTAACGGCCTTACCCTCTATAAAGACCCTGTAGGTTTTTATAGGACAGGAGGGTTTCGTCATGCACTCCCCTGTTTTTACGTTGAACATCCAGGCGTGGTTTGGACAGATAATCACATCCCCGTAGATCGGACCGTATGTAAGGGGATAACCCTTATGTGGACATACGTTACTTACGGCGTAAAATTCCCCGTCTAGATTGAGCAAGAGGATCTCGATTCCCCTTACAGAAACCACCTTCCTCTTGCCCGGTTTGATCTCTTGAACGCTTGCTACCTTAACGGTATCGTCCGTGTACGGGTTTTCTTTTCCGGATTCTCTTCTCCTCACCATGACCGAGTCTATTTTAACATAGAAAGAGGCCACAACCCGAGTCGAGCGAGGCGACCGGAGAATCGGGTTAATAGATACAAATGGCCTTTCCTAACCGATTGCCCCTTATGTTATACTCAAAATAGATAAAAACACCTCAACTCCGGCAAACCAATTAAGGAGGATAAGATGGGAAACCTAGTAGAAGTCGCCAAAAAAGGCGATATCGAGCCCGGACATGGAATCCTTGTGGAGGTAGAGGGGAAAGAAATAGCCCTTTTTAACTGTGATGGAGACTACTATGCAATTGATAACGAATGCACGCACGTTGGGGGCCCCCTTTGCGAGGGTGAACTCGAAGGGTATACGGTCATATGCCCATGGCATGGAGCGGAGTTTAACGTAAAAACCGGTGAGGCCTTAGGTCCTCCTGCCAAGAAGGGGGTAAAAACCTACAGGGTACAGATAGAGGGAGACTCGATAAAGATAGAGGTCTAGATCAAGGTATCTTCTTATCCCTACCCTTGGGCAACCATTCGGAAGGGACGTTTCCCATAACGAGCTTATACCCATGCTTTATCCTTGGAAGGAATCTATGTCTGTATAGGTGAGAAGCGGCCTCCTCAAGGGTATCAAAATCCCAATTCCTCATACCGTATGGAAGCTCATACCATCTAGATTCGAGATTTGGCCTTACGGCACCCAGTTTATCGTAACTCGCGTGGACATGAAACCGATGTCCACGCTCGGTCTTTGGATGGGTCTCAGTCATCCAAACCATATACCAGCTTCCATCGGGGTGCTCGAAATAGGCGTAGTAGGGCGGGGTGCCGTGCTTAATAAGGGGTTCTTTGCGGATTCGTTTTGGATTTGCCATTTTAGTTATTAAACCCGATCGTTCTATAAATGCAGTTCCTCAAATAACTCGCCTGACGGCCTTTCCCTTGACAGGTCCCTTGCGTGTTTCAGTTCCTCTCTAAATCTCCCTTCCAGTATAAGATCCGAAAGGGCGACACCGGCACCATATGAGATCATAAGCCCTCTTCCCGTGTGTGCCCCGCATTCGTATACGTTTTTAAATCCCGGAACTCTACCCAGATAGCCCGACCTGTCAGGCGTTTCGGCATAGAGACCGGCCCATCCCCTTATAAACCTCACCCTCTCGAATCTACTTATCCTCCTATAAAGTGGAAGCCAGATATACCTGACAAAGAGGCTATCCTCCTCCATCCCGCCAAAGCTGAATTCGAGATTATACCCATAGGGTTCATCCATGTTTGAATAACCCGCTAGGATGTTTTCCGCATCCTTGTGGAAATAAACGGCGGACGTGTCTATCAGTATCCCATATGGGGATAGGTCAACCTCTGGACAACGTATGACGACCATCTGCCTTCTCCTGGGTTTAATCCGCTCGTCATTGAATCCGTATAGCCTAGAGACCCTGGGAGACCACGCCCCGGCGGTGTTTATGAGAACACCGCACTTAAACGAGATCTCCTCCTTGGGGAGTTCCACCTTCCCATCGACCAAACACGCCTTAATCGAGTCGGACCTATTCCTTGGATCCTCATCCATCTTCTTTAAATGGTAAGCGATGACCTCGGTCGCCTTGCCGTTAGAGACGACTGCCTCTTTTACATAGCACCTATCGAAAAAACTAACCCCCCTTTTTCGCGCCTCCCTCCTGTAGTACTCCCTTAGGGAATAATGGTCGATGAGTCCGGCTTTTCTCGATATGGAAAGACCGAATATCCCATCCAGGTTATCTACGAAAGGAAGGAATCGAGGTACAGCCTGAGGGGGATGGAGTTCAACCGGAAGGCCGTATTCCCTATAGAGTGGGAGATTTCTCTTTATCTCCTCCCACCACTCCTTGTCGTGCATCCAGAAGTATCCGAGTTCCCTAAACTGGACCTCGTCCCGAATCGTTTCATAGAAATCTATAGAGTATTTGCAGAGCTCAATGTTGGCCCGGTTTCGCCAGGTAGCACGAACACCTCCGGCGTTTTTAAGCGTGGAGGAGTGTTCCCCCTCGAGATCTAGATCAATCACGGCTATACTTGCGCTTTGCCCCTTCTCTTCGAGACCCTTAGAAAGGGCCATAGCCCCGGATGATCCCAGGATTCCTCCCCCGATAAATAGAAAATCAAAACTACGGTCGGCCATTATACACTCACCGGCCCGTCCTTCAATCGAACGTAGGCCGAAATAAATCCCCTTAATAATTTTAGCACATAAAAGACCGATGGCTTATGAATAGACCAGGTACAGACGAACCATATGATCGGTTCATCTGGGACTCGTCCTTTCTCTTAAAGCTAACCGTAAAGCCCGAATCGTTACCGAACTGGCTTTCCCTTAAGGCACCAGAAGCCCATTATATCTATCCTCGGCCTTTTGGTTAATCCGATATTGTCCGAGGTTACGCGGTGGATAACCGTCTTGATTACCACTCTACCGTCTCTTTTTATCCTCCGACAGACATGATTTTTTATTCGACTGCGTGTGTCTCGTTCCAATTCTCCCTTCAGCCTATCTGGAATGGGTAGTAACCAATAGATATCATAGATACGCGCCTGCACAAGTGAGTGGCGAACGGTTCTGGGAATGACGGTATTTGGATCCACCCTTTCAGGCGTAATACCGCCCAAAGGATAGAATATAAACTCCTGGTCTACGTGATAGTTCATCCTGTCTATCCAGTCAAATAAACGGTAGTCCTGAGCGATACCGATTGTCCATAGGGCTTTAGTCACAGGTAAACCGGCGTTTTTAAGTACAGGTACCCTCCGCCATGTTGACATACACACCAAAACAACAAGGACTATAGCGAGTATAAAGGATACCTGTATCTTACTCGACTGACCCAGATCACATCGACCGCATCTACGTGAGATCACTTCCATCAACTCCTCCCTAAAGAAAAGAACGGGTGAAGCGAGTAGAGCGAAATTCGCAAATGGTATCTTGAAAGTAAGAACGATGCCCAAGTTAAATAGGATCTGAAACACTAAGCCAACCCATTTCCATAAGGAACCCTTGGGTGATAGGAGAAAGAAAGGAAGGGTTATCTCAACGATGAGCGCAGCGTAGTTGACGAACTTTAGAAGAGGCAGATGCTCCGGTCTCCAAAAATCAGGCATCCTAGAGATGGGAACGAGAAGAATCGCATAAAAGGCCAAGCCTTCACGCCAGAGCGGACTCGTGAGCTTCGTCACCCCGGCAAAAAAATATATCCAATATATGTTTCCTATAAGACAGCTCACCACAACCCCTGGAACCTTGGTATGACACCATCTTAAGAGGCAACTCTTTCCTTCATTAAGCCACTCGCTTAGCAAAAGGGTTTTACCGACGGGAAGGAGAATCAGCCAAAATAGGAGTAGATGCATTATTCCGTCATCAACATACATTACGGCAAAATTCCAACGCTGAACGCACGTTGCGATTATAAAAAGGATTCCGGCAAGCGGTTTTACCCCATATCCAACGATAAGACCCAGTGAGCCGATACAGGCAAACCCCAAGATCGCGTAGAAGACCATCTAGAACACGAAATATATCAATCGGTAAAGCCCAGGTTTCATGGTAGAACCAGCGCTTCAGCCTGCTGTATCGTAAAGAGATAATGCCCTGAGGCTTGCCAAATCCCATTACGATGACGCTATCCGAGGGTTTTTTAAGTCCTTATACCGAATACCGCCACCTTCCCTTTCCCCTTATTACTGCTAAATACTCGTCATTAAAGGCCATTATCCTTCCTTAGGTGTGGACACCCAGAGAGGCTCTTTATACATCCCTGCAACAAGGCACTTGTAAAACTACGTCGAAATCAGGTTAAACTATATAGAAACGGTAAACAAGAGAAGAAGAAATGAGCGACCCCACATTAAAGATAGCCGTCCTCATTGACGGCGAGAACGCACAGCCCAACCTGCTGGGGAATATACTTCACGAAGTGGCCAAAAGGGGAACGGTTACAATACGTAGGATATACGGGGATTGGACGAGTCCCCACATGAACGGGTGGAAAAGCATGCTCCACATCCACGCGGTTCAACCCGTACAACAGTTTAAGTACACGACTGGCAAGAACTCCACTGACAGTTCGCTTATCATAGACGCAATGGACATCCTACACGAAAAGGTGGTCGATGGCTTTTGTATAGTTTCAAGCGATAGCGACTATACTAGACTGGCCACGAGGTTAAGAGAGGCGGGTGTTTTTGTTATGGGGATAGGACAGAAAAAGACCCCTCAGCCATTTGTCAAGGCGTGTGAGTTATTCGTATACACGGAGAACCTAGTCGATAAAGCGGATACCCCCTTAGGGGGATCACAGAAGAGCCCGAAGAAAACGGTTGAGGCGTCTGAGGAGCTAATCGACCTCCTTAAAGAGGCCTTTAACATGGTCGTTCAGGAAGACGAGATGGCGTATCTTGGAAAGATCGGGGAGGCCTTGAGGAAACTGGACCCGAGTTTCGACCCTAGAACCTACGGCTTTAAAACCATGACCCCCTTATTTCGGTCCTTACCCGACCATTTTGAAATAGTGACAAAGGACGGGGGAAAATCGGTTTATATAAGACTAAAGGAAAGATAACCGACTATCCCTTAAACCCAAGCCTCTTTATCGCCTCTTCGCTCTGCTCGATCATCTTCCCGACAGGGAAGACGAAAAGGTATTGGCCCGTGTCCCTCAGCACATCGAGTGCCCTGGCAGAGACCTTGTCGAAGAACTTGATCCTCGTACCATCTGTAATCAAGACGCAATCCTGCGGTCTCTTTAGGACATCCGGCATCTTCTCTTTGAGAAACCCAATCACCCCACGAAAGCGCTGGAGTGAGATCCCCTGCCTTTGAAACGAGACAAGCCACCTTAGTACTATAAAATCCTCTATGGAGTAGAGCCTTGGTATCCCCCTCCCCTGCCCCCTCCTTATACTCGGGACTATAAGTCCGGTATGCTCGTAGTAGTAGAGGTGATCGAAATCCAGCTTTATTCCCTCGAGCGCCTCTATAAGCCCGATAACGTCTCTGCTCCTTAGACCGTGAAGGACCTTTTGTCTTTCCTTCTTCGATTTCCTCTTTGTTCCTTCCCTATTCATGACGAAACCAGAGAATCCACTTGCTACCCCCGACCCGATCCCTTACCCATGCTTATTCCAAAATATCACAAACGGGTAGACGATTCAATAAATTCAACTATCGTGTATATTTATTCTTCGGATGAGGGTGAGATTAAAGCTATTTGCCTATTTGAGGGAAACCCTGGGGTTTAATGAGAAGGACATCGAGGTCGATGAGGGAACGAGTGTAGGCGATCTCTGGGATGGGTTAAAAGATAAGATCCCGGGGAATAGAAGTTTCTCTATCCTTTTTGCGGTAAATGGAGAGTACGTGGAAAGGGAAAGGGAACTCAAAGAAGGGGATGAGGTGGCGCTTATCCCTCCCGTAAGCGGCGGCTAAGGGGACCGAAAGCAGGGATAGCAAAAAGGGACGCTATGCATTTTAACCGAGTCACCAAGGGCGCATTCAAACCCACGGTTCCAAGGGAGAAAACCACTCGGAGATCACCCACACCCTGGCAAAGAAGGATCCGTGAAAACGTAAGAACGCTTCGCATAAACCGTCATGAAATCTCCGGTTCATTGGGGGATATGGGAACCTTCATCCCGCTTCTCGTCGGAATGGTCTCCTTAAACGGTCTAAACATCGCAAGCGCCCTCTTCTTTGCAGGGGTCTTCAACATAGTAACGGGAATAACATTTGGAATCCCGATGGCCGTTCAGCCGATGAAGGCGATCGCTACCGTTGCGATAAATGAGGGGCTAACGGTAAACGAGATCCTCTCCGCCGGTATAGCGACGGGGCTAATAATACTCCTCTTCGGGATAACTGGGATCATCGAGTTATTCAACCGGATAATCCCTCTAAGCGTTGTAAGGGGCCTACAGCTTGGAATAGGGCTTCAACTCCTGATAAAGGGATTCTCTATGGTTCTAGGCACTGGCCATCTCTTTGGATACGACAGTATATCCATGGGAATAGTCTCAGGGATGGTTGTTTTACTCCTCTTTTTTAGTACCAGAATCCCCGGGGCACTCGTCGTATTTTCCCTCGGGCTTTTATCCCTCTTCTTAGAGTCACCAGAGTTGATTAGTGGTCTAAGGCTTGACCTCTACATACCACACCTCGTTAACCTGAGTTGGAATGACTTTATAAGTGGTAGCTTAAAGGCCGCAATCCCTCAGGTGCCTCTTACAACACTAAACTCCGTGATTGCGGTTTGTGCGCTCTCTTGGGATCTATTTCCAAAGAAGGGTGCTGGCACAAGAGGGGTTTCGATTAGCGTTGGGCTTATGAACCTCATAGGGTGCTGGTTCGGGGCAATGCCCATGTGTCATGGAGCGGGTGGGCTTGCGGGTCAGTATAGATTCGGGGCAAGAACCGGTGGGAGTGTGGTGTTTTTGGGAGTGGTAAAGATACTCCTTGGGCTTTTTCTCGGAGGAGCGGCCCTTTCGGTTCTCGCCTCTTATCCGAAGAGCGTCCTCGGTGTGCTCCTCGTCTTTTCAGGTATGGAACTTGCCATTGTTACAAGAGACATAAGGACCAAAACGGATTACTTTGTTATGATAATCACGACCTCCACTATAATCTCGGCCTCCTCAACGGCTATAGGCTTTGTTATAGGACTCGTCCTCTCTTACCTCTTCTACATTGGGTTATTTAGGGTCGAGAAGGCAGGGGACTAAACCCAAGACTGTGGAACACCCCATAAACCGTTCCCATTTAAGACGGAAACCAATAGCGATATTTGACCCAAGATAAACCCTATTTGGACGTTCTCAATATCTAAGCCCGTGCCGTATTCTAGGGCACCCCTATATGTAAGATTTCTAATTCTCTTGAAAATATTGGACCAGTGATTAATATAGGACTAATGGCATGAAATTTGCAAATAATGCCGGTTAGAGCATTCGATTAGGAGGTAAATAAGATGACGATAACAATAACCCCCTTCACAGTTGAACCAAACTGCGATTGCAAGGTGTCACCGGTTGGGTACGGAAAAGAAGAGCACTCGAAGAAGGGCCACGAGCCGATCACCTACTGGGGGATCTACGTGGACGACAAGTACGTATCCTATACATCGAGCAGAGAACTTGCCGAAAAGACGAAGACATGGATGGAAAAGTGGCTTAAGGGTAACGCATAATAAGGACAAATATAGGGAGGTAGAATGCGGGTCTTTAAGAAAAAAAACCGGATTAGGAAAGCGCATCCCGGAATATCTGGTGAACCATCCCTTTCACTACGGTTTCCGGATTGCACCCTCCTAACGGACGTAAGAAAACAAGTACCATAAAAGTCACCCAACCTACCTAAGAGAAACTCCTCTCCTAGACCACAAAAACCAATAAACCACCGATTCAGTGGGTCCTTTACTTCAAAACCTTGAAAGATCAAGGAATTAAAATGTATTTTATTAACGAACCGTCTCTAGATGAAACTGGGTGCACACGTCTCTATCGCCGGGGGAATCGACAAGGCACCATCCCGTGCCTATGAGATCGGGTGTGAGTGTTTTCAGATCTTTACCAGGTCTCCCCACGGAGGGGCTCCATCCAAACTGGATAGGAAGACGGTTGAAGCGTTCCTCAGGGAATGTTCAAGATTGGGCTTTCCCGACTACTATGTTCACACCCCTTATTTTATCAATCTGGCCTCGGAAGAAAGAGAAATAAGGTCCTCCTCCGTCTCAACGATTAGAGAAGAGATACAAAGAGGGGACATTATAGGGGCCAGATTCGTCGTAACCCACATTGGAAGCGCAAGGGCCTTTGGAAGAGACAGTGGAATCAGTAGGGCGATCGAAGGGATTAGAAGGATCCTAGATAGGGCCGATCACAGAACCAAACTCCTCCTGGAAAACTCTGCGGGGCAGGGAGCGCTGATTGGAGGTACATTCGAAGAACTCGCCCGGATCCTCGAAGGGGTAGGACATCCCGATTTGGGGGTCTGTCTTGATACGGCACACCTCTTTGCCTCTGGATACGACATTAGAACAAGGGAAGCCGTTAAGAGAACGCTCAAGGGGTTTTCTTCCATAGTGGGTTTAGATAAACTAAAGCTCCTACACGGGAACGACTCCAAGGCCGGACTCGGAGAAAGAAGGGACAGGCATGAGCATATAGGGAAGGGAAAGATAGGACTCGAGGGTTTTGCGACGATTTTAAACGACCCTCATCTTAAGGGAATAGACCTAGTGATCGAAACGCCGCTTAAAAGGGTGGAGGACGATATTGAGAATCTGAGGAAGCTGAGAAAACTAAGGATATAAGGGGCTTACGATGAAGGCAATACCGGTAATCTCTTTGGTGATCGCGGTCATCGCCCTAGTTGCCGGAGGCTATAAGATCAACCAACTACAGAAGGAACAAAGGCAAATGGCAGAGGACATACTGAAACTCAAGCAGGAGATGGCAAGGTCTTGGCAAGAAACCAAGGCCTCTGAGAAGCCTGAATGGCCCAAATACCATGCGGCAACCGGGGTACTTAAACTCATAACAGGGAGCCGCATTATCATAGACCAGGACGAGATGCCCGGATTTATGGCGGCGATGATAATGAGCTACGAGGTAGAAAACCCGGAACAGCTCAAGGGTCTTAAGGAAGGAGACAGGGTAAAGCTCAGGCTCAAAGAAACGGAAACCAATCTCACGGTCTCGGAGATCGAGAAGCAGTAACGGATCCTTAAGTGCCAACCCAAAAGGCAATAAGGCTAAGAATTTTTAAGATGACCTGTTGACAAATTCCATTATTTAGTTTAAAAAAATGGGTTTAAACGGAGGTCAAAGACTTGTTTGTACCGAGATACGCTTTTGTAACAAAGGGAGTAGGAAAGCACAAGGAGAAGCTCACTAGCTTCGAGATGGCCCTTCGCGATGCAAAGATCGCGGAATTCAATCTGGTTAGGGTATCCAGTATATTCCCCCCAAACTGCAAGCTCATATCACAGAGCACAGGGCTTAAACGCCTTAAACCCGGTCAGGTCGTTTATGTCGTGATGAGCGAGAACGCAACCCAGGAGCCACATCGTCTAATCGCCGCTTCGGTCGGCATGGCGATTCCCAAGAAATCCAACTACTACGGGTATCTCTCAGAACACCACAGCTTCGGTCAAACCGACAGCGTCGCCGGAGACTATGCGGAGGATTTGGCCGCATACATGCTCGCCACTATCCTCGGAGCCCCATTCGATCCGGATAAAAGCTACGACGAGCAAAAAGACATATGGAAGATAAGCGGACACACAGTAAAAACCAGGAACGTCACCCAGTCTGCCGTCGGGGATAAGAACGGTTTATGGTCTACTGTGATTGCCGCCGTCGTATTCGTTCCCTAGGAAATAAAGAGACAACATCACCCGCACCCTTCGCTCTTAGCCCTTTAGCATCTCACGGGCGGCCTCCAGGGTTTTTTCTGTGATCTTCAGTCCGCCGAGCATACGGGCCAGTTCTTGAACCCTTTCCTCGCCTTCTATCTCCCTCACCTGGACGGTGGTTTTACCGTCCTTGAAAGTCTTTGTAACGGTAAAATGCGTATCAGCGAATTTTGCAACCTGCGGTAGATGCGTTATACAGATAACCTGATACCTCTTTGAAAGGTTCTTGATCTTTCTTCCAACCGCCTCGGCGACCGCCCCACCGATTCCAGAATCCGCCTCGTCGAATATCAAAACAGATCCCCCCTCCACCCTTGCCAGGATCTCCTTTAGAACGAGCATTATCCGGGAGAGTTCCCCGCCTGATGCAACCCTAGCAAGTGGTTTTGGGTTCTCGTCCGGGTTCGCGCTAAAGAGAAAAGAGACCCTATCGTACCCGCTTGGGGAGAGATCCCTTCTAGAGATATCCACAACGAACCTCCCGCTTTTTATGCCTACCTTTGCGATCTCGCTCTCAACCGCAAGTACCAGTTTCTCAGAAACCTCCCGTCTTTTTTTCGAGAGCCACTGGGCCCTCCTTATGGTCTCCGATTCCAATTCCTTAACCTGAGTTACTAGATCCTCTACCCTTTCTTCATAGTTCGATATATCCACCAACTCCCGCCCCATACCCCTTCTTCTTTCAAGGATCTCCGATATACTCCCTCCATACTTCTTCTTAAGCCTTCTTATCTCCTGGAGCCTGGTCTCTATGTGGTTTAGCCTCTCGGGATCAAAACGTATATCCGATGCATAGTCCCTTAGGATAAAAGCGGCGTCTTGAATCTCGACTATCGCCTTCTCTATGGATTTCGCCGTCTCGGTAAGGGCCGCATCTATCCCTATCGCCTCGTCAATCATGCCGCTTGCCCTTTTAAGCGTATCAAAAACCGATTTCTCGCCCTCGTATAGAGCCTCGTAGACCTCCCGCGCTATGGAATAGAGTCTCTCCGCATTTGCGAGTTTCCTTCTTTCCACTTCAAGCGTCTCGTCCTCACCCAATTGAAGCCCCGCCGCGTCTATTTCGGCGCACTGGAATCTCAAGAAATCCTCCCTCTCAATCCTGGATCTTCGATTCCTTTCGTGTTCTTCTAGTTCCTTCTTAACCGTGTTGTACCTCTGATAGAGCTCGGCAAACTCCTGGACAGATCCCTTTAGTCCGCCAAACTCATCGAGCAACTGTAGGTGCTTATCCTCCTTTAGAAGGGTCTGGTGTTCGTGCTGACTAAAAACATCTATAAGCCCATTCGTAATCTGTTCGAGTATAGGGAATGTGGCCATACTCCCTCCTATAAACACGCGCCCCCTTCCCCTACGGGAGATAACACGCCTTATTAAAAGCTCGTCGCCTTCGATTTCGAAACCGAAAGAACGGAGCCTGTCCTTTAAGACACTGTTTTCCCCTATATCGAATAGGGCCTCTATCTGTGACTCTTCCTTACCGGACTTTATAAGGTCGGCCGATACCCTATCGCCGAGTATTATGTTTATAGCATCGACTATAATGGACTTACCAGCCCCGGTCTCCCCCGTGAGTATATTAAGGCCCTCTCTGAAGTCTATGGAAAGGTCGTCTATAATAGCGAAGTTTTTTAGGTTTAGTCCAAGAAGCATTCACCCTAATGAACGCTATTCGAGGAAGCTCTTCAGCATCCCCCCGATATCCGAATCCTCCAGCTTCTCGAGCGCCCTTTTTTCTATCTGTCTTATGCGCTCGCGTGTGAGGTTAAAATACCTTCCTATCTCATCCAAGGTGTATGTGGTTTCATAACCTATTCCAAACCTCATCTTAAGTATCTGCTCCTCCCTGGAGGTAAGGTTTGAGAGGGCGTCCTTTATCTTCCCAGTGAGCATCGCCTTTGCAACAGCCGAATCGGGTGTAAGGGCGGTTTCATCCGGGATAAACTCTAGAAGCGTGGTCTTCTCTCCATCGACTATGGGGGAGTCTAGATGGAAGACGTCCTTTGTCGCATCGAGTACCCTCTTTACCCCCTCTATGGATATTCCGGACTTCTGTGAGATCTCTTCGGGAAGCGGTTTTCTCCCCTTTTCCTTATGGAGCATGGAGCTTATTCTATGGACCTTACTCGCCTGCTCAAGCACATAAACGGGTACCCTTATCGTCCTTGTCTGATCGAGGAGCGACCTCGATATGGCCTGATGTATCCACCAAGAGGCATACGTCGAGAATTTATACCCCTTTGTATGGTCGAACCTCTCTACCGCCCTCATCAGGCCGACGTTGCCCTCCTGAATAAGGTCGGGAAGAGGGAGTCCTCTTCCCATGTACCTCTTTGCAATGCTTACGACGAGCCTCAGATTCGCCTTGACAAACCTCTCCTTAAACCTCTTTGCCCTGTTAATATAGGCCCTTGTAAGCACGCTAAACCTTCTCACATCATAGGATGTAACCCCGTTTCTGAGATTCGTCCCTTTCGACGTCCCCTTTCTAAGCAACCTCAGTCTGTTTTCTATCGTCTTTTTCGGAATCCCCTCTATCTCGGCTATCGTATCATCCAAGCAATCGCCTAGCTTCTTATCGAATATGCGTTCGAGTATCCTCTTTACCTCCTTCGCCTTTGCCTCACACCTCTTGATCTTTGCGGACACCTCAACCTCCTCCCTAGCCGTAAGGAGGGGCTCGTTTCCCATCTCTCTAAAATAGACCTGGAGAAGCCTAAACTCATCGTCAGGCGTCCACTGTTTTTCCTTATCCTCAACGAGATCGTTTCTAGGGGAATCAACCTGGAGTTCGAATTCGGTATCGGCTATCTCGGATATGATCTTTTCTTCAATGTCAATGGGTATAAAGATATCCTCCCCGTTCATCTCCTCGGCCCGATCGATAGGGTATTTTTTATAAGAAGGGGTTTTTTCGGACTCGTTATTCGACTTCGTAGTGCCCTTTGACCTTACATCGGCCATTCGCCTTGAGACATGAAGGGGGGGTTTTGTCTCTAATCTTCCCTGCTTCACTCACACTCCTCCTAAACGATTTAGGTTCTTATCTGACCGTCGCCATAGATGATGAACTTTGTGGTCGTAAGTTCCTCTACACCCATAGGACCAAAGGCGTGGAGTTTTGAAGTGCTTATGCCTATTTCAGCCCCCAATCCCAGTTCAAAGCCGTCGCTAAACCTTGTGGACGCATTTACCAAAACCGTCGAGGAATTTACACCGCTTAGGAAACGCTGTGCGTTCCTATAGTCCCTAGTGATTATGGCCTCCGTGTGCATCGAGCCGTATTTCTCTATGTGGGATATGGCCTCATCCAGGTCCCTTACAACCTTCACACTGAGAATGAGGTCTAGGTATTCCGTATACCAATCGTCTTCAGTAGCCTCCTTTACGTGAGGGACGATCTCCCTTGTGCGCCTACAACCACGAATCTCAACCCCACTATCCTCGAGCTTTTTAACGATCTTAGGCAAGAAACCCTCTGCAATGGCCTCATGAACGAGAAGGGTTTCCATCGCATTACATACCCCCGGTCGCTGTACCTTGGCATTTATACATATATTCTCTGCCATCTGATCATCGGCGCTTTCATCTACGAATATATGGCAGACCCCTTTATAGTGCTTAAGTACAGGAACCCTAGAATTCTCCGAAACAAACCTTATGAGCCCTTCCCCTCCCCTCGGAATAACGAGGTCTATATAGTCCTCTAGCTTTAACATCTCAAGAACCACCGCCCTATCGACGACCGGAACCACCTGTATGGCATCCTCTGGAAGCCCGTTTTTCTTTAATGCGTCCCTTAAGACCGCACCTATCGCCATATTCGACCTTATGGATTCCGACCCTCCCCTCAGGATCACAGAATTTCCAGCCTTTATACACAGCCCAGAGGCGTCGGCGGTCACGTTGGGTCTCGCTTCATAGATTATCCCAATTACCCCAAGGGGGATCCTCATCTTTCCTACTAAAAGCCCGTTTGGCCTCCTCCACATCCTTACCACCTCACCAACCGGGTCTCCGAGAGCGGCTATCTCCCTCAACCCCTCGGCCATCGCCTTTATACGTGAAGGGGTAAGAGACAGACGATCGATAAAGGCCTGAGAAAAGCCCTTACCCTTTGCATCCTCAATGTCTCTCCTGTTTTCCTCGGCTATGAATCCAGATTCGGCGACTATCCCCTCGGACATCGACAAGAGGGCCTGGTTTTTGGGCTTGGATGGAACCCTTGCCAGTATCCTGGATGCTTCCTTGGCCTTTTTAGCTATATCGATTGCCAACCCGGCAAGCTTCGCATTTTCAGACAGGGTATCGATTCTCGTTATAGACATTTATATTAAAATCATTATTGCTATCAAACTAAGATAATAATATATCTAGAAACGAATTGTCAAGCGAAATTTTTTCTCGAATACCGATCTCATACGGAATCCCATGTGTGCAATTTTACACAGTGCAAATTGTGTGTTATTCCACATAGAACCGATATACAGCCTTCCCGTCTTCATTTCCCGATTTTGTAACTTTTGGTCAACACTAACTATTTGAATTAACCGCCCTTCTGGCATGCACCTTGCATCTTCTGGTAACCCCTAATAAAAGAGAGATGAGGAAGTCATCTTTAGAACGATCAAGGATGGGAAGAGAATCCCATATACGGATGAACAGGGGATCCGAAAAAGGAAGCCTTTCTACTTTCGGCTATAAATTCACCCATTTCTGGAGGTAATACACTAGATGTTTAACCTTGAGGAGCTGATTACAGTCGGCTTTGTCTTCTCTGCCTTTTGCTTCGCCGTGGCAGTTGCACTCACCGTGGTTCAAAATCTCCGAGGTCTGGAACAAAACCACCTGGCCTCTTTCGGTTATCTCAATGCTAACCTGATCGCCGCAATGGGTACCTGGTTTCTCACCCAACAGGGCCTAGAAACCCTGATCCTTACGGCCTTGGGGTTGGTGGTTAGTTTCATATCACACCGTTTACTTAAGGATTTTACGGTTTCCGGCAGGCTGTTACTCGCAACAAACCTTCTCTTTACCATTTTCGGTTTGATCTGGGGAACGTGGTTTATATCCACCATCCAGGTAAGTACCGTTACACGTACACTTATGTTTGCCGGGTATCCCATTCTCCTTCTTACGTTGTTCGCCGGCCTCGTCTCAAACTTCGAGCAGTGGGAGGTGCTCTGCAGAAAGAACTGGTCGAGGCCTCGCACCCCCTTTCCTCCCGGCATACTCAAGCGTTATCCGAAGGTCTCTATCCATGTTCCCGCCTACTCCGAGCCACCCGATATGGTCATCGCAACCCTCGACACGATAGCAAACCTGAGATACCCGAATTTTGAGGTACTCGTAATAGACAACAACACTAAGGATCCTAACCTGTGGAAGCCCGTTGAGGAACACTGCCGCCGCCTTGGTGAGCAATTTCGGTTCTTCCATGTGGACCCACTGTCCGGTGCAAAAGCCGGGGCACTCAACTTCGCACTTAAGCACACAGCCCCCGATGCCGAGATAATAGGCGTTATGGATAGCGACTACCAGGCCGAACCCGATTTCTTGGATAGGCTCGTAGGCTACTTTGAAGATCCCAAAATAGGGTTCGTACAAACCCCACACGATTACCGTGAGTGGGAAAACAGCACATACCAGAGGATGTGCTACTGGGAGTATAAATACTTTTTTGAGACTACGATGCCGAGCTTAAACGAGAGGGACTCTGCCCTAACGGTCGGAACCATGTGCCTAATCCGTAAAAAGGCGCTCGAAGAGGCGGGGGGCTGGGCCGAGTGGTGTGCCACAGAGGATTCGGAGCTGTCCATACGCATACACGCGCTCGGCTACTCCTCCGTATACACAAACGTTACCTTTGGACGCGGGCTTATACCGGAGACCTTTTCTGGGTACAAGAAGCAGCGCTTCCGCTGGACATACGGACCGGTTCAGGAACTCAAGCGTCACTTCCGTCTCTATTTACCCCGTTTTCTTGGAGGTCTTCCATCAGCCCTTACGACCCTACAGAAGATCCATCACCTAAACCACGGGCTGGGCTACCTGAACATCGGGCTAGGCTTCCTGCTCACCCCCATTGGACTGGCAACCGTGATCTCTATGGTTATACACGGTGAGGCGATAAACATTCCGGGGCCTCTGTGGGTGGCCTCTTCGGTCATGATTGCAAGCGGCCTCGTCCTATGGTGGCTGGTCTACAAGGTCTTTCTAAGATGCTCCCTAAAAGACTCTATAGGGGCACTTGTGGCAAGTAGGGCACTCAACCATACGTATATAATGGCGAGCATACTGGGACTTTTTACCCCCCAAACCCCGTGGCACCGGACAAACAAGTTTAAGCCGCTTCCACTCGGGTTGGGTGCACTAGCCGCCGCACAGACGGAACTCGCCCTCGGCGTTGCGATGATACTATTTGCGGTGGTTTCTCTATCCATCTTTCCACAAGTCGGCATCCATCTCATGCTGATAATCGGGATCCTGTTTCGTAGCCTAGACTATATGGCCGCCCCCCTCTTAGCCCTCCTTGCCGAACACGACGTAAGAGCACACCAGAGCCAAGGCAGTTTTGTGAATAAGGCGGTTGTTGGCGGGATGAGTATGAAGTGATCCTGTTTTAACCTAGGGGGCGGATTACCCGCCCCTAGGCCTACCTTTCTTTCATCCCCTTAAGTAGAGACCGGGCTTTTCTGTTATTTGGATCTAGTTTTATAGCGGTCTCTATAGCCCTAAGCGCCCCTGGGATGTCCCCGTTACTTAGAAACGCATTGGCAAGCCCGATATGGGCATCTAGGTTATTTGGAGAGAACCTCAAGGCCTCGCTGTATGTGGATATAGCCTCAGGTGCCCTTCCCTCAGAAAGCAAAGTCCCACCAAGGGCTATAAGCGCTATAACCATTTCGTCTCTCGCCCGAGAAGAGTGAGGGTCGAGCTCAAGAACCCCTCTTAGGTAGTCGATAGAATCCCTAAAATTCCCCCTATTAAACTCATAGCCAGCCGCTCCCAGGAGGGCATCCACCAGTATACCTACGATCTCCTTCTTAGACTCCTCCGGCGACAGACTAAAGGCGGCTCTAAGGGGTGGAACCGCCTCGGGCCACCTCTTCAGATTGATGTAAGACCTGCCAAGGTAGAGATAGGCCCTTCCGAATTTCGGATCTATCTCAGTAGCCCTCTTAAAGTGGGAGGCCGCATCCTCGTATCTACCGGAATTAAAAAGCATAAGCCCCCTGTCAAACTCGGATTGCGCACTTAAAAACACCCCCGCTCCGGCGCATGAGGCTAAGACTATAGAAACGCCTAGTATAGTAACTTTAGCCCTGATACCGACTCTACCCATCTTTATACCCTCCTTGATACACCGGAACTCGTACCAAAATCCCTGGGCATCGACCCTATTTTACCTCAAATACGCCGTTAAGAATAACCCCCTTGATGGAGTATTTCTTAAGACGATTTATAATATTAGAGGCGAGTGCCTCAAAAACAGAATTCTCGGCGACTTGGGATCGCAGCGTGAAAAAACTGAATAAACCCGTAAGGAAGATCCAGCCGATAAGATCCGGCCTTGGGATAAAAACGATTCCAGAGATGTTGGAGGCGAGTGCGGAAAGACACAAGGACCGCACGGCGTTTCTCATACCGAGAAACAAGAACATATACAGGCTAAGCTACGGTCAGGTTCTTGAATACGTAAAGCGAATAGGGAGATACCTAAAAGAACTGGGACTCGGAAGAGGAGACCATATAGCCATACTCGGAGAGAACAGGCCGGAATGGGGAATATCTTACCTCTCCGTTGGATGGATAGGTGCAACCGCCATTCCCCTTGACGCAAGAGCGCTTCCCCACTCACATAAATCCACCCTCAGGTTCTCATCGGCAAAGGCCATAATCCTGTCTGGCTCATACGTTGCCGATATCGAGTCCATCTCATCAGACCTAGGGGAACTCAGGCACGTGATTCCCATGGAGAGATTCGACGAGATCTACACGAAAT
>CAZWVA010000011.1:0-51448 GCA_964636885.1 uncultured Spirochaetia bacterium
GGGGTGGGTGTCGGTGCAGGAGTAGGAGTTGGCGTTGGGGTCGGTGCAACTACGCAAGTCCCTCCAACCATATCACATACGAATCCCACAGGACAGTCCACATCAGATGTACACGGGCTCGGATTCGGAGTAGGTGTCGGGGTCGGCTCAGGCGTCGGTGTAGGAGTTGGGGTCGGAGTAGGTACGGGATCGGTAGTATACTCTATGTGGAGAAGCGGAGCCCGACTCGGATTCCCATCAAACGATAAGGCCGTCCTCGGACCGTAATTCGTGTTATTTGGGAGAGGTTCGGCGATTATAACCAAATTATTGCCAGCAACCCATCCGGATCTATTGACTATTTCCTGTATTATGGGAGAAATATCAGAGGTTTGCTCGGCCGGTCCCGATTCCCCCACGGTATTCCATGAGGGGATGTTTATCCAGTCTACTATAGCAGTGGTTCTCGGCCTCGATGTGATATTAAAGTTCGCCGTGGTAAACGCTTGGGCGTTATCACTCGCTTCACCGGTAAACCTGACGTCCGCCGGATTAGAACCAGCTTCATCCACAGTAAAGAGGATATAGGCCCTTGTAATTGTAGCTCCTTGGGGGATCTGGACGCTTGTCCATAGCATACCAACAGCGGTTTTTAGCTGAGTGCCAGTTGCAACACGGTCTAGCATAAGGTCAAGATCCGTACTCTTAAGACCCACAGAACCGGAGGCGACTTCTTCAGCATCGTCTACACTAAATGCGATTCGTGTCTCAAAGGTAGAGGTAACAGCACGGGTGTCTGAAACCCAGACCAATGTAATGAAAATAAACAGTAAAAGGGATTTCTTCATTGGCACCCACCATTCATAGAACCACTGAATCGCTAACGCTACCTATAACTAATTAGTAGGTTAGCTTTTATCCCATTTGATACTCACATTTTACTAAATAACAATCAATTGGACTTCGGTTATAAAATCATATAAAACTATTAGACACGCATAACGAATGTACTAACTAAAGTTAGGTCATAGATCTACAAACACTCCCATGACCTTCAATTACCTCACATCGCTTTCTATATAGAATTCATCGGGAATCCTTCCATTTATGTCTTTAAAATAGCAATGGGCCTTGTTTTCAACCCCGCCTTCATTGAATGTGCAAAAAAGCGCCCCAAAATCGGCGCCCTGCTCCGGGGTGTAAACGGCCGCCCACCACTTGTTTGCGGCGAGTTCGTCGTTTTGATCCTCAAAATTTCTTCCCCCGAGACCTGAGACGAAGACAAAGGTCTTACCCTTTTCGATTCGCAGTGTATTAGAAGTAGAGGCGATGCTTTGGGTTTCAAAATCATCCATAAGATGCGTTCGTGCGTAGGCGTGGTTATGCGCTGTAGCTATTATCGCCCCAGCCTTACGGCACTCCTCGTATGGTCCCCAGCCGACATCGTCTTTTTTTTCACCGACCTGCATCAGTCTCTGGTTCTTATGCCACGAGCAGATCCTCCAGATAGAACCGTTATCGGCTAGCTGATCCCTTATGTAAGCGGTATGGTTAGAGCCCATAGTAGCCGCACCCGAAAGGATAAAGAATAACCCTTTATAAGTGCATGCCGACTTTACTCCCAGGTCTCCTTCGCAGGAGGCACCGTTAACCCTATCCAACCGATCCTTTAGTTTCTTCTGGTATCCCGACCACTTTCTGACATCGTGGTTACCGACCGAGGCGAAATAAGGAAAGCCGGGACCAAGGACATCGTTAATCTGTTGATCCCATTTATCAGGATTACTCTCGTAGTCAAAGTCTCCTGAGTGGATTACCATATCAGCGCCTTCTTCCTTTATCAGTTGAAGGACGGCTCTTGAATTCTCGCCTAGCCCCTGATCACCGATAAAGGCGACCTTGAAATTCGGTGGAGTAGTCGTATCCACAGATCGAGGCGAAGTGGAGGTCCCGTTCCCTGATCCACAACTAAAAAGAAAAAATAAAGCAAACGAGAGAGCCAAGGCGTTTATTTTTCTCATCAATCTCCCCCTTGAAATAACAAGAAGAATCCGTTTTCTCTTATCCACCCACAAAGGGACAGATGTTACACTATCACCGATGAACCTCATTCCGCCCTTCCGGTAAGACCTTATAGAGTATGATCCTTTGCCCTTTACTATTCTGTGTAGTAAATACAGGAACCAGATCCTCAAGCTTCCCCGGCTGGTCGAATAGGAAGGCAAGCTGTGGTCTTAGGTGTTTGAATTTCTCGTCCATGATTATGATATCCACCCCCTTTAGCCGCGCATAAGAAACTACATCCTTATAATCGGCGAAGGGTAAAACGACCATCTTCCTATGAGCATACGCCCCGAGGAATAACTTTCGTGCCATTAGAGTCGTATCCTCGGGCAGGTTCTCACGGATCCATTTAGCCACTTCCAGATTGGCTAGGTCGTCTTCGTCTTTTCTTATTACGAAACCGGGATGGTTAATTAGACGGATGTAGGGTGGAGACTCAAAGAAAGAAACCAGAAGAAGAATCACAGCTATTACAAAAGTCGGTTTCCCGAAAACGAGGGATCGAGGCCCGGACTTCCATCCGGAGGAGAACCGCCCTGCAGTACTTACTATGCCTAGGGCGGCCCACAAGGTAAGGATAGGAACAACTGGGGTCAGGTTCTCAAAATCGATCTCGTAGAGTGGGTAGACAAAAACCCATGGAATGAGAGTCCCCAGAAAGTAGAACTCAGCCAAGCGATCCGGAAACCTCCATTTCAACTGCCAAAGCCCTATTCCCATAAACAGCAAAAGAAAAGTGGTAAAGACCGAGGGTAGAAGTTCATAGGTCTTAATCCAGTTCCTAATCATGTCTTTCATCTTAAATAGGATATTCTTCGAGTAATTAGAAAACACGCTAACCCTTTTAAACCCACCCTCAAGCATGGTGAATCGCTTATCCGGGGTCAGACTGAAGAGGTCTTTTTCATAGGCCAGCTTACCCTCCAGACTCGTTCTATCCAGTTTCTTACTGAACACCAAGGCCGCCCAGACCGTTCTTCCGTTTATAGTCCAAGCGCCCGTTTCACGATGAATGTGAAGTATATAGGGAACCGCCATTAGAAAACCGGCAAGTAAAAACACCCCCACACGTAATGAGAGGTTTCCTGAAACGGGTTTTTTCATTTGAACCCAGTGTTCGATGAAAGCGAATATCGGAACCAGTCCGAGATAGAAAAAGCCCTCAGGGCGAACCCAATAAGAAAATCCAAATAAAAAACCCGATAGAGCCCAGAGCACCAGATGTTGGCGTTTTACCGCCCAGACCGTTACGGCCAGGGCGGAGAAGATCGCAAAGGTATAGGTCGCCTCCGTCAACTCACGTGTCGCAACCTCGATGAGTGCGGTGTTAATCGCAATAAGTAAACTCGCAGTGATTGCCACAGATCGTCCGTATAGTTTCTTGCCTAACAGATAGGCCACCACCACTAGGAGTGAGCCGCTAACCATAGATGCTACCTTGGCCCCCAGTATGTAGTTACCCCCCAGAACATTTGCCCAAAGTCCGATAAGAAGCGGGTACCCAGGCCCCTTGAATGGATCAAATAGTGCACCCCTATCGAATATATCCATCGCATGTAGGATGTAACCAGCGGAATCGTTATAAATAAGGATGTGTTTGGATCCATAAATCACCCGTAATATAAGAGCAAGCAGAGTCACACCGGCGATCCAGCCTAGGTCTATCAACCATGAGCCTCTTTTTTGAATACCTGCCATATTAAAACGCCCCCTTCCTCGGAACCAGCCACTCTCTCATGAATAGTATCATCCCAACGAGTGAAACCGGGATGATCGAAATCGCATGAAGAACCACGGCCCCGCTAAGAGCGATATTCCTATTGAATTGGAAGAATTCCAATGTTGTCATAACCGCAAACTCGAATACGCCGATATTGGCCGGAGCCGCCGGAACCAGCACGGCCAGATTCATCGCTATTATTACACTCATAATCACCACTAGGGAGAGTTCAATCCCCGTCATCTTTAGAGAGTAGTAAACCAGAAGCCCCGTGACTGCCGATTCGCCCACGGCTAGAACATAAAGGTTGATCAGTCGGGCTTTGCCGCTTCCAGCCTCCAAACCGAATCGAATCTGTTTAATGGATTTTGATAGCGTTTCCTTGAGCTTGTCGGGGAGTATGCCAAGCAGGGTTTTCCACCATCTCACGAGGAGCCCCGGTGGACTGCGAAAAGCCGTTATACCCATGATAAGGGCGAGTAGCACTATTCCAAGAATAACCACCGATTCCCAAATCCATTTGGGCAAAGGTACTATAAAGAGCACCACCACCGAGACGGTAATTAGAGAGAGAACCTCAAAAACCCGGTCGAGAGCCACCGTTGCGAAGATCGCCGTGGTTCCGACATCCTCCCGTCTTCCCAGTAGATGCGCCCGCACCAGATCCCCGCTTCTTAGGGGGAGGGCATTGTTAGCCATGAATCCAATTACCGTAGTTGAGAAAATACGGCTAAACCCTATACGCTTAAGCGGGAATAAAAGGTACCACCAGCGAATTGCCTTCAAAAGGAAGATCACAGAAAGGCTGATGAAAATGGGAAGCAACATTTTTAAGTCCATCTCCCGGAGATGGGTTTTAACCTGAGTAAGATTAACCCCTCGAAGCGTGAGTACAATAAAAGCGACACTTATTATGAGTCCTATAAAACCCTTAACGATACGGCCTATCCAGAGGCTGCTTCGGCCTTTACTTTCTTCAAATTCCACAAGGCGTCTTTCATTCATGGTATGTTCTTTATAAGATGCGGACCCAGTAATCTGGTGATACCAAGCGGCATGTGCTTCCAAACCAGTCTCGGCAGTTGGTAAGCGGGGTTTTCCTGGTTTATCTTTGGGATCGTTTTTTTCCGGTTAAGGAAATACTCATAGTAAAGGGGCCTCGCCTCGGCGCCCCAGGATTCTTTGAATATGGCTGGCCCGCTCCCAGCCAGAGAACGACCAAGATCAAACGATGTGGCTCCAGATGAATAGGCCTCTTTAAATAGCTCCCAATATAAAAAGTTATTGGGACGTAAGTGGTAGTATTCATCCAGTGAACCACGAATGAGAGCCACAAACTCCTTGCGGTAGAAGAGCACAAGTGAAAGGGATACGGGTATATCTTTGTATTTAACGGCAAATACGTTGGCGTTAGGCCCAAAAGAGGCCAAAATGTTCTGGTAGAGCGACTTGGAATGAACCGGGGTTCCTAGCCTGCGCATGCTGACTACCATTACCCGGTAGAAGGCCTCCAACAAGTGATGGCCCTTCTCAAAGACAAGGCCGTATCTCTCCGACCGCCGTACAGATTCTCTCGTCTTCTTTTTCAACCTAGAGCGCCACATGATCTGTGGCTCTTCAATAGGCATGTAGTAATTTAGATAATCCGTGTGGTACTTAAGCTCGGTACATCTTGTTACACTTCGACTTTTAAGCTCCAAATAACTCACATCGTGCTCTCTAGCCAGTTGTATCGCCTTCTCAACCAGTGCGTGAGCGGTTTCTTCATCGTCCGCGCAGATGGCACCAGATGAGGCGTAGGGACTTGTTGCCATAACACGGCCGAAGAGACGTCCATTTAGAAGAAAAATGGGAAGCACACCACGGATTTCCGAGCCCTGTTTGGCCATAAGATAGAAAGGCCGATGGCCATAGGTGGACTCCACAACATGTCGCCATGTGGATGTCTGAAAGACACATCCCTCCGAATGATGATATACATATTCATCCCATTCTTTTAAATCTCGGTTCTCAGCTAGTAGAATCTTCATCGATAGGCCATAAACATAAAGGAAAATCGAAATTCTTTAGATGCCAAAGCCTCTCCTATAATCCACCCATAACCGCTTAAACCATCAGCAAAGCTGACGGTAGGAGATTAGGCGAATCCCCCTTTGTCTGAGAAGGTCAGAGATGTCCCTATCGGTAAGAGCCCTTAGCTCATCCGTCCAGCGATAACCCCAATGACTATAGTGCGTATTGGAATCGCCTAGCCCCGGATGACACATTATCTCGTAAGTGCCACTACGACTTATATTTCGGAGAATCCGTAAGAGGTTTTCTTTGTTCAGATTACCACCAAATAAAAATCCAGAGAAAAAATCGGTCTTCTGTTTAATCTTGCGCTTCCCCATTTCACAGAAGAGGTTTAATACCATGGCTTGGGTAAAGCGGGTAAAAGGGACATCCCTTATTCTCCTTAAGACCCCGTCCTCACGGGGAAAACGGATGGCTGGAATCCCGTATTTGTGGCCGAGTTCGATGACAACATCGAGAATACGGGGTAGCATGTGGATGTGCTGGTGACTGTCCAAATGGCTTGGAGAGATTCCGGCCATTAAGACCCTTTGAATCTGGGTTTCAAGTTCATTTCTGACCTCGTCCAGATTGATTCTACCAAGCAAGTACCTTCCCACAAAATGAAAGGCGTTTCTATGGAATCCCCCTTCCTGTGTCAGCAAGGCTGGAATCTCTTTAGGATCGAGTAGGGGTTTTTCTTCTACCAGGGTCAGATGAATACCCACATCCAGGGTTGGGGTCGAACGGGCTATATTTAAGGCCTGTTCAAAAGCCCCCCCATTGGCCATTATAGAAGTCGAAGTGAGTATACCGTGGAGGTGAGCCTGTAAGATGCCATTATTGACCTCTTCGGTAAGACCAAAATCGTCTGCATGAACGATGACCTTTATCTCATTCATCTATACTCTCTGCTTTTTTCCCGATCATCCGATCTCTACATACCCTTTGCCCGTATCTTATCGGATCACCTCACGGGTAAGGTCTTCTCGTATACGATCCTCGAAGCCTATTCGTTCACTCACTATGAATCTAGGACGAGAACGAACCTCCTCAAGGATCCGTGCAATGTACTCCCCCAAAATTCCAAGCAATATGAATAGTATCCCAAATAAAAGGGACACCACTATAGTAAGCGACGCCCATCCCGGTACAGCCCTATCCGTAAAGAGTTTTATGTAGAGCGCATATACCAACCGGTAGAAGGCAAAGATACTGGAAATCAACCCCAGTATTATCGCCAGCCGAAGCGGAACGATTGAAAAAGAGGTTATCCCCGTCCAAGCGAATTTAAGCATCTTATGAAAACTGTATTTACTTTCACCAGAAAAACGATGACCGGACTGAAACTCGACCTTGGAACTCGGATATCCTACCCACTGAACCAGCCCCCGGAGGAACAGACGGCTCTCTCTAAGACCGACAATCTCATCAACGACCTGCCGGTCTAGAAGGCGAAAATCCGCCATTCCAGGGTCGATTTTCACACCGCTTAGAAACGAAAAGATCCTGTAGAAAAACCTCGATGTAATCCTCTTTAGAAAAGGAAGGTCCTTTGGATCTGAACGGACCGTATGGACGATCTTATTTCCCTTCATCCACTCATCCACGAGAACGGGAATCGTTTGGGGGGAATGTTGCAGATCGGCATCCATGGTAATAACCGCCTCTCCCGTCGCCTGAGATAGTCCGGCAAAGAGAGCATACTGGTGCCCGAAATTCCTAGATAACCGGATCCCCCTTACCCGCTTATCGCTTTTATATAGGGACGTTATTTCCATCCAAGTACCGTCCTCGCTACCATCGTCCACCAGGATAATCTCCCATGTCATATTCAAGGAGGGCAAAACCTTTATTAACTCCGAATAGAGCATTGGCAGATTTCCGGCTTCATTATAGGCCGGAATGACGATAGATATCTTGGGGTTGCCTTCGGTAAAAACCTGTGGATTCCTATCCCTGTAAATAATCTCACCCCCAACCATTATTAATATACACGTTAATCAATCCGTTGGCTTTCAGGGTACTTGAGTACACCATTTTGTCCTGCACGGTGAGTCAGGTAGAGAATCCCACCCGGAAGCACTACCAGCCAATGACCAACACGCATAAGGAGCGCCAGGGAAAACGATTCGGAAACGGAAAAACCCAACCGTGAAAAGAACAGCGCATAGAGCCCCTCCTGCACACCAATGGCGTTAACCGATATTGGGATTCTCATTATGATTTGGCATATCGGGATAATCCCAATAAAATAGAGAAGCCCAATATCGAGGTCTATGGCTTTTGCTCCCCAATAGTTCGCAATAGAGAAAAAACCCTGCTCGATTACCGATAGTAGGAAGAAAACCATAAGTGTCCTTTTATACCTTCGATAATCCGTGTAAGCCCTTTGACACTCAAGCCACTTCTTGAAAAACCAAATATTCCCCAACCTACCAAGTAAGTATTCCGAACCGACCAGCGTCTTCTCATGTATCGAGATCCAAAATGCGGCCACGGAAAATATAAGGAGCCCAAAGACTATCAAAACCGTATTATGCTCAGGCAAGAGCTGAGAATGCAATCCCGTCATTAGCATGAAACCAAAGACGGCAAACATCGCACTTGCTATGGTCCCTATGAATCGTTCTAGAAACACCGAGGCGGCGATTTCCTCCGCCTGTCCCTCTCTTTTGGAAGTGTAATAGATACGGTAAATGTCCCCGCCAATCCCAGTTGGAAGAAAGATGCCAAAGAAGTTTGAAATGAGATATATCCTAAAGCTCTGCCAGATAGAAAGAGTAATCTCCTTAACCCGTATGAGGAGGTTCCATTTAAAAGCCATGAGAAACCGGTCGGAAAGCAACATCAATAAGGCAAGGCCGAAATAGAGAGGCTCCGTACGGGCAAAAAGGCCCTTTACGGTATGGAAATCGACACGCGATATAACGATTAAGAATAACGATACGCTTACGACTGCCCGAATAGGAAATCCCGCTTTACTCTTTTTGATCCATCCGCCCATACGGCTGAGTAAATCGGGTTTAACTCTATTTAACTGGGTTTCCCTTTCTAATCTCATCCTCTAAAGCCGCCTTATCGTATTCTAAACTCTACTATCGCCCTCAATAGCAACATCGGATATCCCCGATAGTTTTTTTTCAAGGATAGCGTGGATCTCTTTAACCACTTCTTCTAGGCTCTTTTCATTCGTGTTTATCTTAAAAACCTCAAACCCATTTTCCGAAGCGACCTCTAGCATGTTATCGAACTCCCTCTTTAGTGTCTTTAAATCCACTATATTCTCGTGAGGGTGTATATCGACACCCGTTTCCGCACGCCTATGTATCCTCTTTATCGCAACTTCCGGTTCGGTATCTAAGTAGAATATCGAAAAATTCCTTTTCGATCCAAAAAGCAGGCTACAGATTCTCAATCTTAAACCGCTATTTATCTTCTTGGTGAAGGGAATGTGGTAAGTGATATACACGGCAGGGTGTAGCAACGTATCGGTATCATAAACGATTATGTCGCTTTTTTTAAAAATCTCTAAGTACTTCGATATGAGAAACTTATAGGTAAAGTTCCAGATCAAGAAAACGCTATAGAAATGATACCTCTTGGCAATAGGTCTTAGGTAATCCATTATCCTGTAGTACCTGTATTTAACGGCAGGTCTTTTCTCACCCCTATAAAAGAAATAGGGATCGTAATTGCCTATTTTCATTATGCTGTATCTCGACTGAAGTCTCGATATCAACGAATCCATGCATGTGCTCTTACCAGAACCGTCGATACCTGCAAATAATACCCTGTGTTTCATGGCTAGAACCGTTTATTCCTCCGAGTCAGCCGCAACTTCACAATCTTAACAACAACAAAACCTCTTTGCCTTCCCAACTCTAACAGATTCATTAATCCACTCACACACCTCGTCAAGCGTTTGCCCTTCAATAAAAATGCGATACCAAATCTCCAGGTTCATGAATATCCATATTCTAAAGTTATGGTCCCTCTTACCATCGATATGCTCTTCTACCATACTACGTACGTAATCATGGTTAAAGATCCGATTCTCTATAAAACGCGACTCTTTTACAACCCGCCTTAGAAACCCCCTTAACTCCTCTCTCATCCAGTAGGCCAACGGGAAACCAAAGCCCTGCTTTTTTCGGGTGATTAGACTGGGATGTATGTACCTGGAAGCGACTTTTCGCAGGATATACTTCAACCTGGAACCGTTGAGTTTAAGGCGGGTGGGGATTCTAGAGGCAAATTCCACTAACCTATGCTCCATAAGCGGGGGCCTCACCTCTAAACCATGGGCCATAGCCATCCTATCAACAATCGTGAGAAGGTGATCGGGCATACGTGTCATAAGGTCCGTATACAGCATTCGATCCACCAACTCACTGACGTTAGACGAGTTGAAATAGGCCAGTATCTTCTCCTTGGAATCAATATAACCCAATTCCCTTTTAATATGATCGGTAAATAACCGTGATTTGGCCTCCTCCGTATACCTCAAAAAGCTCATACTCTCGGCATAGCGATCACCATCGTCGTTTAATAAAGACATCTCGTTTAACCAGCGCAATTTCTGAGATAAACTCTTGTATGTAAAGCTCTCCGGGACCCTATCGATTATCTCCCTAATTAGAGACTTCCGTAAGAATCTTGGAATCACACAGTATAAATCCGCAAGGCGATTTCCAGAGAATCGGTCATAACCCGCAAAGAGTTCATCCCCTCCGTCTCCACTCAGCACAACCTTCACGTATTTTGACGCCAATTGAGAAACCAGATACACACCCACACCAAATGGGTCGGAAGGCTCATCTAAATGCCATATCATCTTAGGCACCAGATGGATCAGATCCGCCTGAACCACCTGTTCGTGGTGTTGGGTTTTGTATTGCTCGGCCACGAGTTTTGCAAATGGAAGCTCGTTAAAATCCTCCTCCCTAACCCCGATGGAAAAGGTAGAGATAGGCTTCTCAGACTGTATAGCCATCATTGAAGTAATCAGGCTAGAGTCAATCCCCCCGCTCAAGAAGCTCCCTATGGGCACATCGCTCAGCATGTGGGCCTTTACGGTCTCAAGAAGCACGTGATCGAGTTGATCGGCGATCTCCTCTTCCGTTCCACTCATCTTATCTGTACAAGAGAATTCCCAATAACGGTCTATAGTTACCCTGCCGTTTTCATAGACAAGGCGATGAGCCGCGGGAAGCTTTTTTATTCCCTTAAACAGCGTGAACTGATCCGGAATGAACCTTAGAGATATGTAGTGGTAAAGCGCCTCTAGCTCGATTTCCCGTTTTACAAAACCGCCAGCCAGCAGGCTTTTAACCTCCGAGGCGAATGCAAGCCCAAAAGGCGTTTTGCAGAAAAAGAGGGGCTTTTGACCCATGTGATCTCTGGCCAGAACAAGCCTCTTCCTCACCGTATCCCATATGGCAAAGGCAAACATGCCATCCAGATGCCTTACGCAATCCTCTCCGTATTTTTCATAAAGATGAAGAATCACTTCCGTATCACAGCGGGTTTTAAAGCGCCTCCCCTCGGCTTCAAGCCGCTTCTTTAAAATGGGAAAGTTATAGATCTCCCCGTTAAAAACAATAGCCACGGACCTAGAGGCATTAAACATGGGTTGATGCCCACCATCTATATCGATAATGCTCAATCTGCGGTGTCCTAAAGCGGCACCGTTAAGGTACTCTATCCCCTCGTCATCTGGACCACGATGGCTAAGTAACGACACCATCTTAGGCAGTATCTTATATAAATCAGGCTCGTCGGATACGATACCGGCTATTCCACACATGATTCACTCCTTTTCCGTGGTTCACGGGATTTAAAGGTAGCCCATCTCCTTATACCACTTTGCGGTCCTTCTTAAGCCCTCGTCTAACCCTATTTTAGGAACATACCCAAGCTCCCTTTTCGCTCTGGTAATATCAAAGGCCCTATTCTGTCTATACCAATCAACCCTCCTAGGGAAGATAGGGGGTGTTATACCAAACGGTCTACAGACCTTCTCAACTATATGCCCGGCAATGACAAGAGGCATTACCGGATAGTACTTTATCTTAAGTGGGACGTCTAGGGCCTCACCAACCTTCTTCACTATCTCTTTTATCGGGTAATACTCTTCATCTGCAATGAGGTACTCTCTACCGTTCCCCTTATCCTGTTCCATACAGAGCATAAACGCATCGACGAGGTTGTCTATATACAAAGGGTGATAAAGGGTGTCTCCGCTTCCAAACATAGGAAAAGAACCCTTAGAGACCCTTTTAAAAATCATAAAAAACCTCTCAGGGTCCCCTGGACCGTATATAGCCGCCGGTCGCAGGATCACGGTTTTCATCGTCCCTTTATCGTTATATTCTTTGACAAACGGCTCCGCCTCGTACTTTGTCCTCTGATAGTAATCGGCCGGAGCGATTGGCGCATCTTCACTCGCTGGAGGATTTTCAATATTCCCATGAACCCCACAGGTACTACAGTATATGAATTTTTTTACTCCGTTTCTGTACGCCGCATCCAACACGATACGTGTTCCGTTGACATTCACATTATAATAATACCCATCGGGAACATTCAACTCACGAAATGCCGCCGCCAGATGGTATACGATATCCACTCCCCTTATACACTGTTCAACTACATTTTTATCGGTAACGGACCCTATAAATATCCTTGCACCCATGGAGCGCAGGGTATCGCATTGAATCCCCTCCTTGTAGTCCAATGCCACTACCTCGTAACCTTCGTTTAGGAGCCTTTTTACCAAAGCACTCCCGGTAAAACCGGTACCACCAGTAACTAGGACCTTCATATTTTTCTCCTAAAATCAGATATAGAATCTATTGCTTATTAACCCTGGCCTTGAGAATCAACATATACCCGCTCTGGAAAAAAAGGAGTAAATCCATCTTGGAAAAGACCAAAACCAGCGGGTAAATCAAAGAATAAACCCTAAAAAGCCTTCTGTGCTTGCCTATATCGCTTCCAGTAACGAGAACGCCTTTTTTAGATTCTTTTCGTTCTGACCCCTTCAGCGCTCCGTATGCAAGTGTGATAAGCGTATCTATGAATTCAGAAAAAAACTTGGAGTAGGTTTTATAGGAAAGCAAAGTGAATTTTCCGTCTAATAGCGTTTTGATTCCTTCTACGGTATACCCTGGACGGAGATGCCCATGTTTCTCATCGGTTTGCCCTATACTTAAACGAAACCGTCTCAGCAAGCCATTCTTGATATGGGGAACATTTATAATCAGCTCACCGCCGGGCTTCATTATCCTGTATAGCTCGCCCACGAATTCTTTATCCGTATGGATATGCTCAAGAAAATCTACAATGATAACCCTGTCGAATTCGTTATCATCAAAAGGAGTATGGAGGCCATCGATTTGAAATACATCCACTTCCACCAGTTCACGGATCGAGCGAACGGCGTTTCCATCTAAATCGGCGCTCTTCCAAATCCCCCCTCTTTGTCTTAAAAGATAACTTATAACCCCATTATCCGATCCGATATCCAAACAAACCAGGGAGTCGGTTTTACCCAGCAAATCGGTGATCTCTCTAAACTTACGCTGTTTGAGCACGGATTTATTAAAAAGCGCTATCGGCCAGTTCCCAGCCATCACGTTCATAATCTTTAAACCCCTATAGAGAAGACCGCTTTAGTTTCATCCAACTCTCTTTGAATCCTCGCCTCGTTCCAGCCCAATTCCCCTGCCATTATTAGGGCACAGGTCTTTAAGGCCTTATCTCCGGGGTTACCGGCGGAACCGAGGTCGGTGCGCCTTAGAACTATATCGGTGAGCTTTTGTGCCATCTCCTCCCGGACCCCATTAATAACCTCAGCCCTAATAACATCCGATGTACCATCTATCCTCTTTCCCCAATCAGGGTTTTCACCTATATACTTTAACACTTCATGGTACTGAGAGCCGTAGTTATAAACCAAATGCCGCAAGACCTCACTATCCAATCCCTGACTCCCCTTTTCCGCTTCTTTGATTAAGAAATCACCAAACCGCTCGATATGCCCTCCCCAGATCGGGGTTACAGAGGTCGAGCACTTAGGAGGATTCTTCCCAAGCTTCTTAAACACAAGGTCGACCGTTTCCTCAGCAACAGCCCTAGCCGTAGTATACTTTACGCCAACAACTGAGATCAGCCCCTCGATTCCATCTTCGGTGTGATCCCGGACCCTGTATCTCTTGGTAAGCCTAACGCTACTGCCGCTTACTCCGTCTATGGGAAGAAGGCCACAGTGAACAAACGAAACGTCTTCCCGTTTAAGGGAGGCAGCAGGGTAAGCATTATTGACTTCACGGATAAAACCCTCGATGTCCTCCTCGGTCACCTTAAAATCACCGGGTTCACCATGGTATGGGGCGTAGCTAGTCCCGATTAAAGAGTAGTCACGCCACGGAGTGATGAAAAAAAGGCGTGTCCCTCTGTCTATAATGGAATCCTCATCCTTGAATCCGGATTCGGATAAGACTCCAACCGCATAATCCGGAATCAGCCGATGCTTTAGGATAACGTTCATCGCTTTTGAGAGGGAGACCATACGGTTTTGGCGACCCCCGCTCAGAAAGCCCAATACGGAATCCACCCACGGACCTGTGGTATTCACGATAACCCTTGCGCGTATGTCCAGTTCCTCTTTCCCAAGCACATCCCTGGCCCTTACACCAGTTACACGGCTTCCGTATTCGATGAATCCGGTTACCTCCACGTAATTAGCAAGGCTAGCCCCCGCTCTCTCAGCCGATTTAAGAATGGAAAGAAGCAGTCTCTCCGAGTTGTACATCTGGCAATCATACCAGATAGCCCCACCGGTTAGCCCCCTTTCATTGACACCGGGGAATAGTCTTAAACATTCATCCTTTGAAATAACGCGTCCTCTGGGTAGATACTTTTCCGGGTCATTAAGCCGATTCCGATCAAAACCGATGAGATCGTTTACCATGAGTGCTATAGACATGATTGCTTTGCCCCGCATGAAATGTCCATAGGTGGGAATGAGAAATGGAAGGGGATGCACGAGGTGAGGGGCGACTCTCATTAGTATCGTTCTTTCTCTGATCGATTGGCGCATACGGCCGAAGTCGCCATGCTGTAGATACCTAAGCCCCCCATGTATTATCTTCATAGTATTGGAGGAGGTCGCATAACCAAAATCCCCTTTATCCACAAGGGCCACGGAAAGCCCACGCAAACTAGAATCCCAAGCGGTCCAGGCCCCGTATATTCCCCCTCCAACGATAAGGACATCATAAACGTTTCTTGATATTTGACCTATATCCCTTTTCATCCTCTATCGGTTTTCTACAACTCTCTTTCCCTTTATAAACCTCGTCTCTAACCAGTCGTAGAGAGCGTTGAGCTCTTTTTTAAAAGAATCGTAGCTGTATTTTTCTTCTATGAGTTTTTTTCCGGCATTCCCCAATTGTAACCTAAGATTCTCGTCCTGTATAAGGCAAAGCATTCCCTTTGAAAACTCCTCTGGAGAAGGAGCCGTAAGCATAGCAACCTGGTCATTGAGTACCTGTGTATGAGTTGGAAGATCCGTTGCCAGAACCGCCTTCCCAGAATGCAGATACGAATATATCTTCATTGGTGTGTTAGTTCCCTTTATTCTGGGCGATACCAAAATATCGGCCTGGGAAAGATACTCACTTAAGATCTCTATGGGCTTCGGGCCCAGAAAGTGTACTCTATTCTCTATACCGAGTAGAAGGCTCTTCTCTTTGTACTTTTGTATATCGGTAGGGATTCCTCCAATTATAATGAGGTTAGCCTTACCGATTTCCCTTAGCGTTAAGGCGAAGCTTTCGAGTAGCAAATCGATCCCCTGATAGGGCTCCAGATTTCCAACATACATGAGTACGAGACCATCCGTCCCAAGTTCCTCTCTTAAGCCGCCTTCTTCCCTTTTTTTCACGTCTTTTAGGAGAGAGACGTCTCGTAGTGTCACGATCTTCTTCGGATTATGCTTCTCCACGATTTCTGCAAGGGAATCACATACCGGAACGACTACCTCGCTATTCCTTATAGCGATCGTTTCAAAGAACCTAAGCAATGGATTAATAAGGGCGAATGCGGAATACTTTTCGACTAGTTGTTGAGGAAGTGAAGAATCCATATCATAAACATAGGGGATCTTAAACACGAATTTCAAAAACAGGGCTATAAAAACGGATTCTTCCACCGCGTGGATAACCTGATAACGCTTCTTAGAGACAAGAGAAAGAGCCTTAAAAAACATAAAAAAGTCACAGACGAGCTTTTTCCAAGAAAACCCGGGGCGAATGTTCCGTACAAAAGGGATCTTTAGGATACGGTGGATGTTTACGTTTTCGTATTCAATCGTATTTCCCTCGTGATAGGTAACTAGATCAATCCGATAACCTCGACTAGCCAAAGTCATAAGGAGCAGTTTTTCTGCAATCGTCGTTCCACGATCCTGATAAAAAGGATGAGGAGCCAGAAATAAGACGTTCATCGAATCACGGGTCTTCACGGACTAGTTTCAAGATAACGGGTGAACCAAAAAGACGTGTTAAGCCGAAAAAACGACAAAGCCCCTCGGTAAGCGAGGAAAAACCCACTGACCTTAGAACACGATGAAGCACCATAGGCAAAAAAAACTCTGCATATCTCTCTGCATAGATAAAACCGTATAGTCTAAAAACCTCTAGCAAATCGGATTCCCTGAATAGGGAAAAGGGACGTGTATTACCCTCTATGCTTTTTTTGAACCTAAAAAGGGATGGTGAAAAAAGGTTTATACTGCGCTTAGACGGATAATCAACTACAACGGCTTTTCGTGCAACACGTGTTAGTTCCCTTATGAGTTTCTTCCAATTCATCACGTGAGGTAGAAGTCGAAAGCTAATTACCACATCGAATGTATTATCAGGATAGGGGAATTCTAGTATATTTCCCATCGCAAACTCACAGAGCCCTCTATCGATAAACCCCTGGATTCTCCTTTTGCATATCTCTGAACTTCCAAGCACAGAAACCCTGTAGCCGTTCTGAATCAGTGGGCCCGTTAGCTGTCCGTGTCCTCCTCCAACATCTAACACGCTTGCCCCCCTATAGGGAGAAAGCATTTTGAGAACCGCTTCTTCCTGAATCTTCAAAAACCATGAGCCTATTTCTCCAGAGAAACGCTTAGCATATCCATCGGATGACGTCTCTATATCGGCTGTTTCAGGGTAATCGACCATGAGTTACACTCCCACCACCCGATTTTAGATGGGTTATCACAAGGAACAACTAGAGGTAGTTTTATAAACTCAGATACTCCAGTTTTTCTTTAAAATATTTAATCGTTAAAGACAACCCCTTTTCAACGCCTACACTGGGTTCCCAGCCAAGGAGGGTTTTGGCCTTTTTAATGTCCGGTCTTCTAACCTTTGGATCATCCACGGGTAGAGGCTTAAACTCGATTTTACTTCTACTCCCAGTCAAACTAAGAACCAATTTTGCAATATCGAGAACCGAAAGCTCATGAGGATTTCCGAGATTTACGGGAAAATGTATCGATTTTTCCTGGATATCCGAATCCGCTAAACCGGCATCGGGCTCTGCAAAAAGGAGCCTAATTATCCCTTCCACCATATCAGAGACATAGCAGAAACTCCTCGTTTGACTTCCGTCTCCATATACGGTTAGAGGTTCTCCCTTTAACGCCTGCACTATGAAGTTTGAGACCACCCTTCCATCATTCGGTCTCATAAGCGGTCCATAGGTGTTAAATATCCTGGCGATCCTTGTATCCAATCCGTGGTATCTGTGGTAAGCCATAGTTAGGGCCTCTGCAAAACGCTTAGCCTCGTCGTAAACACCCCTCGGTCCTACAGGATTCACGTTCCCCCAGTAGTTCTCGGGTTGTGGGTTTACGAGTGGATCGCCATAGGTCTCCGAGGTACTCGCAAGTAGGTATCTCGCCCTTTTAGCCTTGGCAAGCCCAAGGGTTTTATGGGTACCCAAAGCACCCACCTTTAGGGTCTGTATTGGAAGCTCAAGATAATCCGCAGGGCTTGCAGGCGATGCAAAATGGAGTACCGCGTCCACTTTCCCCTCAATATGAATGAAATTCGTTACGTCATAGTTTATGAACTTGAACCTCTTCTCTCCCACAAGGTGGGCGATATTATCCAGATTTCCGGTTATCAGGTTATCAATGGATATCACCTCATGGCCCATCTTAATTAAGTAATCGCAAAGATGGCTTCCAATAAACCCAGCTCCACCTGTAATCACGATTCTAAGCTTATCTTTCAAGGTCTTGTAATCCATTCTCTGTCCCTGCTAAATCGCCCCTTGCTCGGTACACATTCTACTTACTACATTTGCCTATTCCAATACCAAAATACTCAAACCCCAGAGCCTCGAGCCTCTTGGGGTTATATAGGTTCCTACCATCGAATATAACGGGAGACTTCATGAGCCTCTTCATCTTTTCAAAATCCGGCTGTCTGTACTCATTCCATTCCGTATGGATGACAAGAGCATTGGCATCATTACAGACATCGTAGTTGGATTTCGCATATTGTACCTTATTTCCAAAATACTCCCTCGCCTTATCCATCGCAACCGGGTCATGTACAGAAACCTCAGCCCCAAAAGAGAGGAGATTATCGATTATAAAAAGAGAAGGCGCTTCCCTTAGGTCATCGGTCTTAGGCTTAAAAGAAAGCCCCCAGACACCGAATCTCTTTCCCTTTATGTCCCCCTTAAAGTACATCTTTATCTTCCTCCAGAATAATTCCCTTTGCGCAGTATTGACCTCGTCCGTAACCCTACATATTTTAAGGTCGTAATTCAGTTTCTCGGCCGTCTTTATCAGTGCCTTAACGTCCTTTGGAAAACACGAGCCTCCGTAACCGATCCCAGGGAAAAGGAAGGAATTCCCTATTCTACTATCGGAACCTATTATCACCCTTATCTCGGACGCATCTGCCCCTAGGAGCTCGCAGAGGTTCGCCATTTCGTTCATGAAAGAGATCCTTGTGGCAAGCATCGCGTTTGCGGCATATTTCGCCAATTCCGATGACCTTATACTCACATTTATAACCGGATTGCTTGTTCTTACAAAGGGTGAGTAGAGCTCCTTGAGTATTCCAGCAACCGAAGCCTTGTCAGTTCCAATCACCACCCTATCGGGTTTCATAAAATCATCAACAGCGGCTCCCTCCTTAAGGAACTCCGGATTTGATGCAACATCAAACTCAACATCCGTAATCCCTTTTATGACATCCCGAACCATCTCGGTAGTTCCAACAGGAACCGTGCTTTTGGTAACTATGATTTTATAGTCATTCAAATACCGTCCTATTGATCGGGCTACATCTAGGACGGCTCCAATATCGGCCGAACCATCGCCGTTTGGTGGCGTACCGACCGCAATAAAAATTATAAAAGACCTCTGTACGGCTTCTGAAATGTCGGTAATAAAACGGAGGCGCCCTTCTTTTAGGTTTCTCTGGACGAGTTCATCAAGACCAGGTTCATAAAAGGGGACCTTACCGTTTTCGAGGCTCCTGATCTTCTCCTCATCTATATCAACGCATATCACGTTATTCCCGCTTTCTGCAAAGCAGGCCCCCGTTACCAAACCGACGTATCCCGTCCCAATGATACCTATGTTCATTACTCGATGCCCCCTAGATATATTTAATTAAATATTACCCAATGGAATTCCTAAAAAGTAACCCAAAACGATGTGAGCATATAGCGCTCCGCCGTTTGACTTACATTTTAGTATGGGCTTAAGGCGACGATAGTGCTAAATAGATAATCTATCCCGGATAATAATCAATTGGACTTTGGTTAGGTAATTATCTAGGAAAAGTGTTAAATCGGGAAAGAGATAATACTTTAGTCCTAGTTGTTAAATCCAAGGGGATTTTAGTAGCAAATACACTAACCAGAACCAAAGTCGCTAATCCGACTTAGTCGTGATATAAACGACTTCTCACCGCGCTTATTGGTAATGGCGATTTACAGAACCGCTCTATGAGACAGAACTATGTAAGATGCACTACTCAACTGTAACGCTTTTAGCCAGGTTTCTTGGTTGATCTATATCGCACCCTCTATTTCTGGCAATGTAATAAGCAAACAGTTGAAGCGGGATCGTAAAGAGAACAGGACGCAGAAATTCATTGGTTTCGGGCACATAAAAAACATGATCGACTTTTTCCCCTATTTCCTCGCACCCTTCGTCCGTGATGGCAATAACATTTGCCTCTCTGGCCTTTACCTCTTCTATGTTGCTTAGCATCTTCTCATAAACCGAGTTGTGTGGGATAAGAGCAACTACAACCATATCCCTATCCACAAGCGCAATAGGGCCATGCTTCATCTCACCCCCGGCATATCCCTCGGCATGGAGGTACGATATCTCCTTTAATTTTAGTGCCCCCTCTAGGGCAATAGGATAAACTATCCCTCTTCCCAAAAAGAAATAGTCTCTTTTTTCCCAATAAAGGTCGGCCAGTTTCTTAATCTCTTCCTCCTTTTGGAGTATACCTTCGATCTTCTGGGGAATCGTGGTTAACTCAGCCATCATCGAAGAGAAATCGGTATCGGATACCAGCCCCTTTACTCTTCCGAGATGTACGGCAAAGAGATAGAGGGCAACAAGCTGTGAGGTAAAAGCCTTTGTAGAAGCTACTCCTATTTCCGGGCCTGCATGGGTGTAGACTACGCCATCCGCTTCTCTTGTAGCACTACTTCCAACCACATTGCAAACCACGAGAATCCGCGACCCTTCCCCTTTGGCTTTTCTTATGGCTCCAAGGGTATCGGCTGTTTCACCGGATTGAGTAATACCTATTGTCAATGTACTACTATCTATAAGAGGCATCCTGTATCTAAACTCTGAAGCAAGGTCAACCTCGACCGGTATCTTGGCAATGGTCTCAATCATGAATTTCCCTACGAGAGATGCATGCCAAGAAGTTCCACAGGAGACTACATAAATCCTCGATATTTTTCTTAGTTCCTCATCGGATAAGTTAACGTCCTCTAGATTTACCTCCCCCTTTCCTAAAACCAATCTCCCGCTAAAGGTGTTTCTCACAGCCTGGGGTTGCTCGTGGATCTCTTTTAGCATAAAATGCGCATAGCCGCTTTTTTCCGCGAGCTCCAAATCCCAAGGTATCTGGTAAACCGTCTCTTCTCTACGACTACCGCTACTTAGGTCTATTATTTCTGTCCCTTCTCTTTGGAGAACCACCAATTCGTTATCATTGATGAAAATGGCATCTTTTGTAATACTGAGTATCGCCGGTATATCCGATGCGAGGATGTATTCCTTATTTCCACGTCCAACAATTAGGGGACTACCCTTCCTTGCAGCGATAATGCTATCGGGATTCGTGGTACTTATCACCGCGATTGCATATGTTCCTTCTATCTCACTAAGAGCCCTTCTCACGGCTTCAGGCAGGTTTCCGTTATGTAGATACCTCTCAATAAGATGTGCAATAACCTCGGTGTCGGTTTCAGAGAGAAAAACGTGCCCTTCAGAAATGAGTACCCTCTTTAATAGGGCGTAATTCTCGATTATTCCATTATGCACGACCATCAACCTACCATGACAGTCGCAATGGGGATGAGAATTTACCTCGGTTGGCCTACCATGGGTAGCCCAACGCGTATGGCCAATTCCAATGTGGCTCTCGTGCTTCTCGTCTTTAAGAATGGATTCGAGGTTCGATAATTTACCCACCGTTTTTTTTAAGACCATGTTCCCATTTTCATAAAACGCAACTCCAGCCGAATCGTAGCCACGATACTCTAGCCTTCTAAGACCCTCCACGAGTATTGGTACAGCGTTATTGGTTCCTATATAGCCCACGATTCCACACATGTAGACACTCACCTCCAATGAAACGCGTCTTGAAAGATCATTCACAATCCCCGAACAACAGAAACGGGGTTCCTAACGGGAAGAGAAAATCTGGAAATAACCTTTGCCATCATCTTTCTCTCTATCCATGCTTCCCCATTTATTAAGGCCCGTATCGATTTTATTAGCTCCGAAGCACTGGTACTTTTAAGTATATACCCTAAGGAACCAGCACATACGGCTTCGAAAATCCTTTTCTCATCGTACTTTTCAACGAGTAGAAGCACAATTAGGGAAGGAGATTTTTCTCTGAGTAACCTGAGTATCCCAACCAGGTCTAGATTGAACATATTCATATCAAGAACCAAGAGGTCAGCTTGAACCTGACCTAAAATGAGCCTCTCAATATCCCTAGGTTTAGTGATTTGGGCCACGATCTCTATACCTTCCTCAGAAGCCAATATGTTAAAAATAGCCTCTCGGTCCAAAGCGTACTCACAAGCCAATACCAATCTGCTCTGGTGTGACAATTTCCTCTCCTTAAGTACGGTCTAAATAAAACAAATTTTACTACGGGTTTTAGCTAAAAACCACTCGCTCTACTTAGCCAAAAAACGAGTTTTCTCGGGGCTTATTTGTGAAACGAATGGATAGAAAAACCCTATGCTTCCGCAATTCACTTACAAGAGTGGAGTTCTGTTTTGATTTTAGACGGATATACTTATCCCACCTTAATTAGGGTAAATCAATTGGACTTTAGTTGAATTGATAATTAAAAATAAGTCTTATTAACCAAACGTGGTATAACTTTAGTCTGAAAGGCGATATAACTCTAGTATTATACAGTAACGGAATGAAAGATTTGTGCCTCACACTTAAAGCCCAAATCCATACAGAATAGAATAGGTACTTTGATCAGCTTACGAATCCGTTTCGAAAACCATAGAGTATAAGCTCAGACCTATTCCTTACAGAAAGCTTCTTAAAGATCTTATACAGATGAAACTTTACGGTTTTCTCGCTTAGATAAAGATCCTTTGCAATGTCTCTATTGCTTAGACCGTTTAAGACCAATTTTACGATCTTTGCTTCGGTTTCAGTGAGGTCATATATAGGGCTCTTTCTTTTTCTTCCCTTGTCTTTGGGAGAGGACGAAAATGCCTCCAAAACCTTTAACATCATCTTTCTTTCTACCCACAGCTCTCCATCATGTACGGATTTTATCGCCTTTGTAAGGTGTTTTGATTCGGTGTTTTTTAATATATACCCCCTCACGCCAGAACGAATGGCGTTTATGAGTGTGTTTTCATTATAGTCATTATCAACGATTAAGATCACCTTAGCATTTTTATTCTTTTTGAGTAGCTGGAGGATCTTTGTAAGGTTCAATCCTTTTAGATCAACATCAAGAAGCAGTATATCGAATTTACAATCCTCACAGGATTGGACCAGATCTAACAAGTTAGAAACCCTATCAACTATCTGTATGTTCTTATCGTCCTCTATTATCTTAGAGATCCCCTCTCTTAAAAGGGGATAATAGCAGGCTACCACCACTCTTATAGGATCACCTTCTCTCTCTGGATGATTTGAAATCCTTGTATTCATTACTCGACTCTCCCTTTATTCAAACTAACGATAAATACCGCTATAACGGTTCTATATCAAGTACGTCAACCTCTATAGAAACAGACCTCTTTATTAGATCTATGGAAATCACCAGTGTGTGTTTAGAGGATTTTTTCTTATCTATAATCTTTCCCACTATACCCTGAAGAGGCCCTCTCTTTATCATGACATCCCTTCCTATACCGAGATAGGGATAGGGATCATACTTTAGTTTGTTGTGAACGACCTTCATTATAGCTTCGATCTGCTCAGTGGGAACGGGGATTGGAATACCATTACAGCCAACCAATCTTAAGACCCCCTTCGTATACATGACACTCTGGATATCGCTTAGGCCTATCCTTACAAACAAATAGGAGGGAAACAGTGGAACGTTTATTATCTTTTTACGATCCTTCCACTGGGATAACACCTCTCTCAGGGGAAGGAAAGCCGTAATACCCCTACTCTTTAAGATAGCTTCCGCCACTTTCTCATGACGGCTTTTAGTATGAACGGCATACCATTTTGGCTCATCATAAGAAGCGAGTGATGGCAACACACCAGCCGATAACATAGGTATAAACCAACCTCCTTAAGCAACAACTAAAGTTTTATACTAATTTAAATGCAAGAATAACTAAAAGTCAACAGACTTTAGTTAGATTAAATATTAGACTAAAGTTATAATTACTTAACCCGCTAGCCTTTGACCTTAAAGATCTTCCCAGGAAGTTGTGTAATTAGGTCACCTATTTCCAAAGATAAAAGAACCGATAGAACCCTGGCCGGATCAATCCCCGTTAATTTTATAATCTCGTCGATATGAAGGGGACCATCCTTAAGTACAGAATAAACCAACCTCTCCTCTTCAGAGAGGGAAGAAACGTCTTTATCCCGGTATTGTCCCTGCCCGAGTTTTCTAAGAGCCTCTATTTCAACCAATATATCCTCTACAGATTCAACCAACTTTGCACCCCGTTTTATCAGTTTATTGGTTCCTTGACTGAGTCGATTCCCTATGTTGCCTGGCACGGCAAATACCTCCCTATTTTGCTCCAGTGCAAAAGAAGCCGTAATAAGTGAACCGCTTTTATCAGAGGCCTGAACAACAACGACGCCGAGTGAAAGGCCGCTTATCAATCTGTTCCTTTTGGGAAAATTCACAGAATCCGGAGCCGTTCCTAAGGGGAATTCCGATACAACTGCTCCCTGGTTTGATATGCACTCATACAGCTTTTTATTCTCCGGCGGGTAGATAATATCAAGCCCTGAACCCAGGACGGCTATAGTTCTTCCTCCCCTTTTCAAAGCCCCGCTATGAGCGATTGAATCTATCCCTCGCGCCATCCCACTTACAATGGTAACACCCCTTACCGCGAGTTCCACAGCAAGCTCTTCTGTAACAAACCTTCCATACCTATCAGGAGACCTAGTTCCAACAATGGCTATAGCGACGTCGTCTTCCACAAGAATATCTCCCTTCACATAGAGAAAAGGTGGAGGGTTATAGGTGTTAAAGAGGTTCCTTGGGTAGTTTGAATCGGTTAAAAGCACAAGCTTAAAACCCGATTTTTCGATTTTTGAAACCTCCCTTTCGGCCCTACTCCACTCGGAAAAACCCTTTATTGCCTGTATAGTTTTCTCTCCGATTCCCTCTACCTTCTGAAGATCAAGTGGATCGGCATCAAAGACCCTCTTAGGGGTACGGAATCTAGAAACGAGATTCCTGAATAGAACGTCCCCTACACCAACTACCATCTTTAGAGCAATCCAGTACTTTAATTCCTCCATAGACAAAGCCTTAACTCCGCTTTAAGTAGAGTCAAAGAGAACGTTAAAAATCCCGATTAATCCCCTTATACAGCCTTCCCTGATAGGTATCCCTTCTTTCAAGCTCCTTCTCTATTCCACGGAGGATCTCGCCATGGGTTTTGTTCCATATAGGGGCTATCAAAAGATCACGCGGAGTATCGGTAAAGAGCCTTTCTACCACCTTTTCGGGGGACAGGCGTTCGAGGAACCGTGATATGAAATCGAGATACTCCTCGTAAGTAAAAAGGTGAAACGGCTTCTTTTCGTACATCCTAGCAAGAGGGGTGTTCTTTACGATATGTAGGTTATGTATCTTTATAAAATCTATATCTAATCTCGACACCTCATCAGCCATCTTAAGCATTTCGTCCTCGGTTTCAGTAGGAAAACCAACGATGACATGGGCCCCGATGTGTATCCCCCGCCCTTTGGTAAGGCGAATCGCATCGAGTACAGATTGATAGCTATGGCCCCGATTCATGAAATTCAGGGTTTTATCGTATATCGATTCGATTCCGTATTCCACGGTTACAAAAGAGCCTCTGGCCAACTCTTCAAATAGCCTTATCTTCTCCTCATCAATACAGTCGGATCTTGTGCCTACCGTAATCCCTACAACACCATCATAAGAAAGAGCCTCTCTATATAGTTTCTCTAGCCTTTCGACACTGTCGTATGTATTGGTATAAGCCTGAAAGTAGATTATGAATCTCTCGGCCTTTAATCTCTTCCTCAAATATTCAATTCCGGTTTTAATCTGATGGTGAAGAGAAAACCGGGAGCGGGCGTAGGGAGGAACGAAGCTTTCATTGTTACAATAGACACACCCGCCACGGGCAAGGGTACCATCCCTATTGGGACACGTAAACCCCATATCCACCGAAACCTTATGAACCCGACAGCCAAATCTCTCTCTTAGATAGGTGCTATAGGAATTATAACGCTTGCCCATATCCTAACTCAGCCCAGCCGAGGGGCAGAGATGACTAATCATACAAATTCCGCATAGGGGTTTTCTAGCTTTACAGATAACGCGTCCATGGTCACTCAGGGCATTGGAAAAGAAGGTCCACTTATCTTTAGGAACCAACTCCATAAGGACCTTCTCGATCTTATTTGGATCAGTTTCATCTGAGAGTACTAGTCTTTTTGAGAGCCTTCTTACGTGAGTATCCACAATAACCCCTGGGATTCCAAAGAAATTCCCCAAAACGACATTTGCCGTTTTCCTTCCTACCCCATCGAGCCCCGTGAGCTTTTCTATAGAAGATGGAACCTCTCCGCCGTATTTTTCGAAGATGGCCTTGCAACAACCTATTATCGCCCTTGCCTTGTTTCTAAAGAGTCCGGTTGGACGGATATCCCTTTCCAACTCCTCCCGCTTGGCATCCGCATAATCCTTAGCGGTTTTATACTTTTTAAAGAGCCTCTCTGTTACCAGATTGACCCTTTCGTCAGTGCACTGAGCTGAAAGGATGGACCCGACTAGAAGCTCTAGTGGATTCGTAAAATTCAAATGGCATTTAGCGTTTGGGTACCTCTCTTGGAAGATCGAGATTATACCTTTAACCCTTTTCTTTTTGGAATTAAGACCCTCGTCTCGAAGAGCGGTTCCCTCTTTTCCCAACACAAAGTCCCCTGTACCCACACTAGAAAAATCCCTAAAAAAAGAAAGGAGATATGTTAAGCACATATCCCGTTAAAGCGAATCGCCAATAACATTTGGAAATGACGGTAATTACAATGCAAAAAGAAACACCTTAGGCCCTACATGCCTAATCCTTACGTGCTGGGGTAAGACCCGTTTTCCCCTCAAAGAATCTCCTATTCTTTTCTATAAAATGCTTCCACTTATCCGGGAGTTCATCCTCGTGAAAAATCGCATCAACCGGACAGGGGTCTACACACGCACCACAGTCTATACACTCATCCGGATGAATAAAAAGCTGATCCTCCCCCTCGTATATACAATCCACTGGACAGGCTTCGACACAGGCTTTATCCTTGACATTTATACATGGCTCCGCAATTACATACGCCATACTGTAACCTCCTTACCGTAACAATAAAAATACATTATACCAACTAGAGTTGCAAGGCACCGACCGAATCCGAGGAACCCCTTAATCGCTATCCTTCTTATCCTGAGACTTCGGATCTTGACCCTTCACCTTGCCCGGTTCCTTAGTTAAATCAGGCTCCTCTCCTTTTCCCTTTGGATCCGTAGTAGTGGAAGAGACATCAGAGGGTTTCTGTTTCCCTGCCTCCTGTTGAGACTTCTCCTCTATGGATACAGGAGCCTGCTCCTTGACAACGGATGACCTGACGCTCTTTGCCGAGAAATAACCGAGAGAAAGAGAAGAGACCATGAAAAGAACAGCGAGAATCCTTGTGACCTTAGTGAGAAAAGGAACGGCACCACTTGCTCCAAAAATGGATTCCGTTGTTCCGCCAAACACAGATCCGATATCCCCTTTTCCGGGCTGAAGAAGCACCGTTATAATGAGAAGGACACTGACAATTATGTGAATTCCCTTTATAACCGCTATAATCACATCCACTTTCTTACTCTCCTGCCAATTGAACTATTCTTGCAAAGGAATCCGCCTGAAGACTCGCTCCACCCACCAATGCCCCGTCAACATTCGGTGGGGCGAGGATATCCCCTATGTTCTCAGGATTAACGCTTCCCCCATAGAGGATCCTCACACTACTTGCAATCCTACCAAGAATGCGGCCCATTATTTCCCGAATAACCCCATGTATACGCTCGATTTCCTCAGGCGTAGCGTTATTTCCGGTACCAATCGCCCAAACAGGCTCATAAGCGACTACCAGAGCCTCTGGATCGGTTAGCTTAAGACCCCTTAGTCCGTTTTCTATTTGACTCTCTATAACCTTCACCGTACTTCCTTCGTTCCTCTCCGCAACACTCTCACCTACACAGAATATGGGGATAAGACCGGCATCGATCGATATCTTAACCTTCTTCCGTACCATGTTATCGGTTTCATTTAGTATATTTCTCCTCTCCGAATGTCCTATGATTACCCATTTACAACCGATATCGGTAAGCATATATGGAGAAATCTCTCCCGTAAAAGCCCCAAATGCCTCCCAAAAGACGTTCTGTGCACCGAGTTGTATTTTGGTTTCACGTACCACCTGATGCACAACATCAAGAGAGGTATAAGGAGGAGCCAAAACGACGTCCACCTCACTTTCCAGGCGGCAAAGGAGCTCAACGACCCTTCGGGCAAGGCTGGCGGCCTCTTTTCTCAGCATGTTCATCTTCCAGTTTGCAACGATGAGCCTTTTTCTCATTTGAGTTTTTTCTGAAGCGCCTCCAATGCGGGAAGCCTCTTACCTTGAATAAACTCTAAAGCGGCTTTGCCGCCTTTAGATAAGTGCCCGATTTTACTTGAATAATCCGCCTTTTTAACCGCAAGAACCGTATCCCATCCTGCAACGACACTAAAGGCACCAGAATCGGCTATTGCCTTGGCCACTTCTAATGTACCCTTTCTAAAACCCTCCTTCTCGTAAACGCCGAGCGGTCCATTCCAGAAAACCGTTTTAGCCCTGAGGATCCTTGAGGTAAAATACTCGATCGTCTTAGGACCTATGTCAACAGCCATTACATCCTTAGGGAATGTACCCAGAGACATTATAAAGGAACCAGAGTAATTATTCAAATCGCCTTTTATAAGAACGCAGTCCTCTGGAAAAACCAATCTTATATTGCGTACCGAGGCCGAAGAGATCAGCCTTAATGCACTGTATAGGGCGATTTGATCTACAACCGATATTCCGACCTCCCTTCCCAGGGCCTTGAGAAACGTATTGGATACGGCCCCTCCAATTAGAATCGTGTCGACCTTGTCTAAAAGAGCCTCCATAAGGGGGATCTTCTCCGAAGCACTCCGACCACCAAAAACGGCAACGAATGGGCGAGGGGGATCCTCAATCAGTCGTCTTAGGTTCTCTATCTCCCTTCTAAATTCAAATCCAATACACGAAGTCTCAAAGAAGTCCAGAATACCGACAACCGAGGCATGGGAGCGGTGCGAAACGGAGAACGCTTCGTTAACATAGACATCGGCTACCTTGGCGAGTTTTTTAGCAAACCTAGGATCGTTTTCCTCCTCCCCCTTATGAAACCTTAGGTTCTCAAGGAGCATAACGCTACCAGGAGGCATGTCACTTGAAATCTTCTTTACGGCATCCCCCACACAATCGTCAGGGAAAAATACCTCTCGATCTAGAAGTTCAGAAAGCCTTCTTCCAACTGGTTCAAGCGTGAGTTTAGGGTTTAACCTTCCACCAGGCCTTCCAAGGTGCGAGGCTATAATCACCCTTGCCCTTTCTCTAATCGCATACTCTATCGTAGGAAGGGCAGCTACTATCCTGGTATCATCTAAAACCTCTCCATCCTTTCCAATGGGAACATTAAAATCAACCCTGATAAAGACCCTCTTTTCCTTTATATCTATTTCGTCTATGGAAACCAGATTCATGGATCACCTTTTACCCTCTCCCATTTATATACCTTTTTAATCTTTTTATGCCTTCATCGATACTCTCTATTGAAGTCGCGTATGAGAATCTCAAATACCCCTCCCCTCCGTATCCAAAATCGATCCCAGGCGTTACCGCAACGTGTGCCTTCTCCAGTATATCGAAGGCCAGATCGTAAGAGCTGTCATCCAGGGCCCTTGCATTAACAAACACATAGAACCCTCCCTTGGGCTCGGAGTGAATCTTAAAGCCTAACTCCCTAAGCCCCTCGATCATTCTTATCCTCCTTTCACCAAACACTTTGACCATCCCCTTTACTCCTTCTCCGGCCTTCTTTAGAGCCACGATCCCGGCCCTTTGTACAAATGGGTTTGCAGATATAAAAAGGTTTTGTTGAAGCTTCTGTATAGGACGAATAAAATCATGGGGAGCAATCAGGTATCCAAGGCGCCACCCGGTCATCGAGTATAGTTTAGAAAACCCATTAACCAAAAAAGCCTTATCCGTGAACTCATAGATAGTTCTCGCCTCTCCCTCATAGATGAGTCCGTGATAGATCTCATCAGAGATTACATACGGCCCAAGATCCGATATCTCCCTCATTAACCCTGGATCAAGGACAACACCCGTGGGGTTCGATGGAGAGTTTATAAGTATCGCCTTCGTCTTTTTGGAAATCGCTTTTTTTAGCCTTCTTATATCAATCTGAAATCCCTCTTCCTCATAGATCCTCACACGTTTTGGTACCCCTCCTGCTATCCTTATAAGCTGTGGATAACACGCATAATGTGGGTCCGTTATTATGATTTCATCCCCCGGATCAAGGATTGAAACCATTGTGAGAAATAGAGCAGGAGAACTACCCATCGTAACGATTATCCTCCCCGGTGAAACCTCGATCCCGTGTTTCTTCCTATAATCCTCCGCGATGGCCTCCCTAAGCTCGAGAATCCCCAAGCTTGAGGTGTATTTTGTGTCTCCGTCTCTAATCGATTCTATGGCCTCATCGCAGATAACGCGAGGAGTAGGAAAATCCGGTTCACCGACCTCAAAATGGATCACTCTACCCCCACGGGCTTCGATCTCCTTAGCCCGCTCTAGGACATCCATTACGTAGAAGGGAGCTATTTCCTCAGAGAGTCTAGATGGCATGATAGTTTTTATTCTAAGTAAAAAGGGACGAGTTGTCTAGGAGAGAACGATAGATTTGACAAAAGAACGATCCATGGTTAGTATAATTCTATCCCCCCCAGTGGGGAGGGGATCCTCCGAAGGAGGCAGAAGAGTTGCAAGATAAAGAGAGAATAGTAAGAAGGTTAAAGAGCATAGAGGGACATATCCGTGGCATTCAGAAGATGGTCGAAGATGATAGGTACTGTATAGACATCATAAAACAGATCCTCGCTGTGAAAAGCGCTGTAGATAAAGTAAGCGCCATGATACTTAAGGGCCATTTAGAAAACTGCGTTACCACAGCGATAAGGTCAAACAAACAGGCAGAGAGGGAACGGGTTATAACGGAAATCATAGATGTCTTTGAGACTTCTGGAAAGATCTGAGTTAGAAGCGATACGGCACTGGATAGGATTTCAGGAGATCGTGATGAATAGAAGGGAAAGGAACTATAGAATCATCAAGCGCTTTGATACCTCAAGCAAAAACCAATTAAAAGACCCGGTATGCGGGATGTATGTAGATCCAGAGAGCGCTTCCGGCTCGTATGAGTACAGCGGAAAAACGTACTTCTTCTGCAATCGATCCTGCCTAGAGAGGTTTCAGGCTGACCCAACTAGGTATCTAATCGATGAAAAGGGTATCTCCCATGAAGAGTCAAAAACCCAACCGGCTGATAGAGACGGTGAATACATCTGCCCCATGGACCCAGAAATCAGACAGAAGAAGCCAGGCCACTGTCCACGATGCGGAATGGCTTTAGAGCCTCTGGCCGTTTTGGTCTCTCCCACCAAGATAGAGTACGTTTGCCCAATGCACCCAGAGGTCGTAAGGGATAATCCCGGCTCTTGTCCGATTTGCGGAATGACACTAGAGCCACGCACCGTCACAGTCGAAGGAGAGGTGAACCCAGAACTGATAGATATGACTCGCCGATTCTGGATTAGCCTCATACTTACTACCCCGATTCTTCTCCTGGTCATGTCAGATATGATCCCAGGGCATCCTCTAAAGCACGCCTTTTCTGCAAGAACGCTCATTTGGGTTCAGCTTTTGCTGGTAACCCCGGTGGTGCTCTGGGGAGGATGGCCATTCTTCCAGCGCGGCTGGGCATCTATTGTCAACCGCTACCCCAACATGTTTACTCTCATCGCCATGGGCACGGGGACGGCCTACTTATACAGCCTGGTGGCCACACTCTTCCCGGATATCTTTCCCGATTCGTTTCGTACTCACAGTGGCGAGGTGGCGGTTTACTTTGAGGCTGCCGCCGTCATAACTACACTCGTGCTTTTAGGACAGGTGCTAGAACTCCGTGCCCGCAGCCAGACAAGCGGTGCTATTAAGGCCCTACTGGGTCTTACCCCTAAGACGGCACGAATACTAAGAGATGATGGAAAGGAAGAGGACATCCCGATAGGTCGTGTCAGGCCCGGAGATCGTCTCCGCGTTCGACCCGGAGAGAGGATACCGGTTGACGGTGTTGTACTCGAAGGTATGAGTTCCGTAGACGAGTCTATGATTACTGGTGAGCCGATCCCCGTGGAAAAGACGCAGGGAAGCCGTGTCATTGGTGGAACTGTAAACGCCACCGGTAGCTTCACTATGCGTGCAGAGCGGGTGGGTAGTGACACGCTTCTTTCTCAGATCGTTCGCATGGTGAGTGAGGCCCAGCGTAGCCGTGCCCCGATTCAGCGCTTGGCAGACGCCGTTTCCTCTTATTTCGTCCCTGTCGTTATACTCGTCTCCATTATCACGTTAATCGTCTGGGGTACTGTCGGCCCTGAGCCACGTATGGTTTATGGCATAGTGAACGCTGTTGCCGTGTTAATCATCGCCTGCCCCTGCGCGCTGGGGCTGGCCACTCCCATGTCGATCATGGTTGGAACGGGTCGCGGTGCGACAATGGGCATCCTCATTAAGAACGCCGAGGCACTGGAGGTTTTGGAAAAGGTAGATACGCTTGTGGTAGATAAAACCGGCACACTCACAGAGGGTAAACCCCGCCTTACAGGTGTAATACCTTTAATAACGGAGATAGATGAATCGGAGATCCTTCGGTTGGCCGCAAGCCTAGAGCAAAAGAGCGAACACCCTCTGGCTACATCTATAGTCTCTACGGGGAAAGAAAGGGGGCTACGGCTCTCCGAGGCACGAAACTTCCAGTCCATTACGGGCAAGGGGGTAACAGGCACCGTAGACGGACGGTTCGTGGCAGTTGGGAACGACAAACTAATAGGAGAGATAGGCATAAGTCAAAACACCTTTATAGAACAATTAGAGGCACTTAGAAGGGAGGGACAAACGGTAGTATTCGTCGCCGTTGACGGTCAGTTGGCAGGGATGCTCTGCGTCTCGGATCCTATTAGAGAGTCCGCGCATGAGGCTATCGAGATGCTCCACCGGGAGGGTATCCGTATCGTTATGGTCACAGGGGATAGTCGTGTGACAGCCGAGGCAGTAGCTCGTAAACTGGGTATAGATGAAGTCGAAGCTGGGGTGCTTCCCGATAGGAAAGTAGAGATAATAAAACGACTCCAGGCCGAGGGTCGCAGGGTGGCAATGGCAGGGGACGGTATTAACGATGCTCCTGCCCTCGCCCAAGCGCATGTGGGCATAGCAATGGGTACCGGCACAGACGTAGCCATAGAGAGCGCCGGGGTGACCCTGGTAAAGGGCGACCTGCGGGGCATCGTTCGAGCAATAAGGCTCAGCCGAGCCACTATGCGTAATATCCGGCAGAACCTCTTTTTTGCCTTTCTCTACAATACTCTTGGGGTTCCAATAGCGGCTGGGGTGCTATATCCGGTGTTTGGTTTGTTGCTGAGCCCCATGATCGCCGCAGCCGCTATGACATTTAGCTCCGTATCTGTAATAAGTAACGCGCTAAGATTACGCCGGGTAAGGCTATAACTTGAAATAGCCGCTATCAGCGGGTATATTGAACTCAGTCATTCAATTGAAAGGTGAGGATTTTTAAATGGCTCAGGTCTGTACAGTATGTGGGAAAAAGCCTCTTTACGGTCACAACGTAAGCCACGCAAATAATAGAACCAAAAGGCGCTGGAACGTCAATTTAAGAAGGGTAAAGGCGCGTCTTGAGAGCGGAGAGGTAAGGAGAATCAGGGTCTGTACAAGCTGTATTAGGTCTGGGAAGGTTCAAAAAGCCGCATAGCTTTCCTTTCCCAAAGCCCTTTCTATCTTTTTCTTGAGTAGTTCCCTCTTCAGTTTGCTCAACCTATCTATAAAAAGGATGCCGTCCAGGTGGTCTATCTCGTGTTGAAGGGCACGGGCAAGGAGTCCGGTTCCGTCTACCTCAAAGGGTTCGCCCCTCCGATTAAGAGCTTGAACCCTCACCCTTTCCTTTCTCTTAACCTCGCTTGAGAACCCAGGAATGCTTAGACAGCCCTCTTCCCCCACTTGCTCGCCCTCTGCTAGGATGATTACAGGGTTTATAAGCTCAATGAGTCCCGGTGCATTCTCATCTCTGGAAGAGACATCCACTATGCAGAGCCTCAGATTAACCCCCACTTGAGGCGCGGCAAGACCCACCCCCGGGGCATCGTACATCGTCTCGGCCATGTCATCCAATAGCTTCTCGATCCGTCTATCTATTCTCTCCAGAGGAGCCGACTTTTTCCTCAGCCTTGGGTCTGGGTAGGTAAGAATCTTTAGGATAGCCATACTTAATAAAATCTATACAAAAGAAAACGGTTGTCAAAAATGAGGATCCTCTTCGGATTAAAATCGATCAACAGAGGTTGAATTCATATAAGCCACTACTCAAATTAGACCTATAAGCTAACCGGTCTTATTCTCGTTTAACTTCCTTACCAGTTCCTTACTCGGTCTGAAATGGGGGAGTCTCTTGGGTGGAACCTCGATTGTCTGCCCGGTTCTGGGATTCCTACCACTATAGGGTTTATAACTCTTGGTAAAGAAGCTGCCAAAACCCCTAATCTCAATCCTATCTCCGCCCTGCAGTACCTCGGTCATATAGTCAATAATCGTATCGATTATCCGCTCAGATTGTTGGGTTTGGAGCTTAAACCTATCAGAAAGTTCCTTCTCGATCTCTGATCTTTTCATCTTATGTCACCTTAAGTCCAGATTAAATAAGCCCACCGGACTTAGGAATCCAAATTTAGTTAATTTACCAGTATTTGTCAAGACTTAAATTCTTCCAAAACACCATCAGCAACTGGGAGGATCGATACAGGGCTCAAAATCACCCTGATTGCTATGATCGAGTGCCATACCGTAGCGGTGACCGAGTTCGTGTTTCCAAAGGGGCAGTTCACCACACCTCCCGATGCCCTCTTCCGCAATGACTATTAGATCGGAGTCAGGGAAAAAGATACCGGAGCATACATCCGTATCCACGGCGTCACACTCAAAATCGGTTGGAACCACAAAGACCCTGAGATCCGAAAGAGAAGACACCACATCTCCGCTTTCAAGTCGAAAATCCTGGGTCCCCACCTGAGAGGTCGTGAATTGACATTCTAGAAAATCCGCAGCCCTTTCATCGAGGAGGGTAAGTATACCCTCCCTATCTCCATTAACGTCCTCTCTAATTGCAACCCGAATCCCAAATCCGGGGGTTTTTAAATCGTAGTTCTCGGCACTGGCCTCCTCCTCCGTGATTCTGGAATCCACAAGTCCCAGGTCCTTAAGAATCCCCTCGTTACAGGCGGACTGAAGAAGGGTAAAGACCAATAGAACCGGTATGACAATGTACCTCCTATATAAACCCCGTGATCCGTATCCCGTCGATGTCAATGAATCGATTTTAGTCGCGCCTATTTGTTCCATAGCGATAACCTCCACCTCCTTTACGGTGACCTTTGTGTACACCTAGGCTGCAAAATCGGTGCCAGACCGTGCCTTAGCCCATTTAGCCGCATCTGGAGGAGCGGTTCGGCAGGCCCATAAATAAAAGGAGACCGACTCAAACGATAGGCCCGTAATAACAGTAGAAATCCCACAGATTATAGGATCAAACCGGCTAACCCTCTCATGAAACAACCCCCTAACACGTAATGGTGGCATAAAAGTTGCTTAAAAATCAGTTAGAGATGATTAGAAACACGGTCAACCAGATTACCGTAAGTAAGAGCGAATCCAGGAGATATCAGGGCCTTAGGAATAAAGGAAATGTGGGGTTTTCCTCGGCTTTAATGGAGGCCATGGAGGGCCCCGGTCTTAACTCAAAGACCAAAGACTACTACAAGGTAAAAAGGGGGGACTCCCTTATAAAGATAGTCAGGAATCTCACAACCGGCTCAAGCACCAATTGGACAGATACGACTAGACTGGTTGAACAGATCGCAAAAGACAACGGTATATTAGACCCTGATCTCATCCTAGAGGGACAGAATCTTGACGTATCTTCCCTCATTAAAAGTCAAAATCCTGACAGGCCTTCTCCCTCGGCCCCGAAGGAAGACGGGGTTTCTTCAGGGAATCGGACGGAAGATCTTTCCCAGATGGAACTAGAATCAGGCATCCATGAAGACTCCACTGAATTACTCAAATTGATCGGTGAGACCTCACTATCAAATGGGGTTAACCCCTATATAAGTATAGCCATAGCGAGAGCCGAATCAGGGACAACAATAAGAGAGGACGATAGGATTTCCTTAAATCCATACGCGGTGAATCGAGATTCAAAATCCAAGGGGCTATTCCAACTGATAGATAAAACAGGAGAGAGGTTTCACAGGATGCTTGGGCTTCAGGGTAAATACGACCCATTTAACGTCAGGCAGAACATAAGAATCGGGGTTAACTATCTAAAATACCTAGATAGCATATTCGCCAAAGACACGGTTCTAACCACCCAACTAAGAACGATTGCCGTCCCTGACCCCTACCAAAGGAAGTACTTTTCCATTGCGGCCTATAACGCCGGAGAAGGAAGGGTGGCGCGTGCACAACAACTCGCAAAGGCGGATGGCAAAGACCCTGGCATTTTTAAAAACATAGAAAAATACCTCCCATATCAAACGAGAATGTACGTAAACAAGGTAGAGAGATTTATAGAGAAACTCACATAAAATACGGGGAAAGGGGATAGAACATGAATGCCAACGAAACCAGAAGATATATGAAACGGCTGAGCAGGGAATGCGGAAACCCACTCGGCAGTGGAACCGTAGAGAGATTCCTCGTAGCACCCGAGGTCTCGACCGTTATTGACCGGATCCCTCCAAAGCACATGCGTTTTTTCTGGGATTGGATACAAACATCGTCGTAAACACCAAGGAAGACAGGCCCGGAAGGACTCAACAACTAAAACGGATTTCAGAGGCGTAACCCTCTATCTCAAGAAATCGAATAAGGACTGAGATAAAAACTCAGCGGACGACTGACGAAGGGCCTGAAGTGCCGTTTGCGTCTTTGAAAGCTCGCTTACAACCTCTACTATATCGGCGTCCTCTGTACCGGAGAGAAGGGTTTTAAAGTCCACGGTGCTCTTCTCCAGTCGACTGGTCTGATCGTCAAGACGGCTTAATCTAGCACCAATCTCCGAATTCAGGTTTGTGACCTGACCGAGTGCCAAGTCTAAGGGCTTAAGTAGCGCCTGTACCTTAAGCGAATCATTCCCTTCCAATGCGGATCCCAAATGGTCTAGCATCTCCATGAAATTGGAAAAGCCAAAGCTCTCAAGTAGAGTGTCATCGGACGGATCAGAAGGCGTACCGTTCGAATCGTAGATCTCAACCTGTATACTGGCTCCCGCCTGGCTGTAAACAATGTACTTGCCATTATCAAGCGAAACCGTATCATCCGCTGTTAGAACGTATCTGAAGGCATCGGTACCCAATACGTTTATAGGTATGAGCGTTCCTTTATCTATCATCACGTTTATCATTCCGGAATCGCCCTGATATGCGAGTGTGTTAGGGTTAAAGGGTTGCGTATCGGTTTTAAAACCAGAAAACACGTATCTTTCCCTTAGCTTGCTATTTGCGAGACTAATCAGGTGGTCCCTTAGCTCGGAGATCTCCTTCGCTATAGCCATTCTTGACTCCGAATCCTGGGTACCAGAAGAACCCGTTAATGCCAGTTCCTTTGCCCTTATAAGCGCTTCGGAGACGGATGAAAGCACACCCTCTGTAAAACCCAAATGCGCCTTTGCCTCGTCTATATTCCTCTTGAATCGATCGTTACTATCAATGCTCAACCTGTAGTCCATTGCCCTCATCATCCCTATGACATCATCCGAGGGTTTTCCTATCCTCTTTCCGCTCGAGAGACTGCCATTGAGCTCCGATACCCTACCGAGGTTCCTCTCGATCGATCTCTTTAGTTGATCGAATATCATAAAAGAGGTGATTCTCATAGCTCTAATACGGTCTGTAAAAGCTCATCTGTTACCTTAATGATCCTTGCTCCGGCCTCAAATGCCCTCTGGAACCTTACGAGATTCATAGCCTCCTCATCCAAGGAAACACCCGAGACGGCTTCCCTCCTGTTCTTCATCTCTTGAAGGAGGTTATCCTCGAACCTAAGGCTATCCGATGCCGCACCGCTCATCGTGCCAATCCTAGAGACGGTTTCTCTCAAATAACCCGAAAACGTAGTGCCCCCAAGGTCGGAGAGGACGTCCTCCGAGAGTTGAAAGACCCTAAGTGCATTCGTATTGTCACCGGGAAGCCCGGTCTCAGACGATGCAGCGGCGATCCCTTTAGGATCTATAATCGCAACTCCAAGGTTACTAATGGCGCCTGTTAGGGGACTGACAGTAAACCTATCCTGTGTGGTTATCGCACCTGTTACGACCACCCGAATCCCATCAAACTCGATCGGGCTTCCAGAAGAATAAGCACCCGAAGCAACGAGGGCACTGGTCTCCTTGTTTCGCACGTAATAGTTGGTGGCATCAAACGTTATAACGTACTCGTCTAGGGTAAGCGTTGAGGGATCCACTATGGTTGCCGTTATGTCCGTACCCGAGGAGAAATCCCCTGTCGACAGGCTTAAAGGGATAAAGAAGTCGTTTCCGGTAGAAGCGTCCAGCCCGAAACCCTGCCTGTGAAGGATATTCACCTCTTTATTTAGGGATGCGGCGAGCTTCCTTAAGTCGTGAAGCGGATTGGATTCTATGTAGTCCCTTACGGAGAGTAGCCCTCCCAGGGTACCACTCTTTATACCCGTTGTGACGTTTACGTTATCAATGTATAGATCCAGATCCCCATTCTCGTTTCTCCTTGTGGAAAGCGGATTCGTCACACCGCCAGAGACCAGGTTTCTCATCCCCACTATGACCGTAACGGCACCGTTTTTATCCTCGATTGTTGAGATGTCCACGAGATTTGAAAGCTCCCCAAGGAGCCTATCCCTCTCATCCCTTAGGTCCGTAGCCTTCTCCCGACCTTGCCCTGCCTCTATCCGAACTATACTGTCATTTAACCTGGCTACATCCGAGGCTATAGTGTTTATCCTTTTAACCGTATCATCCGTCTCCTCATTTATATGCCTTATAGTGTCTGTGATCCTCGACTCCATACCCTTTATCGTATTTACAAGGGACCTCGCCTTCTCAAGAAGTACGGTCCTCTGGGGAATGGATTCTGGATTCGTCACTACGTCGTTCCAGGCACCGAAGAAATCTCGAAGTCCGGTCTCGATCCCCAAATCGTCCGTCTCGTTAAACACCTGCTCGATCTGGCTGAGTACACGCTCCATAGCCAGGGATCTTCCGTAGTTTTGGCTCTGGATAAGCAACTGGGATTGAATAAACCTATCGTAATTCCTCCTTATATCGGATACGCTTACACCCCTTCCAAGGAAATTCCGCCCTATAGACACGGGTATCGCTATATCGAGTATCACTTCTTTCCTGCTGTACCCCGGCGTATTTACATTCGCGATATTATGGCCTGTTACACTAAGTGCGGTCTGACTCGCAAATATAGCGGACTTACCTATGTTGAACAAGCCAAGAAGGGACATCTAGACCTTCCTTGATACCGTTGTCTCGACGATCCTTGGGTTCGCCCCCGAGGTTTTTAGAAACTCTAAAGAGCCCCTTATAAAACCCAGTGACCTTTCAATAAGAATGCCGTTAAATTCATTTAGCTCCTCTATGCTCTGCAGTATAGAGATTAACTGTAATCTGAGCCCCTTTAGCGACTCGTCGCCTGTCAATTCATAAAGCCTCTGTAGAGTTAAACCTTCTATGCCGTTCTCCTCAGAGAACCTTTTTAATAGGTTTATACGCTCTTCCTCAAGAAGCCTGAGCCTGAGTATAGTCGTGTCCTTCTCCTTGGAGATACCCTCTATCCCTGTGGCATCTAGATCTATCAGGCACTCCTTCTCCCTCTGGAGTAGACCTAGGAGTTCACGGTAGCCCTTTATCTGCTCAAGGAGGATGTTCTTAATGTTATTTGTGGTATTCATCTTTCCTCTAGTATCCTATTGGCGATCTTTAAAGAATCGATCTTGTAGCTCCCCGACTCTATCGCCTTCTTTATGGCCTCTAGCTTATCCGCTCTTACCTCTGGCAGTTGCTCGATTAAAACCATTAGCTCCTTTGCTTTGCCCGAGATCTCAACCCTATCACCAGAGGTCATCTTTCCCTCGTTACCGACCTTCCCCTTTGTTTTTGATCCAGTAGCCTTCTGGACACTGGAGCTAACGTCCTTTATTTCCGGCGGTTTGTTAAAATAGACCTTCATGCCTTCCTCTTTGTTATATAGAGATGGTTCTATTCATCTTATCGGAAATCCTCTCAGATTCTTTAGTGAGTTTCAGAGGATCAACGCTCCTTCCCTTGTAACGAACCTCAAAATGCAGGTGTGGTCCAGTACTCATTCCGGTACTACCGATGAGCCCTATAATCGTATCCGTGTCAACCTCGTCTCCTTCCTTTACCAGGTTAACCTCATTATGGGCGTATTTGGTTGTAAACCCATCACCATGGTCAATGACGATGACGTTACCGTAACCCGATTGCATGCCGCTAAATACGACCCTTCCCTTTTTTATAGAACGGATCCCGGTACCAGCAGGGGCCGCTATATCCAGGCCGTGATGAAACCTCATATCGCCGTATATCGGATGTAGACGCATACCGAAGTGCGAGCTTATGGTACCGTTAACGGGTAAGAGGAAGGGGTCCATGTCGGAAACCGGAATAGAGGGATCTCCATAATCCGATCCCAGGGATCCGTTCCGCGGAACATCCAATCCGACCTTTTTTGGGGTATCCATATTGAAATCACCTATATAGGGGTTACCCGACTTCTGATCTATACGCCGATCTACCTCCTTGTCTTCTTGAGCCTCTTTTCCCCTCCTTAGGGCTATCAGATCGGGAAAGCGGTTTAGAGAGAGATAGGGATTACTCGTTTGGAATTCGGTTTTATCCGTATAAACCCCCACCTTAATTCCATTGGTTTTTTGTATGGTCTCCCCTTCGCTTATGGCTATCAGATCAGGGAAGTAGTTGAGGGAGAGGTAGGGGTTTGGCTCTCGACCAGGGGCTTTGGTCCCTTCCTTATCCTTATATCCGGCCTCTTTGGATCCCTTAACCAACTCGGGGTTGTTTTTAACGTGGGGGCTGGGAATCCCAGTACTCGGACTACCGGACCTCTGGTTCTGGGATTTGGGTTTAATAGCACCCACACCGGTTTCTTCGGTTTTTCCCAGCCTCTTATTCAGATCCCTAACCACTAGGTCCTGTAATCCAACTCCCCTACCAGAAATAAACCTCGCAAGCTCCATGTCAAACATACCGGTATACACATCCCTACCAAAGTCACCCTCTGAGGGTGATCCGGAGGCCTCTCTCATCGCCTTAACCATCTCATAGACGAATTGGGATTCCATCTCCTTTGCAACCGATTCAATGACCCGCGGGTCGCTAGCTGATTTACCCCGTGCCAGCCCCTTAAGCCCATCTATACTCTCATAGTATATTCCAGTGACGCTTCTCCTTAACCCACCGGCACCTGATCTAAGATCCGTGTTTTCTTTTCCCACTACCATTCCACTCATATGATCTCGATTTCGGCCCTTAAGGCACCTGCCGCCTTTAAGGCCTGGAGTATTGAGATAAGATCCCTTGGCGTTACGCCAAGTGCATTTAACGCCTTTACGACCTCTCCGAGCGTAACCCCAGAAACCTCAACGAGGGACGCCTGCCGTTCCTCAACCGCTACCTCCCTCTCCGGAACGACGACTGTCTCGGACCCCTTAGGGGCAAAGGACGGGGGCTGAGAGACGGCAAAATCGGTTCTTATCTGTATCGTGAGGTCTCCATGTGCAATCGCAACCGGGGACACCTTTACCTTATCGCCGATCACAACCGTTCCTGTTCTCTCGTTTATTACCACACGTGCGGAAACATCCACTGGAACATCCAGTCCCTCTATCATCGTTATGAAATCAACCGTCCTCGTCCTATACTCCTCGGGGACCTTTAAATCCACGGTTGATGGGTCCACTGCCGATGCATATTCCGACCCGGATACCTCGTTTATCCTCCTAGCTATTTCGGATGCCGTAGAGAAATCGGGTCTATTAAGGAATATCCTTATTTCACCCGGGTCGCCCCAGGTGAAGGGGAGGGCTTTTTCCACTATCACACCTCCAGGGACCTTCCCTACCGTAGGGAAGTTCTTTTGAACGGTCGTCCCTCCCGCTCCGCCTATAAACCCGCCCACGGATATGGGCCCCTGGGCGAGGGCATAAACCTGACCATCGGGCCCCTCTAGCGGTGTAAGAAGAAGGGTTCCTCCCTGAAGGCTCTTCGCATCCCCGATGGTCGATACGAGGGCATCAACCTTTATTCCAGATTTTGAGAATGGAGGGATCGTCGCCGTAACCATTACGGCGGCAACGTTCTTGGCCTTTATGTCCTTGGGCCTTACTGTTAGATTCATCCTCTGAAGCATATTGGAGATTGTCTGAAGAGTGGCAATTCCCTTGTCCCCGGTGCCATTTAGACCAACGGCAAGGCCATACCCTATGAGCTGAACCTCTCTAAACCCCTCAATGGTTGCGATCTCCTTTATCTGCTCGGCCCACACGGATTGGCTGTTGAAAAGAGAAGAAACCATATATAAAAGGCAAAGAAAAGCGGTCTTTAGAAACCCTTTGCCATCTGGTTTTCGATTATAGAGTTTCAAATCCAACCTCCATTGCTAACCACTTAGAACGGCCATACCTTATCCAGGACCCTTATGACCCAGCCGGGCCTCTGTTTATCCTGAATGACGCCCTTGCCAACCAGGTATATCTCGGCATCCGCTACCCTACTGCTCAAGATCGTATTATCGGGCCCGATGTCCTGGGGTCTTATCATACCCCTAAGGACGAATATCTGTTTTTCATTGTTAATCGTGACCTCCTTTCTCGACTCTATAACAAAATTCCCGTTGGGCATTATCTCCACAACCCTTGCCGTTATTGTCCCCGCTAGCTTTCCTCCCCTTGTTGTCTGCCCCCTGCCCTTAAAGTCGTTCTGCATAGAACCATTTACCTTGGATGAAGGCGAGTACGTAAAACCGTTCTTGAAGGTCAGGTTAAGATCCTCTAGTCCAAAGAAGCTATCTATACCCGCCTCAAGGCTGGAATCCCTGCTCGTAGAGGTGTCTGCGGTGCCCGAACCTGAAAAGTTCTCAACGACCCTTATCGTCACGATGTCATTAAGACTCGCTGCCCTCACATCTCCGTATAGGCTCGGAGTATCATGCCAGAGGGAATTCTTTGAGGGCTCGGAAACCCCTTTGTTATGATTGACCCTCTCCCCCTCATAGACGTATTTCGGAGGGGGAGGGGGAAGCTTACCGGCACAGGCCGAAAGGAATAGAAGGGCCAAAAAACCGACGAAAGATTTTCGCTTTTTAGTATTCCACCCTGACGGTATTCTCATCTATAAGCATACCCGTGATCGTTTTTTTTGATGAGAGATTAATGGCCTTCACGTAATCACCGACGTAACCGTCTTCTTTCAACTCGCCCACAGCTGTAACCGTAAGCCGTGGGGATTTGGTTAAAAGGACTACCTTACGCCCCCTCTTTAACCTGGTTTTATCCTCCACCATGTAATCCACTATCGGGGTATTTGCAATGACGGAGCGGGTCAAAGGCCTCCCTATAACACGTCTATGATCCTCTATTGCACCCTTTGGTATTCTGGTAACATCCATCATAGTCACATAGAGATCATCCTCTCGAAGGCTGTGTCCCTTGTTTAGAGCCCTTCTACTCATTACAACCTGATCAAACGCCCTGACAGTTGCGGTTACGGTTACCTCCTTCCCATCCTTAAATTGAAGCCCGAATACCGTCTTACCCGGAGGACTTTTCTCCACTGCTATCCACTCCGGGGCCCCGTCGGGAAGGTCACCATCAATCCGTATGTCTTCTATCTCAACCTCCGCCCACGGATATTTGCTCTTAATATAAGTCATAAGTGTACCCTCCAAATCAAACGAATCGGCTCTCGTACACAAGGGGAAAAGAGCCAAGCACAGACCTAAAAGAGCGTGGTAATGATACATCCTTTACCTCTTCATATTATTCGTAAGCTGAAGCATCTCGTCCGATGCCTGAACCGCTTTTGAGTTCATCTCATAGGCCCTCTGACTGATTATCATGTTTATCATCTCCTCGACTATATTTACGTTGCTTAGTTCGATAAACCCCTGGGAGAGGGTGCCAAGCCCCTCACTACCTGGGACATCTGTAATCGGATCTCCAGAGGACGCTGTGGGCTCGAAAAGGCTCTTCCCAATCGCCCTAAGGCCGCCTGGATTCACAAATCGGGCAAGCTCTATCTGGCCTATCTCCGTAGGTTCTGTACTACCCGCCTCCACAACGCTCACGATGCCATCCGAACCTATGGTTATGCTCAGTGCATCCGGTGGGATGACTATCTCAGGCTCAAGAGGGTACCCATCAGAGTTTACTATACGACCCTCGCTATCGAGTTTAAAGGCACCCGACCTGGTATAGGCTATTGTACCATCCGGTTTCGTTATCTGAAAAAAACCGTCCCCTTCTATTACCAGGTCAAGAGGGTTTTCCGTGTGGACAAAATCCCCCTGTTGAAATACCTTCTGCACGGCCACGGGCTTAACGCCTAGCCCTATTTGGATCCCCGATGGTATCTCCGTTCCCTCCGCTGACGAGGCACCTGGGGTTCTCAGGTCCTGGTACATGAGCTCCTGGAAGTCGGCTCTACTCTTCTTATAGCCAACGGTATTGGCATTTGCAAGGTTATTTGCAACCACGTCTATATTGAGGCTCTGTGCCTGCATCCCGGTTGCCGCTATGAATAGTGACTTTATCATCCCTTTAACCTCTCCTCTTTATCTTTAAATACGAGCGATCTCGTTATTTACCTTTGCCGAGGCCTCGTCAAACACCTGAATGGCCTTTTGATAGGTCTCAAACTCCCTTAGCGTCTTCATCATCTGAAACATCTCCATCACTATATCCACGTTGGAGGTCTCGAGGTATCCCTGTTTTACGACGGCCTTAGACCCTATTGGACTATCCACAGTTGAGAAGGTTCCTTCACCCGTCTTTAACAGGTTCTCCTTTTTGGGAAAACCCACGACCCTTATGGAACCAACCTCTTCTTCCCCTTCCCCATTCCCGTTATCTACCGAGATAGTGCCATTATCGCTGATCTTGATATTTCCATCCGGAACCCTTATCGGTTTTCCACCACTCCCAAGAACCCTAATGCCACTATGGTTCGTAAGGAATCCCTCTCCGTCTATCTTTAGATCCCCTCTTCTCGTATAGAGGTTCCCCTCAAGGGCTATAAAACCATCCCCCTCAAGCGCTATATCCAAGGGGTTACCCGTATAGACCAGGTCCCCCCCTGAAAAATCGATACTTTGTGAGGACATACGGCTCATGTCCCGTGGGTCCGGTTTCTGAATGCCCATGTCCCTGGGAATTAGGTAATCCTCGAATGAAACACTCGACTTCTTGTATCCAACCGTGTTTCCATTGGCGAGATTCTGGGTTATGACCTCCATCTGTATGCCCTTTAGGACCGCCCCAGAAAGCGCTATGTATATCCCCTTGTACATGCCGGACTGTGTTTTGCAAAATACGTGCCAACCTGATTCTAGATAAGAAGACACAGGATCAAATAGAAGAAACCACTACGGAAACGGTATTAATAGCAACCATACATACCGTATGGGAATCCCCAAAAGGGATGAGTTTAAAAAGGCGATCCATAATACACGAGGAAAAGAGCGGGAAAGGTTTTATCCTCAGGGCACTTTTTACCGGGGCTTTTGACCTCTGAGGTTAAGGATGAGTTCCACCTCCCCTACCGGCATGCCGAGCATATCGGCTATCTCGCTAGCCTTTATACCGCTCTCGGCAAGTGAGATAACCTCCTCCTGACGGTCGGTTGATTTTATAGATTCGGCCTCTTGAATTAGCCTCTCAAGGACGGCTATCTTTTCATTCGCCGAGGCCTCAAGGGCTTTTAGAACCTCGATCTTCTCTTCGAGTCTCTTAAATATTATATCGGCAATCTCCTTAAGTTCTAGAACCTCGAGTTTTAAGAGGTTCGCTTCCTCTTCACCTTTACTATCCTTGCCCTTCTGGATTAGGATCCTCTTACTCATCTAAACCACTATATCTATCCTTCGAGGTTCTTTCTTTGGTTCCTTCTTCCGGGAGCCGGATTTCTCCCCTTTGGATGAACTCCTATTCCTCTTCTCCTTTCCCTTAATCGCCACGGCCCTCTCTATCCTTCTTGTAGACTCTATAGGCATGTTACGATTCCTAAATTATATCACAACTCGCTTTACTACCAAGCCCTCGCCTATATCGGCAGACTTAGAAAAGACCTAAGGCGTGAGAACCACGACACAGGATGTAAATTTTTCCGCATAGAGAAAATTTTTCTCTGGGAAGACACCTCTTGGCCATCGGGATAGCTATTCGCATTCCAAGCGCATTATACGATTTCCAACCGGCAACTGTATATGTCATGGGAGACCTTCGCCCACACGGTCGGTGTGAAGCCGGATCTGATTTTGGCACGTTCGTTGCAAAACATAAAAGACACCTTACCATGTTGGCTATCGCACCATCGGCGTTAGAGATAACTGGGCAAGAACCCATTAACCCATCTTCACTTATCGGGGGTAAGGTGAATACATCCCAAATCAGGCTGGGGCTAGGGGACCAAAACACCCCCCTTTTTCTAGATGCATTAATGGCCTCCCTTGAGAGGATGGAGACCCAAGAAGGAATCACCCTTCCCGGGAATAGAAATACCCCTTCAATGCCAAAAAGAGAAGAGCAAGGGGAGATGCCGGGTAAAACCGCAATGGATGAGGGAGCGGAGACAACCACCCCTAGACCAAAACCCCTCATGGACGAAAGGGACTTAAGCGAGACCGTCTACCAATACACGTGTATTCAAAATCCGTCTTTAATCGGATTTACAGGGAAAAACGTACGGTTAGATCTAAATAAACCCCAGGATAATCCAGAAGAGGGAAACCCATCTATCCCTGAGGGGATTAAAGAACAACCGATCTTAAACCATATAAAGAATCCGGATAACCCCACATTAAACGTCCCTCATATAATAGATGATAATCCCGGATATGTTCCCGAAGACAGCGATGGCTCCATTCAAGGCACTAAACCCAATAGCCCCGATAGATCCGGTACAAATATAAACAAACCAGAACCGAGAGAGCGATTCGTTTCCAAAGAGGAGAACATAGGAGATAGCGCTTTCTCGAATAAGAACCCATTTGAACACACAGAAGCCAAAGTACCCCAGCTTAAGAGGCCCGAATCTAAGGAACCGGACTCAAGGCCTTTAAAAGCGGTTACACACGCCTTGGCCCCTTCCCAACTACAGGAGATGGTTACGGCCGGACATGAGGTTAAAAGAGAGGCCCTCCCCTTTTTACACAGCCGTCCCCTAAATTCAGGCAGGGTTGACAACGTGCCCTACGTTGGAAGAGACGGTAACGGCTTTATCGTCACGCTTGAGCCCGACGGTCTTGGAAAACTAAACATCCACCTCAACCTGGATAACGGCTCGATAAACGTCGAGATAAACGTGTCAAACGATAGCACGAAGAACCTTATTGAGAGCAACATCAGGCATATAGTGGATTCGCTTCTTAAAGAGGGGCTAAGCGTAGGAGGGCTCTCCGTGCAACTGGATAGCGGCAGATGGAATTGGGACGGAACCCATGATTCACAAAGGATAAACCCAGACAACTCGAAGGACATAGAGGAAGTTCATCCAACCCCAGGCCCCTACCCCAGTCGCTATGCGATGAGGGGCCTCATAAGCATCTTTGTCTAGAGGGGAGGTAATGATGGAGGTCCCTGGATTAAATGTAAATAACCCTTCACAGACACGGCCAAGCGAATCCCAGAAGACCATAGGGAGCGACGACTTTCTACTTCTCCTGATGACACAGCTCCGCTACCAGGATCCACTGAATCCCATAGATAACGCCGAATTCACGTCACAACTCGCGGAGCTCAGTTCATTGGAACGGTTAAACAGTATAGATAGCAGCTTAGAGAACCTCCTTATCTATCAGAACTCCCTACAGAATACACTCGCAATCGGTCTAATCGGGAAAGAGGTTGAGGTTAAGGGAAACGAGGTACATCTAAAAGACAAGGCCGAGATTAACTACAGCCTCTCTAAGAACGCATCAACGGTCAAGATCTCTATATACGACTCAAATGGAAGGCTCGTAAGGGAGATCGAACTCAAGAATCAGCCATCGGGAGATAACACGTATCTCTGGGACGGAAAGGACTCGACTGGAAACCCTCTTCCCGAAGGCAACTACGTTGTTACCGTTAATGCAACCGACCCCAAGGGGCAACCGATAGAGGTAACCACGAAAACGAGGGGAACCGTTACCGGTCTTACTTTTGAGAACAACACAACATACCTAGTAATAGACGGGAACCTAAAGGTTCAACTCGGCGATGTAAAAACAATAACCACAGGAGGTCTATAAGATGTTAACGTCACTCTATTCAGCCGTAAGCGGAATGAACGCAAACGGTGTTCTGCTATCCGTTATCAGCGATAACATAGCAAACGTAAACACCGTTGGTTTTAAGGGAAGCCGTGTATCCTTCGGGGATGTATTAAGTCAAACCCTCATGGGCATAGCCGGCTCCTCACAGGTAGGCCGAGGGGTGCTTGTAAGCGATGTATCTCCTCTCTTTACCCAAGGGTCCTTTGAGACAACGCCAAGCGCGCTCGACCTTGCCATTGATGGAGACGGCTTTTTCATCGTTCAAGGCGGTGGGACAAAGTACTATACGAGAGCGGGTCAGTTCTCTCTGGATAAAGACGGGAACATCGTTAATCCAGATGGGCTCATCCTCCAGGGGTTCCTTCCCGACCCGTCGGGCAAGATAACAGGAACGGCCGGGGACCTAAGGATAGCAACCACCCAGAGTCCGGCAAAGATGACCACAAGCGTGGATATAGCGGTGAACCTAAACGCAGCCGAGGTGGTTCCGGGGGCCGCCTTTACACTGGACGGTAACGGGGACGGAATACCGAATGACCCTGCCAATTTTAACTCGTCTACAACGGTTACCATATACGACTCTCAGGGTGGTGCCCACGAGGTAACGGCGTACTTCGTAAAAACCGGGGATAACACATGGGAGGTTCACTATGTTTATGATGATCCCGCCAACCCAGGACAGCTTCTCGATGCGGGTACGCAGGGACTCACGTTCAATACAGACGGCTCTCTTGCCAATGACAATAGCTCCACACAGATAAACTTCGATTTCGGTCCTTCCGTAACCACTCCACAGCCCGTAACGTTTAACTACGGAACCGGTACGGGGGAAACACCGGCAGGCGATGGGTTTGACGGAACGACACAGTTCGCATCGGATTTTGCGGTCTTCAGTCTGAGTCAGGATGGCTACGGAGCCGGTTCCTTAGAGAACATAACGATCTCCCAGGACGGCATACTCACCGGTATCTTTACAAACGGCCAGACGAGGGTATTGGGACAGGTCGCACTGGCGAGATTCGTCTCGCCCACCGGTCTTGTGAAAATCGGCAGGAACCTATACGCCGAGTCCTTCGATTCGGGACAGCCTATTGTGGGTGCCCCAGGTACGTCCGGTTTGGGAAGGGTCCTATCAAACAGCCTCGAACTCAGTAACGTGGATCTTGCAGAGGAATTCGTTAAGATGATCTCCGCTCAGAGGGCGTTTCAGGCAAATGCCAGAACGATATCCGTCACAGACGAACTCACCCAGGAACTCGTGAATCTGAGGAGATAGCGTAGGGTACCGATCTACTCTGAAGTAATTGGATCAGATAGCGGATGCAGTACAAGTGCAATTCGTAAAGGGATCAGAAAAAATTCTACAGAGATATAGTATAAATGAGTTTGACATTTATAAACACTCAATACTATCTTGAATAAAAGTATCCGATCATTGAGGACAGCTCTAGGCTTTTAGAGAAAAGTAAGAGATGAAGAGGCAGATCATAAAACCAACAATAGTGAAAAAGGTGAGTTTCTTGCTTTTTCTACTCACCCTTGGAGGGATCCTTTCTTTAGCAGCATTCTTCTGGTTTCTAGCAAAGACCGCTTACGACGTACATTTCATTAATGTCGCGGGCCGTCAACGCATGCTCTCCGAACAGCTTCGCAACCTTTCATACCAAGTGCGAATCGGGAGCGAGGAAGATAGGGATCCTCTTCGCGATACCGTAGACGAATTCGATCTATCACTCCGGACATTAGAACACGGGGGCCGAATAATGGATAGAGTCCTTCCCCCTGCTCCACCTGAGATACTGGACGAAATTACAGAGGTAAAACGGATATGGGACAAGCTTAAGACACCGATTCTCCTCATCGCCACTGGATCAGCTGAAGATCCGGAGGTGCATGTGGCATACACTTACGCACAGCTCAACCTCCCACTCCTTAGAGAGGCATCTAACCGTATTGTGAGTGCCTATGAATCGAGGACCCAGACACTGAGAAAACGGATGCTCCAGGTAGTTGCGGCAATTGCCGGCATCGATCTAGTTCTACTCGTTGTCGGCACTTTGCTTACAAGAAACTACATCACGCGTCCTATTCTGTTACTCGAAAAGGGTACGAGACACATCCGGGAGGGAGATTATACCTACAGGATACCGATCCTTACCAAGGATGAACTGGCGACTTTGACACACACGTTCAATGAAATGTCTGCCGAGATAGAGAGTCTTATCACCTTGCTTGATAAGCAGCGTCGACATAACGGAAACATCGTGGCAAGCGTTCCGTCAGGATTAGTCGTACTCTCCGCTGACCTGCGGGTGGTTTGTGTAAACCGTTCTTTTCTGATAAACCTCGGTTTTTCCAGAAAAGACGTCCTTGGGAAATACCTAGAAGAGGTTCTCCCGATTGCCGACTTACGTGGATTAGCCCTAGACGTTGTGGCAACGGGTAAACCCAAGCAAAACCTTTTCTTTAATCTGATTAGAGGGCAGGAAACCCGAATCCTCCGCATTACCATCACCACAATGGAGCAAATAGAGAAGGAATTCCGCCTTCTACTCATAATCGATGATATCACCGAATTCGAACGATTGCGTACAGCCGTAGAGGAGTCAGAGC
>CAZWVA010000012.1:0-51300 GCA_964636885.1 uncultured Spirochaetia bacterium
ATTCTTAGATGAGGCAACGATTCCTCTTCAGATAGATTTCTGATTAGTCAACGCGGCGAACTTGACATATTAAAAATATAAGCTATAGTCGTTATTCACAGAGCTATTTCCACGAAATAAGAAATCAACGATTAGTGAACTATCGGAATCTTACTGCGATGTAAGGTTAATAAGGGGAAGAAGAACTTTGAGTATGCGCGGTTCTCTCCTTATTAGTAGATGCTTTTTATGCGATTTATGCTCCTTTTAATTACTCGTAACCTACGGAGGCGGAAATGGAATCTACTCTATTGGATGAACTCAATCCATCCCAGGTAGAAGCGGTTATACATCCTGGAGGGCCGGTTCTCGTTCTTGCGGGTGCCGGCTCCGGGAAAACTAGAATAATAACCCAGAGGATCGCCTATTTGATAAAAGAGAAGGCAGTAGCCCCTTCCAATATACTGGCCGTTACATTTACCAACAAGGCTGCAAATGAAATGAAAGAGAGGGTGCATCGCCTTATTGCCCGTGATGCACGTGACCTATGGATAGGAACCTTTCATTCGGTTTGTCTTAGAATCTTAAAGAAGGAAATAGACAAACTCGAGGGGTATAGAAGAGATTTTATCATCTACGACGAGGTCGATCAGATAAAACTCATAAGGGAATGCATGAATCAGCTAGGCTTCAGCGACCGCTTATTCGATCCAAGGTCCATGCGCTCCCAGATAGATTGTGCTAAGAACAGGGGGCTTCACCCCGGTGATTTTGGATCGAATATATACGATGAAAGGATCTCTAGGGTTTACGAGTTATACGAAAAAGAACTCAGGAGATTAAACGCCCTGGACTTTGGAGACCTTCTCTATTTTATCGTTACCCTGTTTGAAAAGAGAGCGGATGTGCTCGAAAAATACCAGAACCAGTTCCATCATATACTGGTAGACGAATACCAGGATACAAATCATCTGCAGTATAAAATCGTAAAACTGCTTTCTGGAAAACACAGAAACATCTTCGTTGTTGGAGATGACAATCAATCCATCTACGGGTGGCGGGGGGCGGATATAGGAAACATACTCAATTTTGAGAAGGATTTCCCGGATGCAAAAGTCATAAAGCTCGAGAGAAACTACAGATCGACCAAGAACATACTCAGATCAGCAAACGCCGTGATTCTGAGAAACAGGTACAGAAGCGACAAGAAGCTCTGGACCGATAACCCTGAAGGGGAGCTAATAACATACTACGAAGCCCGTGATGAAAAGGATGAGGCCAGATACGTCGCTTCTCAAATCCAGTTTGAGATAAGTAATCGCGGACGTTCATACGGGGATTTTGCCGTATTCTATAGAACAAACAACCAATCGCGGTTAATAGAAGAAGAGCTCCTACATAGAGGGATTCCCTATACGATAGTAGGCGGAGTGGGTTTCTACGAACGGTCCGAAGTAAAGGACATTATGGCGTACTTACGCGTAATAGCGAATCCATTTGATGAATTAGGTCTAAGACGCATAATCAATGTACCCCCCAGGGGAATCGGCAAGGGAACGATAGAGACCCTAGAGAGTATAGCCAAGGAGAACAACATCACGTTATTTGAAGCTATAGATCTTGCCGTTAAAGACAAACTCCTTCCTCAAAAGTCCTTAAACAACCTGGATAGATTCTACAGGCTTCTTACCGGACTCATAGAGGCATCGAAGGAGCTCACAATAGTGAAGCTCCTTAAAGACATCATGGAGAAAACACACTACCTTGAGTCCTTGGGTACAGAAGAGGAAAGAAAAGAGAACATAGGAGAGATCTTAAACCTCGCAGCGGAGTTTGAGAGGGAAGAAAAGTGTACAAATATACACGATTTTCTTGACTGGGTAACCCTTGCAAGCGATATAGATAGGATCAGTGAAAAATCCGACCAGGTTACCCTCATGACCCTGCACTGTGCCAAGGGGCTCGAATTCCCGGTGGTATTCGTGATAGGGATGGAAGAAAGCCTCTTTCCCCATATAAAATCCCTAGGAAACGGAAAGCTTATAGAGGAGGAAAGAAGGCTCTGTTATGTGGGAATCACAAGGGCAAAGGAAAAGATATACCTTACAAGCACATCCAAAAGAAGGTTATTCGGTATAGAACAGAGATCCATCCCTTCGAGGTTTATAATCGAGATTCCAAGGAAACTCCTCAACTGGGAGAGTTACCAAATGGGTTCATCCGAGGAGGGCTACAGCTCTCATCAAAACCATTCGATAACCGATGGAAACAGAAACGGGATTCATGGAAACGAAAACGGTTATATAATAGGGGAAAAGGTCGTACACCCCTCCTTTGGACAGGGCGTGATAAAGAGGATAGAAGGAGTGGGGGATGAAACAAAAGTGGTTGTCTCTTTTCCCAACCACGGCAATAAAAAGATCATGGCAAGCTTTCTTGGACTAAAAAAAGTTTAGCCTTAATAAGTGATTAAAATACGAATGCGAGTAGTGATAGAGCGCCTTCTATGGGTTTATACGAATAAAACGATGCATTGCGCACGATCATGATATTTAGGAGGAAGTGATGGGACAAGAAATAAAGATCGGAGATGTGGCTCCCGATTTCAGTCTGCCCGGCGTTGACGGGAGGAACTATTCTCTTTCTGACTTTAGAGATAAGAAGGTACTCGTCGTTATATTCAGCTGTAACCATTGTCCCTATGTACAGGCCTATGAAGACAGGATCATCGCCCTCCAGGAGGAATTTAAGGATAAAGGGGTTTCTTTTATCGCCATAAATTCAAATGATGATAAGAGCTACCCAGAAGACAGCTTCGAGAACATGGTAAAAAGGGCTAAAATGAAGGGATACAACTTCCCCTATTTAAGGGATAAATCACAGGATGTAGCACGTGTCTATGGAGCAACCCACACGCCTCACATATTCGTCTTCGACGAGAAGAGAAGGCTTAGGTACACTGGGAAAATAGACGATAACTGGAGGGAGCCAGATAAGGTCAAGGAACGCTATCTTAGAGATGCGATTCTTGATCTCCTCGAAGGAAGGGAAGTGAGGAATCCAGAGACCTATGCCATAGGATGCACCATAAAATGGGCTAGGTAAGAGTCACAACTGATACCACAGTCAGTACACTTTGAACCCTCTCGATTTAGAACCACACAAAGGAGTACCGATCCAGTATTTGTCCCTCTTAGAGAAATGAGACACAGAAAGAAAAAGATAAAGCGTCAGCACAGTATGATAAAGGGGCTCAGGGAATTCCTAGAGGAGAAGATCTCGATCCTTGATTTTGTAGAAGGCGTCATCCCCGGTGAGATAAGGGTGGGAAGCGCCACGGGTGAGAACCTGATTGTGAGATACAAATACAGCACCCTAAGCGGCGCAAAGCTGATTGCAAGAAGCGGCTCCTCGATCCAAGAGGTGTTTGTCGTAACAAGGTTCCCGGAAAAGCTTAAGGACACACTAGAAAAGCTGAACACAAAAGAGACCTAGGTACCAAAGGGCAAATCGAAAAGCCGACTTTTACACTCCTTATAACGATCTGTGAAACACCGAACGACCGGATTTTGATCCAAGATTCAATAGTAAGTATTTCTAATTATTGGATTTTTTCATGAACACGTAAAATCCAATACCAAAGTCTTAGAAAACACATGGGCCTAAAATACTCCTAAAGTAGTATTAAACTAATACCTTAGAATGATCCATCCCTCTTTAGTGGGAAATTCGTATATGAGCCGATAAAAGAGTGAATATTGCGTAAGTTCAACGCATAATTAACATATTAATACACATATGGGGAGTCAAAGCCATGGCATTTATCTGTAATAGTATTACGGCCATAAACCGGCATATAAGCCTCGATGGAAACCGTGTTGCTTAGTAGCCTATTCCACAAGGACCTAGTGTTTAGCCCTCGAAACTGATAGTATAGGTGTGACGTTATGTCAGATCAGGCAAATAGAGAGTTAGAGCTATTAACTGGCCTTATTCAAGCGGTACACAAGTCCACCGATTTACAAAAGATCTACAGTATTGCTCTGGACCTAGTTACGAGTCTAGAAAACGTGGACATGGTGGCAATCTACCTCGTTGATAAGGAAAGGCGAGAGGCCATACTCGAGGCCCAAAAAAACCTACCCGAAGATTACATAAGGAGGGCCGGGAGGATACCGTGCCATAAAGGGATAACCTGGAAGGTGATCGATACTGGCATGATGCTGAATGTCGAGGACGCTCAGAAAGAGCCGGAAATAGGTCCTGCGGGTAGGGACCTTGGGCACCACGGCATCTTAGGGATACCCATAACTCTAGAGGAAAGGACGATAGGCGTAATCTGGTTTTTCAGCTATAAGGAACGCAAGTTCAGCGAGAAAGAGATAAAACTGCTTTCTACTATAGGTGACCAGCTCGCAATAGCCATAGCAAGGGCAAAGATGTTTGAAGAAATGAAACGACAGGCAGAAGTCCTTAATGAGAACCTAGCCCAATTGGCGAGGAAGAACCGTTACGAGACGATCATAAGCACAGTAACCAGGAGTATCCATCAGTCAATAAACCTCGAGGAGGTTCTCGAAAACGCCGTTGAAGCGATGAATAAGAATATAGATGGGGTGGACAATATCTCGATCTACCTGGTAGAAGGGGAAGAAGCGGTCATGAAGGCCAACAGGGGTTACCCGGATTGGTTTATAAAGCGGGTGAGCAGAATACCCTATCCTAAAGGTTTTACTTGGAAGACCATTATAGAGGGCAGGCCGAGGTATGTTGCGGATGTGGACCAGGACACGGTTATAGGCCCCGCGGGAAGAGAGGTGGGAACGAAGAGCTACTTATCCATGCCGATTCGCTATTCTGGTAAGACGGTTGGGGCTATAAACATAAACTCTTTAAAGAAAAACGCCTTCGACGAAGAAGAGCTAAAACTACTCGATATAGTAGCACACCAAATCGAGATAGCCATTGGCAACGCAAAGGCGGCGGAGACCATGCGTGAGAACGAGGAACGTTACCGGACTGTTACGGAGACCGCATCAGATGCCATAATTTCGATTGACGAAGAAAGCAGGATACTATTTGCAAATCGAGCTGCTGAGAAGGTATTCGGCTACACCAGAGAAGAGATGCTGGGTCAACGACTCCTCATGCTGATGCCGGAAGATCTGCGTCAAGCCCACTTGAGTTCGATAAAACGGTATATAGAAACCGGCAAGCGCGGTATGAATTGGAATAGTATAGAATTTCCTGGACTACACAAGAGTGGAAAGAAGATACCTCTTGAGCTCTCCTTTAGTGAATTCATCAAAGACGGTAAGCGTATTTTCACTGGCATCATACGCGACGTAACCGAGCGCAAGCAGGCGGAAGAACGGATACGGGAGCAAGCCGAGCTTCTCGATAAAGCACGAGATGCGATTATCGTTCGAGACATGGAAGGGCGTATCGTCTATTGGAATAAAAGCGCGGAGCGGCTGTACGGTTGGCCAGCAGGGGAAGCCGCTGGCAAAAACGCCGATAGGCTTTTATTCAAAGAAGACTCGCCTCAAATCGGACAGGTAAAAAGGGATGTAATCGAGAAAGGAGAATGGATCGGAGAGTTAAGTCAAAGAACAAAACAGGGCAAGGAAATAATCGTTGAAAGTCGCTGGACCCTTGTGCGCGACGACGATGGTAAACCTAAATCGATGCTCATCGTGAATACGGACATCACAGAGAAGAAGAGGCTTGAAACCCAGTATCTCCGCTCACAAAGAATGGAAAGCATAGGAACCCTAGCAGGAGGAATCGCTCATGACCTGAACAACGTCTTGCAACCGATAATGATGGCGTTGGAGCTATTGAGGAAAAAACTCACTGACGAACAAAGCCTGAACTGGATAAACACGATGGAAACAAGCGTCCAACGCGGGGCCAATCTGGTAAAACAGATCCTCTCGTTTGCAAAAGGGATGGAAGGCGAGAAGACGACTCTCCAGGTAAGACACATCATACTAGAGGTCCAAAAGATCCTTGAAGAGACGTTTCCCAAATCGATAGATATACACACCGACCTACCGAGAGACCTCTGGATCATACTGGGAGACCCCACACAACTCCATCAGGTTTTGATGAACCTCTGTGTGAACGCTCGTGATGCTATGCCAAATGGAGGCAAATTGAGTATATCGGCAGAAAACCTGTTTATAGACGAAAACTACGCACGTATGAATATAAACGCCAAGGTCGGCCCGTATATCATAATTACCGTTTCAGATACAGGAAGTGGTATACCTCCTGAAATACTGGATAGGATTTTTGAGCCGTTTTTCACGACAAAGGAACCGGATAAGGGCACAGGGCTTGGTCTTTCAACGGCCTTTGGAATCGTTAAAGACCATGGCGGCTTCATAAATGTTTATAGCGAGGTTGGGAAAGGGACGAGATTTAAGATCTATCTGCCTGCCGTTGAAACAACCGAAACAAAAGAACCCAGGGACAAAGGAGTCGAAGAACCGCTTTCAGGACACGGAGAATTGATACTCGTTATTGATGATGAAGCATCTATTCGTGATATTACGAAGGTTACCCTGGAAAAACAAGGATATAGAACAATCACCGCAAGTGACGGTGCAGAGGGGTTAGCCCTCTACGTACAAAACAGAAAAGAAATCAAAGCGGTCATTCTGGATATTATGATGCCGATTATGGATGGTTTAGCAACAATCCGAGCCCTAAGGAAGATAGATCCACAGGTGAAAATCATACTCGTCAGTGGCTTAAAGGATAAGGGCGAGTCTGCCGAGCCCCTTGGCTACGACGTGGACGCGTTTTTACCGAAGCCCTACAAGGCGGAAACGCTTTTAAGGACATTACGCAAGGTCCTAAGCAGGGAGAGATAGGGGCTTAGAAACCTGGAAGAAAAAAGAATTTTGAAATCCCATTTTAGCTTACCGTTGTCCTAGACGCTCTAATAACCGCGTCTTGAAATCGATTTTAAAATGATATTTCATATTACAAGACGGTAAGTCGATATAAGGAGAGAAAAAATGTCAAAACGCATTCTCATCGTGGATGATGAAGAACCAAACCGGGAACTGCTAAGAAGCATACTAGACTCTCTAGGACACGATTCCGAAATAGCAGCGGATGGTTTTGAGGCCCTAGCCAAGTACAAGCTCGACATCGACCTCGTGCTTCTCGATGTAAACATGCCAGGGATGGATGGGTTTACGGTGACCCGACGTATCAGGGAGGATCCCGATTGTGGCAGCGTGCCTATCCTTATGGTGACAGCCCTCACGAGTAAAAACGATCGCCTTCGTGCCGTCGAAGCCGGTGCCAATGATTTTATCACAAAACCCATAGATGTCACCGAACTCAAAGTACGAATGGCGTCTCTACTTAGGATGAAGGAGGCCCAGGACGCCATTAAGCGACACCAAGAGGAGCTGGAGAGAACGGTAGAGAAGCGGACCGCTTATCTACGTCAGTCATTAGATAATCTGGCAAAGGCCCATCGTGCAACATACGAGGCGCATCTAGATACGATTCGTTGCCTGGCAGTAGCCGCCGAATACAAGGACGAGAACACTGGGACACACATAAACCGTATGAGCCACTATACTGCCCTTCTGGCTCAGGGTTTAAACCTGCCGCCAAATGAAGTGGAGCTAATACTACACGCAAGCAAGATGCATGATGTGGGAAAGATAGGGATTCCTGACTCTATTCTCCTCAAGCCCGGCAAACTGACCGAAGAAGAGATGGAGATCATGAAGCAGCACACTATCATAGGCGCCCGTATCCTTGAGGGATCGTTATCGGAGATCCTCCAAGCCGGTAAGGTTATGGCTCTATCGCACCACGAAAAATGGGATGGAAGTGGCTATCCCAAAGGGCTTTCTGGAAAGGACATCCCTCTTTGGGGCCGGATCTGTGCGGTTGCGGATGTCTTCGATGCGATTACGAGCGATCGTCCCTATCATAAGGCCATGCCCAACGAGAAGGCCTACGAGATACTGCGCGAAGAACGCGGTAGGCACTTTGACCCAGGCATCATCGATGTATTCTTTGATCGGATAGAAGAGGTCTTGAAGATTCAGGAACGATACCGTGGTTGAGATAACACCGTATTTTGGGTGAGTAAACACTCAGCCAAGCCTTAAAAACCCTTTTCCAAAAAGCCTCTCTACGTCTTCGAGAAATCTATCTTGAATGTCGACCCTGCAGTTGCCAACCTCGATTACCGCTTCTCCATAGTCCGTCTCTATATGGAGATATATGATAGACTCTCCGGGATACACCTCAAAAACCCTTTTTAGCTTTATGAGATTATCTCTTGTGGCGTCCTCCTTCTTTAGACTGATGTGAACCGTAGAGCCGTTTCTCATCTCTCTCATCGAGAATATGTCGGTAGCCTTAAGCCTAACCCTTTCTTCCGATGGTTCAATTACTCCCTTTACGATCACGGGCTCCGCTTTTTCCTCCAATACGGGAAGGGATTTCCTAAGGAGATCGTTAAAAACTACAACCTCAACGGATCCCTTCATATCCTCGATAACGAGATTGCCAAATATGCCTGAGCCGTTTTTCATGTGCTTTATATTTAGAGAACGCACAACACCAGCAACCGTTACCTCGCGTTTTTCTTTTATTTCGAGAATCCCTTCGGTATCCGTATCTATGTACCTTCTTATCTCCCTCATATACTTTGCCATGGGATGGCTCGTTACATAAAAACCCAGAACCTCCATCTCGTTCTTCAGTATCTCCTTTTCGCTCCATTCCTCTATGTCTGGAAGATCGGGTGGAGAAACCGAATCGCTCAGGGTAAAAAGGAGGTTTTGCCCCTCTGGAGCGCTTCTCTGTACCGCAGATGTATACGTGAGGAGGCTTTCAATAGCCTCTGTAAGCTGGGCTCTATTGACTCCGAGTGAATCAAAGGCCCCACTCTTAATAAGACTCTCAAATGTCTTTCTATTTATCTTCTTAGCGTCTACCCTCTCACAGAAATCGAATATGGATTTAAATTTCCCCCCCTCTTCCCTAGCCTTTATTATCGCATCAACGGTGCCCTCTCCGATATTTTTAATCGCAGAAAGACCAAAGCGGATTTTCCCGTCCGCCGCAGTGAACCCCGCCATACTCTCATTGACGTCCGGGGGAAGCACCTCGATTCCCATCTCCTTACACTCCGCTATACTCGATATGACCTTATCACTATTGCCGGATTCAACCGACATTAGAGCCGCCATAAATTCCGCTGGATAGTGTGCTTTTATGTAAGCGGTCTGATATGTAATAAGCGCATAGGCCGCGCTATGGCTTTTATTGAAGGAATACTCGGCAAACTTCTCCATGGCGTCGAATATCTCTTCGGCCTTCTTTATGCTTATCCCCTTTTTCCTTGCCCCTTCAAGGAACCTCTCCCTCTGGGCCTTCATCTCCTCAGGCTTTTTCTTTCCCATAGCGCGTCTTAGGAGGTCAGCCTCTCCAAGGCTGTAGTCCGCAAGGACGCTTGCCGTTTTCATGATCTGTTCCTGGTATACAAAGAGCCCGTATGTATCCTTTAAGATCTCTTTAAGCTCTGAAAGGGGATAGTCGATCCTTTTCTGTCCGTGTTTTCGTTTTATAAACTCATCCACCATCCCGCTGTCTAGTGGTCCCGGTCGGTAGAGGGCAAGAACCGCTATAATATCCTCAAAAGTCGATGGCTGAAGCTTCATGAGGAGCTCTTTCATTCCCGGAGATTCTATCTGAAACACCCCTCTTGTCCGGCCGCTTGAGAGGAGTCTATATACATCAGGGTCATCAAGGGGAATCCTCTTTATGTCGAATTTTGAGGTTTCAAGCGCGTGGTTCTCCTGTATGAATTTAACGGCCTTATCTATAACGGTAAGCGTTTTTAAACCGAGAAAGTCGAATTTGACAAACCCCAGATTCTCTATCGAATCCATATCAAACTGGGTTACGATTTCATCCCTTGAACCCTTATATAGTGGGATGTAATCCGCAAGAGGTTCGTTTGAGATCACGATCCCAGCGGCGTGGGTGGATGAGTGCCTTACCATATCTTCAAGAGGGCGAGCTATCTCTATTAACTCCCTAAGATTGGGGGATTTCTGTATAAGCTCCTTAAGCTGAGGGATCTGGGATATGGAGTCGTCGATGCTAGACACCTTGCCCCTGAATGTTGGAATTAGTTTTGTAACCCTATCTACATCCGCATAGGGGATCCCCAGCACCCTTCCCACGTCTTTTACCACAGCCTTTGCAGACATCGTTCCAAAGGTACCGATCTGGGCAACCTTATCCGCCCCGTACTTCTCCGTAACGTATTTTATCACCTCGTCTCTTCTCTCAGCACAGAAATCGACATCGATGTCAGGCATACTCACCCGTTCGGGGTTTAGAAACCTCTCAAAGATGAGATTGTAGGGGATTGGATCGATCTCCGTTATTCCGAGTGCGTATGCAACAAGGCTTCCTGCAGCGCTTCCCCTTCCGGGTCCCACGGGGATCCCGTGTGATTTAGCGTGGTTTATGAAGTCGGAAACCACCAAAAAATACCCGGAAAAGCCCATCTTCTTTATCGTTTCGATTTCGGTTTCAAGCCTCTCTTTGTAAGTGTCCACTTTAGATCCCGAAATCCCAGTCTCTCTTAGTCTCCTTTCGAGTCCCTCCCTTGCGAGATGAGCCATGTGTTCGTCCAGCGATTTTCCACCTTCAAGCTCAAACAGGGGAAACTTGTAGCCGTTTGTTTTAAACTCGAAATCGCATCTTTCTGCAACCTCTAGGGTGCGTTCGATTTCATCCTCAAACCCACCCAGACAATCTAGCATCTCCTCACGTGATTTAAGGAAGTACTCGTCACCCTTGAATCTAAACCTCTTCTCATCCTTTACCGTTGCTCCCGTTTGAATGCAGAGGAGTATATCGTGAGGTTTGGAATCCTCTCGCCTGAGATAGTGGCAGTCGTTCGTAGCGACAGCCGGAATACCAAGCCTCTTTCCTATCTCTTTTATCCTTTGATTCACGATTTCCTGTTCGGGAAGCCTGTTTGCCTGAACTTCAAGGTAGTAGCGGTCACCGAATATCTCTTTGTATTTAGCTGCCGTACGCAGGGCCCCTTGCAAGTCATTAGCGAGTATATACTTACAGAACTCACCGTTAAGACAGCCGCTAAGCACTATGAGTCCTTCCCTATGGGTATCCAGGAGTTCGTGATCTATTCTTGGCTTCCTATAAAAACCCTCAAAGTAGGCCTTTGTGACTAATCTGGATAGGTTCTTATAACCCTCCTCATTCATGGAAAGAACGATTAAGTGATGGTTCTTCTCTTCCGGAGACTTATCCTGTCTCGATCCCGGAGAAACGTAAACCTCACATCCCACTATTGGCTTTATTCCCGCCTTCTTGGCCTCTTTATAGAACTCGAAGGCACCAAATAGATTCCCGTGATCCGTAAGGGCAACGGCAGGCATACCGTACTCCCTCACCCGTAAGAAGAGTTCCTCAAACTTTATTGCACCGTCAAGGAGGGAATACTGTGAATGGAGATGCAGATGAACAAAGCCGTTTCCCATGAACGTATTATATATCAGAAAAATTTTACTCTGCAAGTTTTTAGGGCTTTAACAACCTATAGCACATTTCTCAATAGGTCCCCCTCTTACTCCGGATTAACTGGGCTAGTTGAAATCCACTTTTAAAAATGATTTAATTTAAATCAATGGAAGAGCTAATAAACGCGTTTATCGAGGCGCTTAAGAGAAGGGAGACGACAAAAGAGACTTACCTAAAAGCCCTTCGCGAGTTTGCAAGGTGGCTGGGAGGGAATCCACCTCAGGGACTCACATCGCAGGATATTCAGAGATACAAGGATTATCTGATTTCCAAGGACCTCTCCCCTACCTCGCTCTCAACCTATCTTACATCCGTAAGGAGGTTTTACGACTATCTGATCTCCACAGGGCTGGTTGAGGAGAACCCAGCAAAGAGGATAAAGGGAAGCGGAAGACCTCAAAGGCATCTTAGAGCCCCTCTAACCCAAGACGAGGTGAAGAAACTGCTTGATTCTATTGACCCTTCTTCTCCCGTAGGTCTTAGAGACTGGGCAATGATAAACCTTATGGTGAGGTGTGGACTCAGCGAGATAGAAATCGTAAGGGCGAGCGTGGGGGATATAAAGGTAAAGGGTGGGAAACAGGTTGTCTTTGTTCAGGGAAAAAGCAAGGACAAAAAGGACGAATACGTAATACTCACGCCACCCGCACAGGAGGCGCTTGAGAAGTACCTCGAATCGAGAGGGAAACCAAAGGAAGACGAACCGCTTTTTTGGGGTGTGGGCAATAGAGCCAAAGGAGAAAGGATAACGACGCGTGCGATAAGGGAGCGGGTGAACCACTACCTCAGGATCGCCCAAATCAAAAGAAAAGGGATAACCCCATACAGCCTCAGACACACGGCGGCACTTCTTGCAATCGAAAGCGGAGCGGCCGTGTCAGAGGTAAAGCAGATGCTTCGCCATAAGACCATAGATTCCACACTCGTCTATTTTGAGGAATCAGAGGAACTGAAGAGAAAAGAAAAGATATGAGATTCAAATAAAACTCTTTATCGGATAGGTTCTTCCTGCACGTTTTAGCTTCTTTATCGCCTTTACCTCGATCTGCCTTATCCTTTCTCTGGTTACCTGAAACTCCTGACCCACTTCTTCAAGCGTGTGCTCCCTCTCGCCGTCTATGCCGAAGCGAAGCTTCACTATGCTTTTCTCTCTGGTGTTGAGAACAGAGGACAGGGCGTCCTTTATTATCTGCTTTAGTTCCTTCATTTCAAGAACCTGGAGCGGAGAAGACGAGTTCACATCCTCTATAAAGTCGATGAGTTTACTATCCTCCTCATCTCCAATCGGGGTTTCGAGGGAGATTGGATCCTTTGCGATTCTTAGGATCCTTGTAACCTTGTCAATCGGCATACCAACCCTCTTTGCTATCTCCTCCGGGAATGGCTCGCGCCCCAGTTCCTGTACGAGGAGTCTCGATACCCTGATCAGCCTATTTATTGTCTCCGTCATATGGACCGGAATCCTTATTATCCTGGACTGATCGGCAAGGGACCTGGTTATCGCCTGTCTAATCCACCACGTAGCATAGGTTGAGAACTTATAACCTCTATTATATTCGAACTTATCGACGGCACGCATAAGCCCCATGTTTCCTTCTTGAATCAAATCCAGAAATGGAAGGCCACGATTTATATACCTTCTCGCTATACTCACAACGAGTCTGAGGTTAGATTCGATTAACTTCTTCCTCGCCCTGTAGGCCTTTTCGTCCCCCCGCTCGATCCTATCGAGGGTTTTTCTAAGCTTAAGAACGCTTTCCTCCTCGGCAAGGTCCATCATTTTCCTTGTAAGACTGTTTTTCTTACCCCGTGTTATATCCTTGCCTTGCTTGGATCCTCTAATCTCTTTTTGAATCTCCTCCAACTGCTTTATGGAGTTTCTGACGACAGAGAGTATCCTATCTAACTGATCCCTGTTTAGATTTATCTGTTCTAAACAGACGACTATACTCTCGTTGTTTCTCCTTATCTTTTGCCTCAGGGACTTTCTGGCGTCTTTAGGCATAAGGGTCAGTTGTTTTCTTATCCTTTTGTTATGCCAGTATAACCTTTTGATTTCCCGTATGGATCGCTTTATTCTGAGTAGTATTTCTTCTTCCCCTGTGCCATCTGGATCATCGTCAAGGGTGTTTGTTATATCCCTTACGCTGAGGGTACCCTTTTTTAACTTTTCTCCGAGGTTAATCACCTCCCTCATCATTAGAGGAGAACTCAGTATCGCTCTTGCTACGGCCCTTTTTCCCTTTTCGATTTCTTTCGCTATCCGGATCTCCTCATCCCTTGTAAGAAGAGAGTGACCCGCTATTTCATGCAAATAGTATTTTATTAGATCGTACTCGCTTAGGCTTTGGCCATTTGTACCTATATCACCTGTAGTGGAAAGAGGCTCTTCCGCCTTGTTGTCTTGCTCGTAGTCTTCCTCTTCATAGATTCGGCTATCAGAAAAACCCTCTTCACTTTCGTCATCCTCGAAGGAGTCGGCAAATAGGGAGTCTGAATCGTCTTCCATTATGTCGGGTTCAAATTGATAATCGCTTTTCTTCTTGATCTTCATGGGTTTCTCCCCTTTAGGTTTTTCTCTTGTTCCACTAGGTCTCTATATTCCTTAATGAGCCTCTTTTCTAGGACAGGGTCCTTTTCTGCTATAGCCTGATCGATCCTCAGTCTGAGGGTTCTTAAATCGTCTTCGACTCTCCTTAACTTTAATCTCCGAATGCAGTCCTCTAGTATCTTAAGTGCGGTTCTTTCATCGGGAACATCATCCGAGAGAAAAACGGCTTCGGATATAACCTCCTGAATGCGACTATCGCTAAACCTCATTAAAAGGGACGATACGTCCTTGGAACCCCTGAGCACGATCTCCTCCAAAACGGCTCTCGCCTCATTCTGCGGCATAAAATCAAAGGGGTTTTCTTCCCTTAAATGGTCCGAGTACTCTGGGAACTTAAGGAGAACCTTGAGAATAAGCCTCTCTTCCGTATCGAGTGTCTTTTTGGTTTTAGTCCCTTCTTCCCTCTTCTTTCCCCCGTACTTAACTAGGGATAAGAGCTCGTTTTCCCTTACACCAAAACTCTCTCCCGTTTTCCTTATATAATGGCTTCTTTCAATGGTGTCCTTGATCTTTGTAAGGACATCGGTTATCGCTTGAATGGCTCTACTCCTAGTTACCTTCCCATCTCGAAAATCCTCCAGGGTTTTCTCTATGAAGAAATCCAATAGCGGTGTAGCACCTTCTACCAATCCTACGAACTCATCCCGACGGTCCTCGGAAATAAGCGAGGCAGGATCTTGACCCTTGGGCAAGGTAACCATAAAAGGCGATATCCATTCTTCAAGAAAAACCTCAAGAACCCTGATCGAGGCCTTTATTCCGGCTTCATCTCCATCAAAAACGACAATCACCCTATCCGTGTAACGTCTAAGAAGCGCCGCATGATCCCGTGTCAAAGAGGTTCCCAGAGTTGCAACGACGTTTTTAATTCCGGCCCGGTAAAGGGAAAGTAGGTCCATGTAGCCTTCGACCACGATGGCCTCTTTTTTTCTCCTTATGTAATCCCTGGATCTATCAAGTCCGTATAGAACGCCCTTTTTATGATAGATCTCCGATTCGGGAGAGTTCATATATTTGGGCTCTTCCCCGCTTAGAGTCCTGCCTCCAAAACCAACCACCCTGCCATCGACGTCCCTTATCGGGAACATTATCCTATCTCTAAACCTGTCATAGTAGCCCTCTTTATTCCTCTTTCCGATTACGAGTCCGATCTTCTCCGCAAGGCCGATCGGTATGTTTTTGGCAGTTAGGAGTTTAACCAGGGTATCCCAGCCACGGGGGGCATACCCAATCTGGAATTCCCTTATTATCTCTAATGGAATCCCCCTAGACTCCAAGTACTCCATTGCCTCTCTACCGTTTTTGCCTTCGAGTAAAAGCCTGTGGTAGAATTTGGAGATCAGATCGTTGATCTTGAATAAAACGTCCCCCCTTGACCTCCTATTGGCTTTAGTGGTGTGCTTTTCGATTTTAATATTCGCACGTCTTGCGAGTTCCGCCACGGCTTCGGGAAAGGGGATATTATTATACCGCATCATGAATCCGAATATGTCTCCTCCCGCCCCGCAGGCAAAGCAATGAAACAGCCCCTTCTCCTCGTCCACATGAAGAGACGGATTCTTATCGTCGTGGAATGGACAAAGACCCACGTAGCTTTTCCCCGACCTCCTAAGAGACAGGTAAGTTTCTACGAGGCTTACAATACTCAACCTCCTTTTTATCTCTCTAATAACCGACTCATAAGCCACATTTTCCATATAAAAGAATAGATTTTAAAGAAGATTCAGCAATCGGCTTTAGCGAAGAATGGAACAGAAAAAAACGTCTTGGAGGAAAAAACTTCACTGGTTACCTCCCTTCCGGCCTATATTCGAAATCCCTTTTCTACTTCAGTCCTTCCTAACCCTCTTTACAAAGCGTTTCTTTGCCGCAAAAAGCCTCTTTTTCTTTCTCTCACTCGGCTTTTCATAAAACTCTCTTTTTCTTACTTCGGATAAAATCCCTCCCTTTTCTACCTGTTTTTTAAATCTCTTGAGTGCACTGTCTATGCTCTCGTTGTTTCCCACTATAATCCCGGGCATTCAAATCCCTCCTAGATTTTAAAAGAAGATCGTTTTACACCCTAAAATATTAAAACAGTGTTGTCAAGTAGGGATCCACCGTATGCGCCTCTCTACCCCTCTATCTCTCCCTTTCTCGGAAACACCCCGACCATCCTTCTATTCCTCAAAATCTCTTCCTCTATTTGCGTATCGGTGGCAGGGTGATCTTCTTCTTCCTCGTCCTGACGGTGTTCTTCAAACCTTGCCATCCATGAATCCCTCTTTTTTCTTATATCATCAATGAGACCCATTATAAACCTCCTTAATACTCTAAACGATACTAAAGAATCCCCTTCAGTTAACCGCTACCGAAGCGGGTATTATGTCGACTTCTTCCTTTATCTTGGGGATCGCCTCGGCAAGCGCTATAAGTGTATCAGGATACGGATGACAGATCCCTATTGCAAGTCCTTTCGTTTTAGAAATCTCTACGAGTCTTTCTATTTGAGACCTCACATAACCCTCCCCATGTAATCCCATGTCAAGAAAGATATCTCTCTCCGCGGCTTTCACATTTAACCTCTTCGCTATCCGGTATCCGGTTGTGTTTTGAGAGGTTCTACTGTCAATAAAGAATAGCCCCCTGTCCTTTATCCTCCTTAGAACCAATTCCATAAGTTCGCCGTTTTCGGTGAACTTGGAACCCATGTGGTTATTTACGCCTTTTATATAGGGGATAGAATCCAGATTCCTGTCGAGTTTACTTAGTATTTCATCCTTTGGTAACCCTACGAGAAGCGCACCGTCTCCGGCATCAATCCCCGAATACCCAGAAGAATCTTTGGGCTCCATCGGAAGATGGAGTATAACATCCCATCCCTTTTTATAAGCCATCTGGGCGGCATAATGTGAATAGGGGAGATTTGGGAGAACGGCAAAATTAAGAGGAGCCGGTAGTTTTAGAAGCTCATCAATCGGCTCTTTACTTAGCCCCAGATCATCCACTATTATAACCACCTTTGGCTTTTCTTTTCTGAATGCCCCTTTGGGAGGAACCTTTTCTTCTGTTATCGCTCGCTCCTTCGGGGAAATGGGGATCTTCTCCTCTTTTTCCTCATAGAAATCGAATCGGATTTTATGGGTTGAAACTCCATAGGCCTCTATATCCAGAATGAGAGAGCCGCTTCTCTTTTTTAACCTGAACCCTATATCGGGCTTGGAGAGGGCTCCTTGGAGTATATCTATGAGTTTCTTCTCCGTAACCCCTTTGGGAAGGTCGATAACCATATCCTTAAACTCCCATCTGATTTTACCATCCCCTCTCTCAATGACCTTTTTCGATTTAACGTCTCTTATAGAAACGCCCAGGTTAAAAAGCGCACCCACGATGTAACCGTCTATATCCTCTATAAGTGCGGTCAAATCGGATGAGTAGAGTCTCTCCTTAGGGGTTTTCTTGGAGATCTCCTTTCTTATATAGTAGAGGCCGTATAAGCTCAGACCGATGAATGCGACAAAGCCTATAGTAAAGATGAAAAACCTAACCGTTCTTTGGGTCTTATAGCCCCTCTTTGCCCTTGTTCTTCCGGTATAGACTCTCCGCCCTTTACGCAAAAGGGAAACCCTTAACCTTTGGGGATGGCCTCGCCGAACTTAGAGACCCTAAGAAGTTCCACCGCCCTTTCGAGTTGGAAGTCTCTATTCTCTTTATTCTGAACTATAATATCCGGTACTACACCAACCTCGTTAATCGATCTTCCACTCGGAGCATAAAACTTGGCTGTTGTAAGCTTTAGGCCGGATCCATCTTCAAGCCTTATTATTGTCTGCACCGACCCCTTACCGAATGTTTGGGTTCCAAGGATAGCCGCCCTTTTATTGTCCTGTAGCGCTTCCGCAACGACCTCCGAGGCACTAGCGCTTCCCCTATTCACCATGACAACAAGAGGGTAATCATGGAATCTCCCGTTCCCTGTAGCGTAATAATCCATGGATTGGGTCTCTGCCCTTCCTCTAACACTGACGATAAGCCCACTTTTAAGAAACTCATCAACCACCTCTATGGCCTGATTAAGGAGACCCCCAGGGTTGTTTCTCAAATCCAGGATAATCCCCCTCAGTTTCCCTCCATTTTCGGCTTCCAGTTTTGTGAGGGCGTCTCTTAGCTCCTGAGAGGTCTTTTCTTGAAACTGAGAAAGCCTTATGTAGCCGATATGGTTATCAAGGAGCTTAGAGCTAACGCTATCTACATGAATGATCTCCCTAATAAGGGTTATCTCCCTAGGGTTCTCCTCCCCCTCCCTTTTTATTGTGACTCTTACAGGGCTTCCCTTAGGACCACGGAGCGCCTTTACTGCCTCATAAACCGCCATTCCTCGGGTCGGTTTCCCATCAATCGCTATTATATGATCCCCCGGTTTAATTCCGGCCTTTGCCGCTGGCGTGCCCTCTATAGGGGATATTACTGTAAGGATGTCCTTTTCGACCGTGACCTCCATTCCCACACCGCCGAATTCCCCAGAAGTACCTATCTCGATCTCCTTGTAGCGCTCAGGGGTAAGATATACGGAGTATGGATCGAGTGTCTTTAACATTCCCTCAATCGCCCCAATGGTAAGCCTGTTAGGGTCAACCTTCTCTACGTAGTTTCTCTCAACCAGGTCCAAAACCCTTGTAAAATCGGAAAGCCCCTTATAGGTGGCCTCCTCTTCCTGAGCCATGACGTTTGACGCTAGGACAGAGAGAAAAAGGGTCAAAACGATTAAGAAAGACCTTTTCATACTATCCCCCGCTTTAATTCGCACATCCAAAACAATACATGTTAATCCTGCCAAGGATCGGCAGCCCTATAATAGGCCTACAGACTTCCTTCCAGAATTAAACTCCAGGAGTTCATGCACCGCTTGCACTATGTTTTTAGCCTTGAGACCGAAGTACTCAAGGAGCTTGAGTCCATCCCCGGATGTACCGTATCTGTCCTTCATCCCTATCCTTCTTATAGGAGTTGGACAGTGCTCTCCTAAAACCTCAGAGATAGCCCCTCCAAGTCCACCTATTATGTTATGATCCTCCGCCGTCACTACGGCTCCTGTCATCCTCGCCAGCTCAACTACGGTTTGAACATCGATGGGCTTTACGGTTGAGACATTGACCACGGATGCACTTATCCCCTCCTTCTCCAGGATCTTTGCGGCCTGGAGCGATTCGTATACCATAATCCCTATGGCGAATATCACAACGTGTTTCCCCTCTCTAAGAACCGGGGCCTTTCCAATCTCAAATTCGTATGACTTCTTAAAGATAGTTGGGAACTTAGCCCTTGCAAGACGCACGTATACAGGTCCCTTGAGCTCCACTATTGTTCTTATTACCTTCTCGGTCTCTACAGCGTCGGCGGGCACTATTACCGTCATATTCGGAAGGACCCGCATAAGGGCTATATCCTCAAGGGCCTGATGCGTGGCCCCGTCTTCCCCTACCGTGACCCCAGCGTGAGTCGCAACTATCTTTACGTTGAGTTTTGGAAATGCGATCGATTGCCTCACGTGTTCCCATGCACGGCCCGTAGCAAAGACGGCGAACGTGCTTGCAAAGGGGATTTTCCCATAGAGGGCAAAACCCGCTGCCGTTGCCATCATATCCTGTTCGGAAACACCCATAGTAAAGAACCTATGTGGAAACTCCTTTCCAAATAGGTTAGTCTTGGTTGAAACCGTAAGGTCGGCATCAAGAACTACCAGATCCGGGTACACGCTTCCCAACTCCACAAGGGTCTTTCCGTAGACCTCTCTTATGTAAACGTGCTCCGAGACCTCATCCAATACAAAGTCACTGAGTTTCGATCTGCTCATGCCGCCTCTCCTAGTTCGCTTAGTGCGATTTTGAGCTCCTCATCCGTGGGTGCGACTCCGTGATACCTTCCCTGATTCTCGAATATCGAAACACCCTTGCCCTTTACGGTGTTTGCTATAATCACGAAGGGTCTTCCCTTAGTCTCCTTCGCCCTGTCAAGTGCCGAAATAAGGGCGTTAAAGTCATGACCATCTGAAAGGAATTCAACCTCCCAGCCAAAAGCACGCCACTTCTCAGGAACAGGCTCTATATCCTTGATCTCCGCCATAGCGCCGTCGTTCTGAAATCTGTTTCTGTCAACGATCGCACATAGGTTATCTAGCTTCCTGTAAGCCGAACTCATAATCGCCTCCCAAGTCGATCCCTCTTGGAGTTCCCCATCGCTTAGGAGCGCATATACCCTAAAGCCCTTCCCATCCATCTTCGCGGCCAGGGCTATCCCGTTTGCGATGGAAAGGCCATGCCCCAGAGAACCGGTCGAAGCCTCAATCCCCATATCAAGATCGTATTCGGGATGCCCTTGAAAACGGCTCCCGGGCTTTCTCAGGGTTTCAATAAACTCCTCACGAGGGAAATAACCGGCATGGGCGAGAACAGCGTAGAGCGCAGGAACGCCGTGTCCCTTCGATAGGATGAACCTGTCTCTTTCCGGCCAGCGCGGGTTTTTGGGATCGTACCTTAGCTCATAGAAATAGAGGGCCACTAGAATCTCAACGGAAGAGAGTGAGCCCCCGGTATGGCCCGATTTAGCATTGTGAAGCGCCTTTAGAAGGTCTATTCGCACATGCCTCGCAATCTCTTTTAAGACATCGATATCCTTTGTTCTTCCTATCATTTACCTGTCTCTTCGGATATTTCACCGGTTCGAAATAAACCATTTGTTGAAAATAGTATAATATAATCCTACATACAGGGTTGTCAAACAGCGGAATCCGGAGGCGACATCGAGTATTGACAATCTTTCTCATTCCGTGTTAACTATTTGAGCCCTTTAGTGTCCACCCAAGGTAATAAATGGCATTACAGATCAAGAAATCAAAGAGGTTATATAGGGTAGCGGAACGTCTTTTACCAGGAGGGGTAAACAGCCCCGTTCGCTCCTTTAGAGCCGTGGGGGGGACCCCCGTCTTCATATCAAAGGCCAAAGGGGCCTGGGCCTATGACGAAGACGGGAACAGGTATATAGACTACGTGGCCTCTTGGGGACCGCTCATCCTCGGACACGCCCATCCCTATGTCGTAAGAGAGATAAAGAGGGCGGCCGAAAGGGGAACGAGCTACGGAGCCCCTTGTGAAAAGGAGATCGAGCTTGCTAGCCTCATAGTCAAACACGTTCCCTCAATCGAGATGCTGCGGATGACAAGCTCCGGTACAGAGGCCACTATGAGCGCGATCCGTCTTGCGCGGGCATATACTAAACGCGACTTGATAGTGAAGTTTGAGGGATGCTATCACGGGCATGCCGATTATCTCCTAGTTAAGGCGGGTTCGGGAGCAACGACTTTTGGAACCCCTAGTAGCCCCGGTGTCCCCAAGGCGTTTACGGATGGGACACTACTGGCCAGGTATAACGACATCCGATCCGTAGAGGACCTTTTTGCCAAATACGGGGATGAGATCGCATGCGTTCTAATAGAACCCGTGGCGGCTAATATGGGGGTTGTTCCGCCTTGCGAAGGGTTTCTCGAGGGATTAAGGAAAATCACCCAAGACTCTGGGGCGGTCCTTATTTTCGATGAGGTCATAACGGGGTTTAGATTGGGACTTGGCGGGGCGCAGAAGACCTACGGCGTTACACCAGACCTTACTTGCCTAGGAAAGATAATAGGAGGAGGGCTCCCGGTTGGGGCCTATGGGGGAAGGAAGGAGATAATGAGTTTAGTCGCTCCAGTCGGCCCGGTGTATCACGCCGGTACGCTTTCGGGCAATCCACTTGCTATGTCCGCTGGGGTTGCAACGCTTACCAGACTTAGGGAAAGGGGAACCTATAGGAGGTTAAGCGAACTAACCGTGGATCTCGTTGAAGGGCTTAGAGGGATCCTTAAAAAACTGGGAATAAAGGCACGGATAAACTCAGTGGGATCTATGTTTACCCTGTTTTTCACAGACAGAGAGGTAATTGATTATGAATCCGCCCTTAGCTCGGATACCAAGACGTATTCGGAGTTCTTTAAAAACCTGTTAGGTGCTGGTATTATGTTTCCGCCTTCTCAGTTTGAAGCCGTGTTTCTTTCCCTCGCCCATTCTGAGAGAGAGATAGATATGACCCTCAAGGCCGCATATAAGGCGCTTAAGGAGTTAAGACCTTAGGGGGAAGTTAAGATTAAAGAGAGAAAGGACCTTGGATGGACCATATACTTTGTCGTAGGAACTCAATTAGCGGTTTCTATTATAGCGGGTCTAATGCTGGGGCACTATGTTGATAAGTGGGTCGGAACAAAGACACCCTGGTTTACGTTCATCGGGCTTATAGGTGGAGTGATTTCGGGGTTCAGTTTGCTTATGAGACTAGTGAAGAGAAGAAATGACAACGAAAGCGATGGGTCTAACAAAGACGCCGACCATAGGTAGGGTAGAAAAAGGCGGTCTAGTTGCTACTGGGATTCTCATAGCCGTAAATGCACTGATAGGCTCACGTGACATCGCCGTTGGAGCCGCAGTGGGTGGAATACTGGTTATCACGAGCTTCTTTGCCACGAAGCTGGTAGTAGGCGCTCTTATCAGGAGCGCATATCCCAAGGGCCTTACCCTATTGGTTCTTCTAATCAAAATGATGATACCCGTTGCGATAGCCGTTTCCCTTTTCGTATTCACAAGAATAAACATCTATGGGTTTCTCATAGGGGTGACCGGAGTGGTGATAGTCATACTTGGAGAAACCCTAAGAGGTAAGAAACATGGAACACTTTAGTTGGTTTACCATGATCGGACTGGGAAGATACGACCACGTCCTTGGTGCGATTTTGGTTGTCCTCTTTCTAACATTTGCCGCTTATAAGATAAAGGGTAATCTCTCCAAAAAGAACTCCATTCTTCCTGACGAGAGGTTGTCTTTAAGGAACGTCTTTGAGATCCTGACACTGGATTTCCTTCTCGACCTCTTTACGAGTATAATGGGATCGAGGGAAAAGGCCAAAAGGTACTTTTCCCTTCTCGGGTCTGCCTTTTTCTTTATACTCTTTTCGAACATCCTGGGGCTTATTCCCGGTTTTCTTCCACCTACGGGAAACTACAATACACCCGTTGCCTGCGCCCTTGTGATCTTTGTCATGTATAATTACTATGGTTTTAAAGAAAACGGCATCGGTTACTTGAAACACTTTATGGGACCCATGATCTACATCGCTCCGCTCATGATGATAATAGAGTTTATAAGCCATCTTGTGCGTCCTTTATCCCTTTCCCTCAGGCTTTTCTGGAACATGACCGGGGATCACCTTGTTCTTGGGATATTCACCAATCTCACACACTTTGTAATCCCTGCGATATTTATCGCCCTTGGGCTTTTTGTGTCTTTTCTCCAGGCCTTTATCTTTACGGTTCTTTCGGCAATATATATTGCACTCTCTGTAGCACATGAACATGAGCATTAAAAAAACAACTAAAAAGGAGGTAACAATGAGACGCTTCGTTTCGTTACTCGTGATGGTGGGGGTTGCGGTTCTAGCGGCCTTCGTTCCCCAGGTATTGGCCCAAGAGGCTGGGGGAACCGAGGGACACCTGGGAGAACTAACAAAGTTCGGACTCGCAATCGCCTCTGGTTTGGGAATAGGTATAGCAGCCGGTATCGGAGGTTTGGGTCAGGGACGTGCGGTTGCCGCTGCCGTAAGTGGCATCGCAAGGAACCCCGGAGCCGCCTCTCGAATTCAGACCCCGATGATTATTGGTCTTGCTCTTATCGAGTCTCTGGTCATCTATGCCCTCGCTATCACGTTTTTGCTTCAGGCAAAGATCTAAATATGGAAGAAGGGTGGGGAGTTAAAGACTCCCCTCATGCCTTCCCTTCTGCCTTACAGGCTCTCAAATAAAAAGGGTGATACTGTCGGTCAGGGTTTATGAAAAACGCGCCTTTTTGGCTTATCTCCTTCTCTTATCCGGTTGCTATGCCGCCGGATTGAATGGAGGGGGAAAGACGGTTGCAGAAACCGCCTCTGCATACTACAAGATGCTTATGTGGAGGTACTACGACAGGGCATCTGTGTTTGTTGACGAGGAAAAGAGGAAAAGGTTTGAGGAGCTCTTTGCGGAAGACCGAAGTAACCTAAACATCACGAACTATGAGATAAAAGAGGTGATTATGGAAGGGGATGAGAGGAGTCTGGTTAAGGTTCTTGTAACATACTATAAGTACCCCTCCGTTTCTGAAAAAACCGTGGTCGTTGAAGACACGTGGGTCAGAAAGAAGGGCAGTTGGTACATCCGTTCCGATTTCGAGGATGAGATGTTTAGGTGAGGTTTCCCTTCTTGGGAAGGGATAAAAAGTGCGATCTCAGGGAGTTCCTATATTAGAGCTTAAGACCCTCTAGATCCTAGTTCAATGGGAGCAAAGTTTAAGCGGTATAGCCGTCTTTAATTCTTATCGTTAGAAACGATTGCTTTCTCAGGCCTTACTAATTGGATGAAGTTAGGAGCAGGCATTGGTAGTTCGGGTTTGTGTGGTACGTCCTCTATCATGACCTCGCTTGAGGATACAGGGTATGCAGGAAGATAAACCTCAGCACCGCATTTAGGGCAGAAGTCCCATTCGACCCTTACGGACTCACCGCAATGATAACATCCAAATCCCTCTTTCGATTTGGACATAACGGCGCGGTTAATCCTATAAATCATATAGGACGATCCATAAAGGAGGAAAGGCAGGAAGACGAAGGCGGCGACAAGAACGATAAAAAGGAATATGGGAAGATGTGAAAGGTGTTGTAAACATACTGAGGATATATTATCCCAGTTTTGTACCTGTATAAAAATTGGATTCGTCATCTTTATCCCTCCTTAAAGCCCATTATATCAAATAGCCGATCTAAATTGCAAGGGAGATTTTCTCCTCCTTAAAAATCCCTACGTAAATCGGGATCATAGGGTTTTATCTATATGGGTTTGATACGGATAGTGAGCGATTACAGGCACTTATTATGTTATAGAGACCGATCTCCCTTCCCAGACCGTCCAGGGCCAGAAAGGAGCTGATAAAAAATCTAACGATTATGGGAAGTTAGTTCCTTTTATCATGGATTTCCATCGATCCTCGTCTGAAAGGATTGAAAAAGCGGGAGAGGTGTTTATATTTATAGGCTGTCCTAGTGAAACACGGGATGCGTTCTTAAGTACTGAGAAAAGCGTGTGCTGTAGGTACAGGGTTCCTCAGAAATGAGATGAATGAGGACGCCTTTGAGATAACGAATCTCAAATTGGTGAGCAAAGGCGATTTTGCCATGCTAATGGATTTACTCAAGAGTTGGGAAAGCAGATTGATCAGGAAGATATGTGTCTTACCAAATGGGATGGTTAGGGAGGAGGGCACACACCGTCTGGGGAGTGTGGAGTTGGTAGAGTCCGAGAAGAGTTGTCTTCTTAGGGTATGGACATCGTTTGGAATAATGAACATACACGAGGGCGACTTTATCGAAAGGGCGGACAGTAAAAGGCTAATCGTTCGGCGTTCTAGCAAAGACCCATGGAAAGTGCATAAAGACGTCTTAAGAATAGTGGAGGAGTAATCGTAAAATATGCGTGAGCCTTTAGAGATAGAACCCTTATGGATTAAAGGGTGTCAGGAAATACGACATCCGACACCTATCCTTTTTTAATTGGTTCCATAACTTACTGTAAACATTAAAAAACCTTACTGGCATGTGGATTGCCATATCTTGGACTGTGAAGGGAGGAGATGGATAGAGATGTGTGAATATACAGAGGAACTCTATGCGAGATGGACAAGTGGCAAGCTCACTAGGATTGAGCGAGCGTTCTTTGAGGAGCATATGCAGAGCTGTTCTGATTGCAGTACTATTGTCTTTGAAGAGAAGAAGGCCCGCCTGAGCGCGGTCAGAATAGACTCCCTCAAGTTTGGTTTCCGTATCGGTTTATTGGCAAGTGCAATAACCTCAATAGGCGTTACAATCGGACTCAGGAACCTCCCCACATACGACTCTGGGGATTTCATGATCTCCGCTATACTGTATTTGCCACTCGCCCTTTTTATGGGGATTCAGATAGTGGCCTTTAGAATAAGCGAAGGGGAAAACCCCAAACCGAGTAGCCTGTTAAGGGCCAGTGTTACCTTGTTCGTCTTCTCCGGTCTTTTGTATAGTATCTTCTTTAACATCCCAGCACTGGCGAAGGTATCCGATTTTAGTATAAGGAGGTTTGACGAGCCCGTAATCCTATTCCTGAACATAGTGCTTTCGGCTCTTTACTGGGTCATAGGAAATCGGCTGGCATTACAAGCCTATAACAGGGATTTAGAAACCCCCTCCTTTTCTATCTCCCTTCTTGGTACATGGGCTCTTGTAACCACTGGGATCACCTATGCGGTGGCCTAAACGGGAAACCTTTCGATCACAAACCTCCTTGCTTCCTCTTTATCCTTCACTATCCCCTCGAGCTGAGCCTCTTCAAGGGAATCGAGGATCTTTGAGAAGATGGGGCCTGGCTTGTACCCCATTTCGATAAGGTCATAACCGCTCAGTATTGGCTTTGGTCTTATCTCTTCCTGGTTGAGTTCTTCGAGCTTCTTCTTTACGAAATCATAGGCCTCCGTGGAACCGTGGCTTGCAAGGCAATCCGCGAGGTGAAGCACAAGGTGGTCTTCAAAATGGGGCATTCCGAGAAAGCGTTTTAGGGTGCTTTCTCTCATGTTAAAGACGTCTTTAAACCTGAGATGCTCTCTCACTAGAGACGTTATTATCTCGATCTGTCTGTTTGAGAACCTGAGCCTCTTACATATCCTCTTTGACATCTCGGCCCCAACCCGGTCATGGGCGTTGAATCTTATCCTATCCGTGACCGTGAAGGTAGCGGGTTTCCCAACATCGTGAAGAAGTGCCCCCATAGCGAGTTCGGGGGATATGTCTCCTCTTTTAATCTCAAATAACCTGTCTAGCACGAGGCAGGTGTGAGTAAAAACGTCCCCTTCTGGATGGAATTCGGGCGGCTGTGGAACCCCGTGCATCTGGTCAACCTCTGGAAGTACGTGTCTTAGGAGTCCGGTTTCCCTTAAAAGCCTAAGACCGAATCCGGGGTTTTCCTGGGTTATTATCCTTAGGATCTCGTCCCTTATCCTCTCGGCGCTTACCTGGGAGATGAGGTGAGCCAGTTCCTCAATCGCAAGAAGGGTGTCTTTTTCAATCTCAAAGCCCAGCCTCGCTCCGAAGCGCACGGCCCTCATCATCCGGAGTTTATCCTCATTTAACCTGTTGTAAGGGTTCCCGATCGTACGGATTAGCCTCTTTTTCAGGTCTTCCATACCCCCAACATAGTCGATTACCTCCTCGGTAATGGGATCGTAAAGCATACCGTTTATCGTAAAATCCCTCCTCGTTACGTCTTCACGCTCATCCGTGCTGTATATTACCCTGTCTGGATGCCTCCCGTCTGAATAGCTCTCGTCCCTTCTGAATGTTGCAACCTCGAACTTATACGTATTCCGAATGACTAAGATAACGCCAAAGCTCGCTCCAACGGGAACCGTGTTTGGAAATATATCCATTATCTCCTCAGGTTTGGCGCTGGTTGTGATATCGTATTCCTTGGGCGATATTCCCATAACCATGTCCCTTACACAACCGCCCACAAAGAAGGCCCTGTGACCAAGTGCCCTAAGGCGTTCGACTATACCCTTTGCTGTCTCAAAGGGTTCTCCGTGAAATGGTGGGAGTTTAAATACGGTGCTCATTGTTTTTTTATGTAGAGTTTTATTGTATATTTAAACACTTTACCTGATGAAAGCGATTTTAACGAAACGGGTAGTTCACACGATATGGGCGTTGAAAAAAACGTAGCCGACCTTATAACAAACCGGGTTAAGAGGTATGGAGGGAAGCTCCTCTTCCAGCGCAGAGAGGGTTGGAGCTGGAAGCAGGTGACATGGCTCGATTTTGAGAGGGAGGTAAAAAGCATAGCCTCCTTTTTAATGGATCTCGGTTTCGGTCAAGGAGACATGGCTCTCGTGGTTTCTTCCAATAGAATAGAATCCATTTTGACGGAGATAGCAATCCATCTCCTGGGTGGGGTTACGATACCGATTGCCGAGGATGAGCCCTTAGAGGACGTAGTCCGTGTTACGAGGGATCTTAAAATCAAGTTCGTATTTACAGGAGGGGAATCAACGCTTGATAGGATCCTAAACGTCTCAAGAGAGATTACGGGTTTAGAGAGGGTATTCGTCTTTTCTGAGGTTGGCCTTGGGAAGGGCGAGATTATTATACCCTTTAAGGGCATCCTCAAGTTTGGATCACTTAGGAGAAGGCAGCTTGAAGACGAACTGGTTAGGGTCTCAAAAGGCGTTCTACCAGACTCAATAGCCACTGTTTTTTTCCAGGGATTCAAATCGGATGGCGAGATCGTGAAGAAAGAGACCACGCAGATGGACTTAATCCAGGCACTCTACTCAGCCTCGGAAAGGCTTTCTTTTATCCATGAGGAGGATCAGGCCTTCTCCTATCTCCCCTCGGCAGGTCCATTTGAAAAACTCATAAACCATCTCGGTCTCTATATGGGAACCCGAATCGTCATGGCGGAAAAGAGAGAGGATTTCTTCTCCGATATCGTGGAGGTAAAACCCACCGTTCTCTTTGAGACGAAAAGGGGGCTTGAAGAGCTATGCTCAAGGGTTCTATCCGAGTCGACGGTGGCTTCGCCAGACAAAAGGCTAAAGAACACATTGGGGGGCAGGATTAAATACGTCCTTACGGATTCCCTACCGGGCAGGGAAATAATCGATCTTTTTTCCAGGTCGGGTGTGTCTTTAATCGATGTTCCAGAATTGAGCAATATCTCGGCTTAATCCCCCGTGTCCCTAACGATACACCTTGCCTTTCCCTTGTGGAATCTTATGAGAACCTCATCTCCTGGGTTTAGCTCCTTTGATTCCTTGATGACGGCCATATTGGGGAGCTTATAGGCGATGCTATAGCCCCGTTCTAGTACCTTAAGCGGGCTGAGTGCATCCATCTTCCCAGAAACCGCCTGGAGTTCCAATGCTGCCCAGTTGAGCTTCATCTGAACGGTTCTTTTCATGTCGGATTGCATCCTCGATATATCCCTCGCGTAGAGTTCAACCCGTTTTTTTAGTGCCGTTATGATTCTCCCCTTTAGGTCGTTCAGTTCCTCTATGAGTTCGCTCTTCTCCCTAACAGCGATCTCAGCAGCCATGGATGGGGTAGAAGCGCGGAGGTCAGCTACAAGATCGGAGACCGTGGTATCGACTTCATGTCCAACGGCGGAGATCACCGGAACCGGGGATCTTCCGATCTCCCTTGCTACGGCCTCTTCGTTAAAGGCCCAGAGGTCCTCTTTTGAACCCCCGCCTCTTGCTACTATGATGAGATCAACCCCATCGATCTCATAGAGCCTCCTTAGTGCCTTTACGATCTCGTAAGGGGCGTCTTCACCCTGAACGCGTGTTGGGGATATAAGTATCTCAAGGTTTGGGAACCTCCTTCCAAGCACCTTTAAGATATCCCTTAGCGCTGCCCCTGAGGGAGAGGTCACTATCCCTATTCTCTGAGGGAGAAAGGGAAGGGGGCGTTTCCTCGATTCGTCAAACAGGCCCTCCTCTAAAAGCCTTGCCTTTAACTGTTCGAGGGCAAGGGCCTGCGCCCCGACCCCTTTTGGCTCTATGTATTTTACGTTTATCTGGTATATCCCCTGCCTTTCATAAACCCCCACCTGTCCACAACATATAATCTCCATGCCGTTTTCGGGTTTGAATTTTATGTACTGGTTTGCCCACTTAAAGCAGACGGCTGATATCTGACTACCCTCGTCTTTGAGTGAAAAGTACCAGTGACCACTTGCGTAGTTGTCTCTAAAGTTTGAGACCTCTCCAACGACCCAAACGTAGTCACCCCCTATCTCCTCTTCTATTAACCCTTTAATCCTTGCCGTAAGGAGAGAGACCGTATAAACTTCCCCTCTAAGGAGGCTTAAGAACGAAGGGTAATCGCTCATTTCAAAAGTATTTTGGATTGGAATCGTATAGTCAAGTTCTAATCCCAAGCGCACATACCACCCTCTTTTTCGCCTGCCTCGCCATGACCTCCTTCATTCTCGTCTAAAGTCGTGAGTAAACGCTTCCACTTCTTACTTTGTCAAATGCACAGGCGAGATGGGATCTCTTGTGAGCCGGGTTTTCGATAGCTCTACGTATCCTTCTTCTTTAAGCCGGTTCGCTATAGCCCGGATGTGTTGTCCGGAAACCGGACGGGCACATGCCATCTGGGGAACCGTTTGTGGGCCCGGTAGATACAGGTCCCCTAAAAACCCTCTCCTGGCCGTGATGATAAGAGATGGGGTGAAATGGCTATAGGAAAAAATACATATTTATAGGGACTTATGGTAGAATAGTATTGTTGTAGGGGCAACCTTAGATTATCAAACAGAGGGAGCCCTTTTAACCGTGGATCCCCCTTTAAATCCGGCTTCCAGTGATTATCTTATGGTTAATTGGGAGGTAAAAAGATGAATAGACCAAGCAACGATTACATCGCTACACAGACAGAAGAGGGTTTTCAAATAGTGTTTCATGACTCCTTGAAAGCACCTCTTAAGGTAACTTTTGGCGATCTCCAGGCGTTTATCAACAAGGTTAACGAGAGTGCAATGGCCGGGAAGAAACTGGTTCTTACGGAGGAAGAGGAGGTCCTGTTAACACTATGGCAGATGCTCCTAATCCCCGAAAACACGATACACTAACCCGGACGCATGCTCCCCTTAGCAAGGGGAGCATGTAACGGCTCTTCTATGTCTTTTAATTATGAATCCATATTGCTCTATTGCAATGATAAATAAACCGTAAAAATCGGGTAGCTCACCGGTCTTGAAGTCCTTCCTCTTTGATTACTACCTCAGATCCTGCTGGTGAGTCAAACCTATATGGCAACGAGCAATACTCGTTGCCTACCCGAATATGAAAAATAAGTAACAGGGCACTTCTTATCTTATACCACCAACCCTCTTTAGTGCCGGAGACACGAGGTTCGGATGGTATTTGCCTATCTCCTTAGCGAGGGTTCCAATGACGTTCTTAATGTCCCACTGTGCGCCCTCTGACATCCTGAGATTGATAAGGTGGTAGAGCTCCCAGAGATCAAATCTCCCAAGGACGCGCCTGTTGTGGGCGTTTGTTACGACGTACGTTGCAACAAGTGGGAGGTTCTCATTCATCAGTTTATCGTATAACCTCTCGCTTCTTAGGGTGGCTTCCCTAAGCAGTTCTTCCGATCCAGACCGGGCCACGTTTGGGGGGACGGTGATCCCGTGTGAAACACTGGGCTCTTTAAAGATCCAGTTTACCTTCCTGTGCCTTAAGAGCTGATGCCAGCAGGCCTCGCTTATCGTAAACTCGGCCTCGTAGTTTACGAATTTAAAGACATTTATGGGATTATCGTGTTTTCCGAGTTTATCTACCGTCTTCCTTAGTATTACGAGCTTGCCATTTGGATCATTCCACGTGGTTTCCTTCTCTATATCCCCGTAACTATAATCCGAGTGCTCAAAAAGAATCGCCTTTACCATCTTATCCATCGCCGCTTCTTCGGGATTTGGAGCACCTTTGCCGGTCCAGTCGAGTAGCCTAACTCCGCTTCCCTCCCCTCCTTCCTGTTTTGTTATGGGAATCGATCTGACAATAGACTCAAGCTCCTCTCTGGTTTCCCTGATGTATCTACTCTCATCCGCGTATTTTACAAGCGTAGGGACGGAGAACCTGACCTCCCTCTTTATCTCCTCCGCCCTTTTTCTTGCCTCCACGTACCCGCTTGAGAGGAGCTTTGTGAGTGCGTCTTCAATCGCCCTTGCGTTTGCAGTCATTCCCAAATTCGTATAGGTTGCAAGGCTTAGGGCGTATCTCGCATCCTCAAATGCGATCTTCTCGAGTGCCCTGAGGTGGGCTTTTTCATCCTCCCCTTCCGGAACGGGGATACCCCGCTTTAGAAAACCGTAGAGCCTGTCCCTTATCTCCACGTATGTGTCATAAAGGTAGTCGTTTAGTTCAACGTATTCGCCAAGGAGAGAGGGTTTATCTCTTATCTCCTCGGGGATATAGAAATCCCCCTTTTGTGGCTTCTGGTATCTCTGCGAGTACTCCGTGAATGACAGGTACTCGTTTGATAGCTCAAGAAGGGATGAAAAAAGGCGAGATACCCTTTCGATTCCTATATGAACCGTAGCGTGCTCTGCAACGGATGCGTGGCCGTAGTTAAGGACCCATTTCTCGTGGAACCTAGTTGCCCTTTCCTGACCAAACCGCTCTTCCCTTATTACGGTTTCTATATTATCCCTGAAGCTCTTGGGGCTTCTGCTTACGTACGCAAATATAACGGCTATAACCTCTTCGGGGAGGTTGCTTACGGTGTATATGTCCCCATCTTTATTCGATACGTATCTCGTAATCTCATTTTGGTCTAGGTTCTTCTCCAAAGCCGTCTATCCTCCTAAGTGTTATGATCACAGGCCTTCAGGGATTCTGGGTGTCGAAATAGCAAACCCTTACTAATCCTATAAACATATAGGAGACGTAGCCGATTTACAATATCAGCGGCCCGCTTAGGCTACGGCGATTCCCTCTTTTATCTTCTTTACCAGATGGGGAAGTACCTGACTCGGTTTTCCATATATTACCGCATCCACATAATCATCGGCCGAACTCTGTCTGTCGCTTATTATGACGACCTTGGCCCCATTTTCCTTAGCCATAGTGGGGAACGAAGAAGCGGGATGCGTATCGACCGAAGCGCCAACGATTATAAGGAGATCACACTGTCTAAGCCTAATCCATGCCTCCCTTACTTCCCAATGGGGAAGCGGCTGTCCGGGGAAAGAGATGGGCGGTTTTAAGACGTCCTTGCCGCATTCTTCGCATTCGGGAACCTCCTTGCCCCTTTCAAGAGTGGATAGGATGCTGTCTATCGGATAATCCTTACCACAGTTCGTGCACGTGACCCAGAGGATCGTGCTATGGAGCTCTATGACCGAACTGCTACCGGCACGGTGGTGAAGTCCATCGGTTGCCTGGGTGAATATGCAATCGAGTTTTCCGATCATCTCAAGCTCGACGAGGGCTTCGTGTGCCGGGTTTGGTTTGGCATTTACAAGCAGTGGATATATCTCTTTTATCTTCTTCCAGTACTTGGCTCTCGCCTCTCTACTCGTGCGAAACTCCCTTATATTCGGATTGATTCTTGGGTCTGAAAAATCGGGAACGCCAGATTCGGCGGAGAGTTCGGCTCCCGTAAGGGCGATGATCCTCTCGGACTCCCTAATCCAATCAACCACTGTTTCTATTACATCCTTTTCCATCTATCTACGATTATACTATTCGTATAAGAAAAAAGTCAAACACGGCTCCCATTGGGGCTCGTTTCAGTACCCGTATAAACACAAGCGGTTTTGATGAGGTATATTTTAAATCCGGCTTCCAACCATGAATGCGGAAAAAACCAAAAGCGCCCCAACCTTGAGGTTCTCTGAAAGGGCCAGGTATTACAACAGATATCGGCCGGGATACCCATCTGGGGTAATGGAACTAATGAAGGAGAAGTGCGGGCTTAAACCCTCTTGGGTCGTTGCGGACATAGGCTCAGGGACTGGAATCCTAACAGAGATGCTCCTAAAAAACGGAAACACGGTTTTTGCCGTCGAGCCGAATATCGAGATGAGGAAGATCGCAGAGGAACTGCTAAAGGGGTACCCGAACTTTAAAAGCGTTGACGGGACAGCCGAATCGACCACCCTGGGGGATGATAGCGTTCACATGATAACCGTGGGACACGCCTTTCATTGGTTTAAGGTTAAAGAATCGAGGGCGGAGTTTTCGCGTATAATAAAAAGAGGGGGCTGGGTCGTGCTCATATGGAATAATAGAAGAACGGATTCTACCCCCTTTCTAAGGGCGTATGAGGACTTGCTCCTCAGGTTCGGAACGGACTACAGGGAGGTAAATCCTACGAACTTCGATGACAGGGTTCTCACATACTTTTTCGGAAAGGGCGGTTTTCGGGTGGAGGTGTTTAATAACACTCAGGTCTTCGATCTTGAAGGTCTTAAGGGCAGGCTCCTCTCCTCATCTTATGTCCCTATGGAAGGGCATCCGAATTACGAGGAGATGATAAAGGAGCTTGAGCGCATCTTTCATCTCCATCAATCGGATGGCAGGGTGGTCTTTGAATACGATACCAGGGTGTACTATGGAGGGATCAGGTGAATCGGTATAATTATACGCCTGAGGATTTAATAAAGAACGTGAAATAAAAGGAGGTGACACATGGCACCCACGGCTAAAGAGCTGAATAAACTCCTTAACGAGACGAAAAAGGCGACGGATTCTCTCTACAAGGTTCTCGATTACGTTGATCTTATAGATAACAACCTGGATGATCTCCCTGCCGATATAAGGACTTGGGGGAGTGGGATAAGGGAACACGCCTCTAAGATCGAGGGCTACATAGATGAGATTAGGAGCCGGTTAGACACGATCCTAAACACTATCCCCATAGACCCGGATGAGGTTAAGGATGCTGCCAATAAGCTCCTTCTCTACCAGGGCGATCCTTCCCAGGTGATGAACTGGGCCGAGGCTCAGAAGAGGGCTTATAAGGATAACTCCTACTGGTGGCGCTACTGGCAGGCCATAACCGATTTTATAAAGGAGAAAAAGGGGCAGTAGACGATGTCAATCGCTATGTGTGATATCCTATTATCTCTTCCCTCGTGCCGCATAGAGAAAATGGTGCCTCGTCCCTTTCGGCCATAACGATCTTTAAACCCCGGGTTAATCTCTAAGCGTTTATTTTTTCATGCTTCTAATCCGTTCTTCCAAATGAACAGCTTTAGGGAAAAGAATACTATTCTCAAGATGAACGTGTATCCTCGTGTTCTTATCAAACTCTTTTAAATAGGCGTATAAGATTCTATAGGTATTACAAGCATCCTTGGGCGGTGTAAAATCGTTGCTTAGGACTTTAATTCGGGTCAGACAATCGCCAGTGGATTTATGCTCCAGCTCCATCTCATGAATGAGCCGATAAGCAGAACCGAAGACCGGGGGCTTTAGCGTTACTCCATCTTTTTTAGCCTCTACCAATCGTTTAATATAGGGAAAGAGCAAAAGCTCTTCTTTTTGCATATGTTTGGCTAACTCACCACTGAGTTTGTACCATAGTTGTCCAATTTTATGTGTCTCTGGATGTTTTTCACCGTGCACCTTAGCTACTCTCTCGATAATCCCCCGTAGCTTGAGGCTCATATCCTTGGTGTGGGTGTGATACTGATTTACAATATAATCGGCTAAAAAGTCAGGCTCCCACTTATCGTATTGGTTAGGTACTTCACCCGTTTCCTGAGTTTTCCGTTTAATTTCCTGTATTACTTTCTCTACACTGATCCTTCGTTCCTCACAGGCCTGACGAACCGTTTTTTGACCCCCACAGCAGAAGTCGATTCCATATTTTTCGAAGATTTCAGCCATACGATAATCTGCTGCAACTATTTCACCGATTGTCTTTTGATCCAATCCAATACGTACTGGTTGTTGTTGATCTGCCATTTGTAATCCCTCCTATTCTATTTCCCCTTCCCGTGTGCTGGGGAAAGCCCCGTCTTGCCCTTAAAAAAATCCGCATTTTTATCCTTATACCACCTCCACTTTTCAGGGAGTTCTTCCTCATGAAATATGGCATCCACCGGACATGGATCAACACAGGCCCCACAATCAATACACTCATCGGGATTTATATAAAGCTGGTCTTCACCCTCGTAGATGCAGTCTACAGGACAAGCATCCACACACGCTCTGTCCTTTACTCCTATGCATGGTTCAGCAATTACATATGCCATCTTTCCCTCCTTGTTATGAATGTCGCTTAATGTAGTCATTTAACTCTTCTAGAAACTCGTCAATGTCTACCGAGTGCATCTTGCACGCCATCTCGAGTGGAATGGTTTTTCCAACCGTTTTACGCAGTGCTGGATTCGTAATATCCTTAAATCCAAACCTGAGAAACACCGCTTGAGTCTGAGGGTAATAGTCCAGTATCTCTCCGACTTTCATCCACCTTTCAATCCTCTTTGGACGCTCTTTGAGAAGAACCCTTTCCTCTTGCCGCCTCACACCTTCATTTGCCGTGCTCCACATGTCATAAGCCCAAAGGCAAAATCCTAGAACCTGAATAAATCCGCTTGCCATAAGAGAGGTTCTGTTCCAAACCATAAAGGGATCACCTATTATCCCTTCAAAATCACTTAGAATCTGAGAGATAACCCTCATTACGTTTCCTATATTAATCAGAACAAAAGGGACCATAAGAGAATTCTTAGGCTCAACACCCGACATTACTGGTGTTACTCTGCTTGCCACACCCACAATCATGAGACTTATAAAACCCACTGTAAGGGCATGCCGATAAGCGCCAAAATAGTTATGCGAAAACCTGCCAAAAACATAGTGACTGTAAAAGGGGAGGGAAAGGAGGAGTAAAACCGAGATAATAAGCCAGGTATATGCGGCTCTTATAAATTTAAGACCTCTCGATGGGTCTTTTGCTCCCCTAAATATCCCTATATTGTAAATTACCCCAACAGATGAGATAAGGAATCCTAAATAAGGAACTAAGATAAGAGGCCTTAGGAATTCTAGATCGTAAATACGGATAGCAAGGTGCATGGAAACAGCCAAAATCAATGAGGAAAGAAGCATATAAAACGAAAGGTTTCCTATCCGTTTAGATGGCTTCTTGGTATTAAAAACGAAGGGTACAAACCTCTGGCTTATACCAAAAATCATCATTACGATAAAGCCAAATAGTTGAATATCCTGATAAGGAGCTATGAATCCGGCGACCCTATGGATTAATAGAGACACATCGGATCTTAGAGAGGCATCTCCTACAAAATAGAATAAAAAAGGATTAAGAATAGCCTGAATTAAAAAGAAGTAGACTGCTGCAAATATATATTTTTCCCAGAACTGTTTTTTTTCTACCCCTTGCCCTATTGTTTTTACAATAATTACAAAGAAAATGGAGATAGCTATAAGCTCTAAGATGGATCCTATGATACCAAGAGCAAAAAAAGTAATAGATGGAAGGATTGCCCAGGAAAGTGCGGTAATAAAGATACCAAGAACCATTATCCAGAAAGAGACACTTGCAAGATGAGGGTTCCACAGAGAAACGAACTTAAATCTGGGAAAGGCTTGGTAGGCAAAACCCATAACGAAAAGCCCTACCCATCCAAAGACCTGTATGTGGGCATGGGAAAGAATAATGGGAATTGGAAGCTCAAAATAAGAGCGCTTGAATGCGATATAGGCTAGGTTTACTGCTCCAAATGCCCAGCCGATAGAGCCAAATACAATACCAGCTTTAAAAAATCTTCTCCAAAGAACCTCACCTATACTCTCCCTGGAAACCGTGTAAGGCTTAGCCGAAGACGGGTTATGAGAGGCCTTATTTAACTCGATAAGAATCTCTTCAATATCTACTTGATGAGCCCGTGCAAAGAACCCAAGCGTCTCTCTGGGGATAATTCCACTACTGCAAACCCCATATTTTACAAATACCTCTCTTGTAGAAGGGAATTTTTCTATGATCTCTGTTATCAGCATCTCTTTTTTAATCAAACCGCTTTCTCCGTCTTTAACCAACTGGGTTAACTCCTTAAAAATCGGATGGCCAGGTTTCTACAACCTTCATTAATCTGTGGGCATGGAGAATCTCTGCTTCGCTCATCGTTGTAAGGGCTATTGGAAAAAGGACCTTTTCTTCCATCTCCATGTGATGAGAAAGAAAACCACCAAATAGTTGAATCTTTACAGATAACCTTTTGATTAAGCGATCTTTGGCTTCATCCTTTTCATCGGTTCTATTTAAGGCATCTATTGTCTCGTGTATTTCCTTTGTTATTTTCCAAAGCCCATAGTGTTCTATAATAAGATGGGATAGATTCCATATCTCACCCTCGTCTCCCATCATAATTGGGAAAGTCCCTCCTCTTCTTTCTCATATGAAGTAGGAGTTTAGATTCTGTTAGTAAAAAAGATCCCTTACCCCTTGATATCTTTCTTGGAAACCCTTGCCTTTAATACTTTTAAGAGCCTTCACCTCCACTTTGAGTTCCTCAAGCTTTCTCTTTTCCTCACTGTGCTCATACATTAGCGTGGCAAACGGCTCTGGAAATACATCGACCATATAAGAAATCACCTTGCGTCCAATACCTTAAATGAGGCCTTAACAACCTCTGAAACCATATGCCCATAGCTCTGACCAATAAGTCGATTGTCAAAGAATAGAATCACTCTTGTTATCATGCCTATTATAAGTGCCGCTCCAGTATTTTCGTCTATTTGCCTAAATTCCCCTCTCCCTATACCGTCTCGAATTACCTCCACAAAAATATCCTTTGGTTTTAACCATTCCACGGGGACTTTACTCAATTCCGTGTGATGGCCAACCATTATATAGGAATAAGCCTTTGGCTCGCTCTTTGCAAAGTCAAAAAAGGCTTCGATCAGAGCTTTTAGTTTACCTTTAGCATTGGGTTGGTTATCTATGCTCTTAAGTAATCTATCTCTAAATAGATCCATGCAGTTTAAAAAGAGCCTAAGTGCTAGGTCATCTTTGTTTTTAAAGTGCTTATAAATCACGCTTTCGGCGATACCGGCCCTCCTGGCTATTTCCTTTGTGGTTGTGCCTTTTATTCCCCTTTTTATGAACAGGCTAAGGGCAGCGTTGCTTATCCTTGTTTTAGAATCGATCGTTTCCCTTTTCATCTGAGATGAGTGAGTACTCACTCTTTATTTTACATCGTATCTCACTGCTGTCAAGGATACCAAAAGTTTCTTATTTGGTAGAAGCGGTAGCAACCCGATTCTTCAGTTTTGCCACAGGTTCGCAACGTCCCCTATCGAAAGTATTTGACTGGCCCCGTTTATAACAGCGTGCATAGGGTTGTTGCAGAGGAGTACATCGTATCCTGTTTTTTTTGAAATCAGATCTGCCATTCCGGGCAGAAGACTCCCTCCTCCGGCTAAGCATATGCGGCTTTCCATCACCTCACATGCGGTCTTGGGGGGGCAGATCATGTAATACGTTTTTTATTACCTCTAATATCTTATCTTTAATCGGAGCCATGGCCTCGGACAGTTCCTGAGCATTTATTGAAGCGGTGGTCTCACATCCAGTTGCACAGTCAATTCCTTTTACTTTGAGCGGAATTCGGAAAACACCAGGGCATGCAGTGCCGACGTTTCTTACCAAGCGCTCGGCTTCACGGGGGTATAGAGATACGTTGAATCTGTCCATTACAGTGTTCTGTATGGAATCACGAAGTCTTCCGCAAGGGGTGCGTATGGCTGCTTTTTCTATAATCTCACCTGAGCGGATTATAGCTATGTCTGTAACCCCATCTCTATATCGACAATCGATCGTGCATAGCACGATGAAACCTCGAGTCCTGCCCCAATGGCCGCGGCTAGCGGTTCGGGCACTATTGCGACAGCAGCCGCTCCGGCACGGCGTATTGCCTGATTAAGGGCGTATAGTTCTTGGTCTGTAGTGTCTGTTGGGGCACAGGCAACTACCCTGGGCTGCATAAAACCGAGGCGCCGAGTGCTTCTAAACAGGGGTTCGAGCAGACGTACTGCAGCATCGACATCAACAATAACCCCGTCTCGAAGTGGAGAAATACAGTGACTTCCACACCCTTATGCTCCATTTGCTGCCACCCTGTGCTGGTCACTTCCTTTTCCGAGGCTGACTCTATGATGGATGGTGCATCTACGACAATGCCCCGGCCAGGTACATAGATTCGGACGTTTGCGGTGCCGAGATCTATTATTGCAATGCACGGTCTCTTAAGGAGTTTTCCCAGTCCAAAAACAATCATGGATTAAAGTCGGTAATCAGATAATGGCAAATATATTCGAAATACATAACCTAGACGTTAATTATAACTCTGCTTTTTATTCTATGAAAATATTTGCATAAATCCATAAAAGGTGGTATATATCCTTAATCTCCATCCCTAATTTAATTAGCGGAACTTTGATAATCCCCGTCTTGCTATGTATATTTACACCCGCATAAATCCAATCCGAGGATAGAGTGCAGAATGGACATAGAAGCCATCCTAGACGAGGAATACGAGAGAAGGAAAAGGGTCCTTGAAAGGGCAATAGATATAGCAAAAAGGGAGTGGGAGAACGTTAGGGTATCCTTAGAACTCTGCGGGGATATTGGGGAGTTTTCTAAGAGGGACTTTATGATAGGCACGATAGAGGAGGACGTGATAATAAGGGAGCCACTTATAAGCCCCACAAAGTCGGTATCGGGTTATGCCCCCACGTTCTATCCGATGTACTTCGTGAAAAACCTCCTCGCTATGGAAGATAGGTTCCGAGAGCATGGCTATAAGACAACGGAGGCCCTTTACGTCTTTATAGAGATCGTCACAAAGGCCGCAGAAAGGCTTGGTCTCTTGGGCAAATTCAGCACGGGCTTCGGAGTAGGGTATGGGAGGGTACGCACCGGATGGATCGCCGAGAAGGGAGTGCCATTAGAAAGGGATACGTTCTTCGATATGTTCTTTAAGGGGAGAAGAATCGATTACGATTGGGATTTTCACTGGACATCCGTAAGAGAGAGGCTAAAACGGATATTCGATAGATTCATGTCCTGGCAAAACGACCCAAGGCTCTATCAAAGAGAAGTAAAACCGAAAGCGAAAGTAAAACCCATGATGGTCTAATAGTGAAGACCTGCTTGGACAAACGATACCTCTATTATATCATCTCCAGGTCTTCGTATTCTTCTGCCAGGTTTTCAAAACTCGGCACCCCGAGTCTGTCAAGGAATGTTAGTTTTATCGTTCCGGTCGGTCCGTTTCTTTGCTTTCCTATTATTATCTCCGCTATACCGTCCCTTTCTTCCGGGTTCTTTTTATAGGCATCAGCCCTATGTATGAAAATAACGATATCGGCGTCCTGCTCAAGCGCACCGCTTTCACGAAGATCGGCGAGCTGAGGGCGCCTATCGGCGCGAGCCTCCGTCTGACGGCTTAGCTGAGATACGGCTATAACCGGGATATTCAACTCCTTTGCCAGGGCCTTAAGGGAGCCCGATATCTCTGCAATCTCACGCTCTCTGGTTTCGGTTCTCCCGGTTCCACGCATGAGCTGTAGGTAATCGACTATTATAAGCTCAAGCCCCTTTTCCTTCTTCTGCCTCCTCGCCTTCGCTCTGAGTTCCAGAACGCTTATAGCGGGGGTGTCATCGATATAGATCTTTGCCTTGCTGAACGTGTCTGCGGCCTTTACAAGCTTTTGGAGATCCTCGTTTTTAATATACCCGCTCCTTATGTTCGAGTAGCTCACCTTCGCGTTTATCGAGAGCAACCTCAGCATAAGCTGCTCCTTTGTCATCTCGAGTGAGAATATGCCAACTGGAACCCCGTGTTCGATGGCGGCAAAAGCCGCTATATTAAGGCAGAAGGAGGTCTTCCCGAGCCCCGGCCTTGCCGCTACTATTATGAGATCGGAGGGTTGGAGACCGGATGTCATGTGGTCGAGCTTTTCAAACCCGGTTGGAATCCCCGTTATAAGCTCTTTTCTAGCATGGAGGGTTTCTATAATCTCAAGCGCCTTTGCCGCAAGCTCCCTGGATTCGTAGAAACTGGGTTTTACCTTATGCTGAGCTATCTCGAAGATCGCATGCTCAGCCCGATCGATAAAGTCGTCTATATTGGTAACCCCCTCGTAGCCCTGATTCGCTATCTCGGTTGCCGCAAGAACGAGCCTTCTCAAGATGGCCTTCTCTTTTACCATCTTTGCATAATACTCAACGTTTGCAGTGGAAGGGACAATCTCTCTCAGATACGTGAGATAACTGCTTCCCCCAACCTCTTCAAGGAGATTCCCACGGGACTTCATGTACTCAAAGAGGGTAAAGTAATCTATGGGCTTGCTTGCCCTATCGAGCTCGATCATCGCATCGAATATCTTCCTATGGGCCTCTTTATAGAAATCCGAGGGCGTTAGAACCTCAAGGACCTGGTTTATCACGTTACCCTCTATGAGGATAGCACCAAGCACCGCCTGCTCGGCCTCTTCGTTTTGAGGAAGTGGCTTGAGGAATATTCCCATTGTCCCTAAACCATAGATTTTATATCAAGGAGAGAAACCTTCAATACGGGAATGTGGAGGTTATAACGGTTATACACCAAGGGACAACCTGTCGGCCAGTCTCCGATTAAGACCGGCATCGATTATGCTCTTCTTTGCCGCTTCTATATCGTAATCCAGCCTTACAAACCTCACGGCTTCCTTCTCCTTATCGTAGATGAGAAATGAGGCCCTCGGATCCCTATCGCGTGGCTGTCCGACGCTACCCGGGTTGATGAGGTATTTCGCCTTTGGGTCTATTCTCAGTTCATAATCAAAAAGGCAACTTACCGATCCATCCTTAAGAACATAGTAGATTCTCACGTGCGTATGACCGAAGAAGCAGACGCCGTGCTTTCCCATAAGGGAAAACTCGGGAATGGAATCATAAACCGAAAGGATGTAGAGGTCCGGGTCGGATATGGCGCCATGAACCACGAGAAACCCATCAAACTCTCGGGTTTGAGGGAGATCGTAGAGGAACTCCCTGTTTTCCCTTTTAAGCACATCCCTAGTCCAGAGTATCGCTTCCCTAGCTATGGGGTTAAAGTCATATGGCTCGTCCTTCCCACAGGCAACAGAATCATGATTCCCCATTATGGAGTCAACTCTCCTTTCCCTTATTGTCTCCACACACTCATTCGGGTTTGCCCCGTAACCCACGATATCGCCGAGGCAAATCACCTTATCCACACCGAGTCTATCTATCTCCTCTAGCGTCCTGCTTAAGGCCTGAAGGTTAGCGTGAATGTCCGATATGATCGCATACCTCATACCGCTCTCCCCTTGATGGAGGACTACTCCAAAATCACCAAACCGATATCCATAACGTTTGTCCCAGTGGCACCCGTTTTAACCAGATCCCCAAGCCTTTCAAAAAAGGTATAGGAATCGTTCTGCGCCAGACGCTCCCTTGCACTAATATTCATCTCCCTTGCGCGCTCCCTCGTCCTTCCGTCACAGATAGCACCTGCGGCATCCGTGAGACCGTCAATACCGTCTGTGCCGCAGAAGAGCCCGACTATGGGATGTCCCATTATCTCCATTGAAAAGGCAAGAGCCGTCTCTGTGTTTCTCCCGCCCTTTCCCGTACCCGTTACGGTTACGGTCGTCTCACCTCCAAATATGAGGCATGCGGGCTTCCTTACCGGGATGTCGAACCTCTCTATATCGAACGCTATAGAGGCTATAACCTTCGCCACCTCCCTGGCCTCGCCCGTTATCTGGGACGAGAGGAGAAGAGTATTGTATCCAAACCGATTCGCCATCTTCTCCGCCGCTATAAGCGATTTAAAGTTGCTTCCTACAATAACGGTCTGGACCTTGTTGGGATCGAATTCCCCCTCTTTTAGGGTCTCTGGAATCCTTCCCCTCCTCCCCTCCTCGAGATGGACAACCACCTGAGGGGGTATCCTGTGTTCGAGTCTCAGTGCCTCTATCACACGCCATGCGTCTTCGAATGTCGTCGCATCGGGAACCGTCGGCCCAGAGGCGATCACATCGAGTCTATCACCCACAACATCCGAAAGCACGAGCGTTATAACCTGGGAGGGTAGGGCCTTTTTAAGGAGTCCCCCTCCTTTAATCCGAGAGATATGTTTTCTTACCGCATTAAGCCCATGGGTATCTACTCCTGAGATGAGAAGCATCTCCGTAACCCTTCTCTTATCCTCAAGAGAGAGTCCGAGAGCGGGCATCGCGAGCATAGCGCTCCCTCCACCGGAAATAAGAAAGACCACGAGGTCCTTTTCCCCAGTCCGATCGAGGAGCCTTATAACCTCAGTTGCGGCGGCTAAGCTTCTTTCATCCGGTATTGGATGGCTAGAAAGATAGAACCTCATCCTTGAGAAGGTAAGCTTTGGGGGAGAGTTCGACACCACGATCCCATCGGTTATCCTGTCTCCAAGCAACTCCTCAAGGGCCTTCCCCATGGAGGAAGCGGCCTTTCCAAAGGCGATGGCGAATACGGATTCGTACTCCCTTAGATTGTACTTTCTGCCATCAACGCTGAGAACATCCCCACTAAGATTTACATGCTCCAGCATACACCTTTTTGGGTTTGCCGCCTCTAGCGCTTCTCTAAATATCTCCAGGGCGTGTTCCCTGTTTTTTTGAAAGTCCATAATCTAGTTCTGGATTTCGGACCCGAAACACAACCACAGAGTACCCAAAACCCGTAGAGCCTGCGTTAAACCCTCTACTCCAGAACCCGAAACCGTGGCCTTGAAATAGAGGCATACGCATTTCGCAATCCGATTACCCCCTCTTTAATTTCTCGATTATCTCGTCAACCCTTTTCTTCGTAAGGTTTTCATAAAGCTCTTCGTCAACCAGCATAACCGGGGCGGTGCCGCAGGATGCCAGGCACTCGGCCTCCATAAATGTTATTTTTCCATCAGGAGTCGTTTCCCCCGTTTGGATCCCAAGCCTTTCAGATATGTAGTGCTCTATCCTTTCAGCCCCCCTTAGAGCGCAGGAAAGGGTCCTACAGAGCCAGATCACGTGCTTCCCGACGGGTTTTGTAAAGAACATCGTATAGAACGTCGCCACATTCTGAACGTTTGAAGGAGGAATACCTAGGATCTCCGCCACCTCTTCCATGGACTCTTTGGAAAGCCATCCGTATTCGCGCTGAACCTCGTGAAGCACGGGGATAAGGGCAGATTGCCTTGTCTCAGATCTGGATACGATCTCGTTTATCTTTTCCTTAAGCCTTTGGGAGAAGGACATTATCCGATTACCTCTAGGTACCAAAAACACTAAAGTTAACATGGTTTAAAGTAGTGTGCAAGCCAATTTTATAGTGGACTCCGGCTCATGCTTTTTTCGTCAAAAAAACAACATTTTTTGTCATAGATTGGGGAATCCCATGATTAAGCAGAGTGACGTGTCAACAAAGAGGTAGTTAGGAAAAACATCTTGAGACTGGAGAAGAGCGATTCACCGCGATCATTTGGTGTTATTTTAACCACTACCCGCTCTATAGGGATTTAAAGTAGACAAATAAAAATCTAGAAAAATCGCTCTCGGGGCGCAATCGAAATGCATAAAATCTCTAACAATAACAACTAAATAGAAATGAGCAAATCCATCCCCATACGTGCCAAGCACCGGAACGGACTCAAATACACCGAAGGTTTTAGACGAAGAACAAAAACAGGGGCGAGTGGACGGGTGGCATGGATTTTGCAAAAGATTTAAAATAGTCCTAGCCTTAAGAGACCGTAGAGGGAGGATAGATATGGAATTACCGTTTCTCTTAGTTACATTAGGTTCAAAGGTCTTAGAGAAGAGGAAGCTCGACCAGGAGGTAATCTCAATTGGAAGGGCACAGGAAAACGATATCGTAATCAACAACCTTTCCGTCTCAAGGTACCATGCCATCATCTACAATAAGGGTGGCAAGGTGGTGATAAAAGACCTGGGAAGTTCTAACGGGACGTTTGTAAACGGAGCAAGGGTTGAGGAGAGCGAACTCTGGATTGGTGACGTGGTTCTCATCGGAAAACACGTACTTAAATTCAGCAGGAGAGACGACATAAACCCCGAAGAAAGGGCTTTCCAAGATGAAGGGGGCACTGTCATAGTTGACGTAAAGACACAGGAGAAGATACTTGAGAGACTAAAGAGCGGCCCACTTAAGGTTCCAAAGCTGATATTCTCCGATGGGAGAGAGGTTGAAATAAAAGGAGATTCATTCACAATCGGAAATGGTACTAACTCAAACCTGAGGATAGATGGGCTCTTCATAAATAACCCACATGCAAAGATAGTAAAGCTAAAAGACGACACGTATAAGATAATCAGCTTCGGCTCCTTCATTAGACCGAACAGGGTAAACGGAAGCAGGGTAAAGGAGAGGATCCTCCGGGACGGGGACATCATAAGGATAGGGGCACATGAAATGATCTTCGTATTAACCAGAAGCCACAACTGAGCCATGCAGGAAAAGAATAGGGATCTCGTACTATGCGGCCTTAGCGATGTGGGAAGAAAAAGGGAAAACAACGAAGATTCCTTTCTCTATGCCGAGATAGAGGTAAAAAACGGAACCCCTGCCTATCTCCTAGCGGTTGCAGATGGAATGGGAGGGCATCTCGGAGGAGAGGTAGCGAGTCGCATTGTAGTTGACATACTAAAGGGATACGTTACCTCAAACCAGGTAGAGGATGACAACATACCCCGGCTCTTAAAAGGGGCAATAATGGAGGCCAATCGTTCCATTTACTATATGTCCCTTGAGGTATCCGAACTGAGAGGCATGGGCTCTACATGCACGGCTATGCTCTCGACAGAGGGAAGGGCATACGTGGCCCATGTGGGTGACAGCCGTGCGTATCTGTTTAGAAGAAACGGGGTGAGGAGGCTTACAAGGGACCACACTGTCCTAGAGCATATGGTGGAATCCGGTATTATAACCCCTGATGAGGCAAAGAGGCACCATGAGAGAAGCGCGCTTTTAAGGGCCGTCGGGGTTACCTCGGAGGTCGAGGTGGATCTCACCCCGCCTATCGATATGTTCACAGGCGATATCTTTGTCCTCTGCTCGGACGGTCTTACAGAGTTCGTGAAAGACGAGGAGATAGGAGGGATCGTAAACCTCTACACACCGGAAAGGGCATGCCACGAGCTCGTTAATATGGCCAATGAAAGGGGAGGAACGGATAACATAACGGTTCAGGTCGTAAGGGTTTTAGGGAATTCCAAAAGGGCTTCCCATATAATATCCGGGATAAGAAATCTCTTTAGGTAGATGGAGCAAAGAAACGACATATAGACACTAAAGGGCTTCCCTAGATGAAAAGGATAATCGGGAAAACGATCGGGAACTACAGGATAACCGAGGAGATAGGAAGCGGAGGTATGGGCAGGGTCTATAAAGCCATACACCTAGCACTCGATCGGGTAGTCGCAATAAAAATGATCCATCCCCATCTGGTAGGCGACCCGGGGGTCGTAAACAGGTTTTACAGGGAAGCAAAGATCCAAGCCCGGTTAAACCACTCTAACATCGTTACGGTTTACGATTTCCTTGAGATTGAGAGCGGCTACTTTATAGTTATGGAATACGTCCATGGGGAGAGCCTAGGGAAGGTGCTTTCAAAACAGGGGGCATTTGAAACCCATATAGCGATTCCAATATTCAGACAGATCCTTGATGGGATTAGATACGCCCACCTAAAGGGAGTGATCCATATGGATATAAAACCGAACAACTTTATTCTAACCCCTAGATTCGTGAAGACGACGGATTTTGGAATCGCACAGATCATATGCGATACCGGACTCAATGCGGGTAAAGCCGCGGTTGGAACCCCTAAGTACATGTCTCCCGAACAGATCTTGGGAGAGAAAACGGACCATAGAACAGATATCTATTCCCTGGGCGTCACCCTCTATGAGATGCTTACAGGACGCCTCCCCTTTAACAGCGACAGTGGCTCTGACCTTGAGATAAGAAGGGGCCACATAGAGCTTCCTCCTCTCCTTCCCTCAAGTATAAGGCCAGAGGTATCGGGGGAGATCGAGAAGGCGATCCTAAAGGCGCTCTCTAAAAGACCCGAAGACCGATTTCAATCGATTGACGATTTCATACTGGCCATTGAGAAAGTAGAGAAGGATAAAAGAGACGCTTTACCATCCCTAGATACATATGACGTAGTTTTAGATAAAGGACGGGGGAGAAAGGAGGAATTCGATGAGACGGGAGATCTCAGCAAAAACCCCTATCCAAAACTCCTACTCTCCATACACAGAGAGAAGAGGAGCGGAGTCCTCACACTCGATTCCAACATAAGGCTTAAGATCTACTTCCTAGATGGGATCATAGTCTTCGTCGAGGGGGAAGAGCCGCGGTTGGCCTTGGGAGAGATACTCGTACACAAGGCAAAGATCACAGAGGCGGAGAAGGAAAATGTCCTTAGCTTCGCGCACGATACGGGACTAAAGATAGGAGAGGCCCTAATTAGACTGGGAAAGATCACGCCACACGAGCTCAGTAGCACGCTCGAGGCACAGCTTAAAGAAAAGCTGATTAGCGGGTTTATGTGCGAGTCCGGTTCATACGGGTTTAAAAACACGGCTAACTTCCGTATAGAAGCGGTCTACAGGATAGACCCTATACAGGTCATATACGAGGGGGTAAACCGTTTTGTGAGAAACGGTGAGATACCGAATAACCTGTTTTATGACTTGAATTCCTCAATAGTTCCAATCCCTAGCATTAAAGAGGAGCTAAAGAGGGTAGTTTTCAAATCGCCAAAGGAGCTAAAGCTGGTTGACCTTCTTAGGGGTGAGATCATCCTCAGGGAAGCGATCTCAGCAAGTCCCCTTAATTCGAGCGACACCCTCAGGTTTCTGTATTTCCTCGTTCTGGTAGAACTAGCGGAGATCCGGAGAGGGAACGCCGTGTTTAAGGACGTAAGATCCGATAAGAGAGACAGGCCTCCAAACCATGATGAGACCCGGATAATGACCGACCAGGAGATAGAAACCCTCCACAAGCGGGTTTTCCTAAGGGAAAGACCGAGGAAGCATTAGTGTTTTAAGATACCCTGCCTCTAAAATAGCACGGAATGCAGTTTACATCAAATGGTTTCTATTGTACTTAAGGAGGAGAAGGCTTCCTTCTCAGACCTATCACAGATAAAATAGATATAGACCCGTATGATGAAAGGCCACCTTAGAAACGGAAGGCGAGTCGCCATTGTTTATGGACTGAGAACGCCATTTATGAAGGCGGGAACGCTCTTTAAAAACCTCTCCTCCCTCGATCTGGGAAAGATCGCCACGGTTGAGCTCATAAACCGCTCCGAGATCGATCCCAGCGAGATAGACGAGGTGATATTTGGAACCGTTATACCATCCGTTAAAACGCCAAACCTAGCAAGGGATATAGCGCTCGGTGCCGGAATCCCGACATCAACCCCCGCTTATACGGTGACAAGGGCATGCGCTTCGGCAAACCAGGCGATCACAAGCGCGGCGGAGTGTATTATGAGCGGAAGCTCGGACGTCGTCATTGCCGGTGGGGTAGAGTCGATCTCCGATTTTCCGGTTCTATTTTCAAAGAGGTTGAGGACGATTATCTTTGACTCCCGAAGGGGAAAAAACCCGTTGCAGAGGATAAAACCCTTTTTCGCGCTTCGCATTCGGGACCTTGTCCCGGACATACCCGCAATCGCCGAGCCCTCAACAGGGCTTACAATGGGGGAGTCCGCGGAGAAGATGGCAAGGGAAAACCGGATAAGTCGAGAGGCGCAGGACGCCCTCGCATACAGGAGCCATAAACTCGCTTGGGAGGCAACCGAGGACGGAAGGCTTAAGGAGGAGATTATACCTACCCTGATCCCCCCGGACTTTTCAACGGCGGTAAACTCGGATAACGGGATTAGGGGAGATACGAGTATGGAAGCCCTTTCAAACCTCCCCCCTCTATTCGACAGGAGATACGGCACCGTTACCGCAGGGAATTCCTCCCCACTTACGGACGGCGCTTCCGTTCTTCTCCTTATGGCGGAAGAAAAGGCAAAATCCCTTGGATACGAACCACTTGGATATATACGCTCCTATGCCTATGCCGCCCTCTCTCCGGAGGATCAGCTCCTCATGGGGCCTGCATACTCGACCCCCCTTGCCCTAGATCGTGCGGGGCTTACCTTAAAGGACATCGATCTCATCGAGATACACGAGGCATTTGCCGCACAGGTGCTATCCAACATCAAGGCCCTGGCCTCGAGGAGATTCGCCGAAGAGAAATTGGGAAGGAGCGAACCCGTTGGGGAGATAGATATGGAGAGGTTTAATGTCACGGGCGGTTCTATAGCGATCGGGCATCCATTTGGTGCAACCGGAGGGAGGATCACGATTACGATACTCAGGGAACTCAGACGCCGAGGCTGGAATTTCGGACTGGTCTCCGTCTGCGCCGCTGGCGCATTAGGCGTATCGATGGTACTAGAAAGGGAGTAGGCAGATGAACACTCTCTCATTTGAGGTGGATGATAGTGAAGGGGTCGGGGTTATTAGGATAGACGTTCCAGGCGAAGATATAAACAGGATCGATTTAAGGTCCATATCCGAAATGGAGGGCATCTTAAACCGTATAGAGGATGTGGAAGAGATAGTGGACGGTGAGAAAGAGATAAGAGCCGTCGTGATTATAAGCGGTAAGGAGGGCGATTTTATTTCCGGGTTTAACCTGAGAGGGCTTCTTAATATCCCATCCTCGGACAAGGCGAGATCGCTTAGCCTTAAGGTCCAGGAGGTCTTAAACAGAATAGAAAAATCGAGGGTTCCATTCGTCGCATCCATACACGGGGCCTGTCTTGGCATAGGGCTTGAGATCGCCCTTTCATGCACCTACCGGGTGGCCACAGACGATAAGAGGACGGTCTTCGGCCTGCCAGAGGTTCAACTGGGCTTAATCCCCTTCGGGGGCGGAACCCAGAGACTACCAAGGCTCGTGGGGATCCGGGAAGGTCTTCACATGATCCTTACAGGGGAAGGGAAAAGCCCAAAACGGGCACTCGAGATCGGGCTTATTGATGAGGTCGTACCAAGGGAGATCCTTCTCGACATCTCAAAGAAACGCGCCGTTCAGATACTAGAAAGGAGCCTAAAGCCGAAGCGCTCAGGGATTAGAACCCTAAGGGGCTACTTCTTCGAGAGAAACCCCATTGCCAGAAAGGCACTCTTTAAAAGGATACGAAAGGGGGTTATGAGGGGAGCGAATGGTAATTATCTGGTACCCCTTATGGCGCTTGAGGCGGTAGAGATAGGGATGAATGCGAGCTTCGGTAGAGGGCTTCACGTTGAGTCTGTATACTTTAGTGAGCTCGTGGTAAGCGATGCCTCCCGTCAGTTAATAAACCTCTCTCTGGCCGAGTATGATATAA
>CAZWVA010000013.1:0-2586 GCA_964636885.1 uncultured Spirochaetia bacterium
TCTATGAATCACCTCAGCAGCCATAAGCCCGCTTCTAAGACCAAAGTATATACCCTCCCCCGTTATGGGATCGGCAAGCCCCGCGGCATCTCCTACAAGGAGACCCCTTTTCGTATTTAAGACCTCCTTCTTACTCCCGCCTATTGGAATCCGGTGCCCTATAAGAGACCTGCAGGAATAGCCGCTTGTAAGCCCCTTTTTCTCAAGATAGAGGAAGAAGTGCCTTTTTATCCCTTTAATCCTCTGCATCGTTGTGAATACACCTACGGACAGATGGTCCTTTTTGGGGAATATCCAACCGTAACCCCCGGGGATGACGTTAAAATCGAGGTGAAGAGAGCCATCGTATTTGGATATGTCCGCCACACCCTTATTTGGATAAACCTCACCCTCAATAGCAACCCCTAGCCTTGGCCTTTTCCTAAGACCGAGTGAGCGTGCCACAAGGCTCGTTACGCCGTCCGCCCCAACAACCACCTCTGATCTAAAATCCCCTCTATTCGTCTTTACGAGTACACGATCAGCAGATTCCTCTACCGACCCAACCATAGTTTGGTCGAGGAGGCACGCCCCCCTTTCCACGGATTTTTGAATGAGGAAGTAATCGAACCTGTCCCTCATTACCATAGTGACTACGGGGAAAGGAACCGTCTTGGTAAATCCCATTCCGTGATTTAGGGTTAAATGGACGTTGTAGGTGCGATTCTCTACTATGTCGTTGATGTCCTCCGGAAGGAGGTCAACCGATTTCTTTGTCAGTCCGCCCGCGCAGACCTTGTATCTTGGGAGCCTCTCTTTTTCTAGCACGAGTACCCTTAAACCCATCTTCGAGAGCCCATAGGCACACATCCCCCCTGCGGGACCAGCCCCTACGATAATCACGTCGTAATCGGTTGGGGTACCCTTTGGTTTCATTACACGGGCAATCTGTAGAGGCGCACGCCTCTACCGCTTGTTATCGAATCGGGTTTTCCATAGATCCCCCAAACCCTCGTTCACCTTTATGAGCAGTTCCTCGTGTATCCTTCCATTACTGAGTATGAGGTCTGATCTCTTCATATTCCACCTGTGTCCTTTAAAATCCGTCACCTTGCCCCCAGCCTCCTCAACGAGGATGACCCCGGCCGCAATGTCCCATGGATTTATCTTTGTAACTATATAGGCATCCGCTCTTCCGGAGGAAACCCATGCCGCCTCGATTGCGGCCGAGCCCAGTTTCCTCATATCGAGAACGACCGGTCTTATCCTTTCAAATACCCTTACACTCCTTATGATGCTTCGGTCAGATCCCTCACATGAAACTATTGACGATCCCCTTAGCTCTTGAGAGGAAGATACGGAGATAGGGATGTCGTTTAAAAATGCCCCCTTTCCCCTCTCCGCAACGTAGAGCTCCCCTAGAGCTGGGGCATAGACAACCCCAAGAAGGATCTCTCTTTTGTACCGTAGGGCAATGGAGACGCTAAAGAAGGGATTCTTCTTAGAAAAGTTCCCCGTTCCATCAAGCGGGTCCACGATCCACGTATAGGGAGAGCCTTTCTCTATTAACCCAGCCTCTTCTGAGAGCACGTTGTGGCCAGTATATCTCCTCCTGATCCCCTCTATTATGATCCTCTCCGATTCGAGATCGAATTTGGTAACGAGGTGCTTTGGGTCTTTCGATTGGCTAAGGATGGGGGCTGAGGATTTAAACCCTTCTAGCAAAACCGCTCCCGCTTTCCTGGCTAGTTCTACCGCGTAGTCTCTCATATCCAAACAGGCTATGAAGAGGGGATCTTCGAAACACCCCCCATATAGGGGATAAGAGCCTCTGGTATCGTAACGGAACCGTCTTCTTCTTGATAGTTCTCGAGTATAGCAACAACCGTTCTTCCCACGGCTAGCCCGGAGCCATTCAGGGTGTGGAGGAATCTGGTTTTACCACCCTCCTTCGGGCGGTATCTGATGTTTGCCCTTCTCGCCTGGAAGTCTTCAAAGTTGCTACAGGAAGAGATCTCCCTGTACGTGTTTTCACTCGGAACCCAGACCTCGATATCATACGTTTTTGCGGATGAAAATCCCATATCCCCGGTGCAGAGAAGGACTATTCTATGGGGAAGCTCAAGGAGCTCAAGCACACGGGCGGCGTCCTTTGTGAGGGATTCAAGCTCATCGTAGGAACTCTCCGGGGTTGCGAATTTTACAAGCTCGACCTTATTGAACTGGTGTTGCCTTATGATGCCCCGCACGTCCTTTCCATATGAGCCCGCCTCTTTTCTAAAGCAGGGGGTATAGGCCACGTATTTCTTGGTGAGTTCCTCCTCGCCGAGTATCTCTTCCCTGTGTATGTTCGTTACCGGAACCTCCGCCGTAGGGACAAGGAAAAACTCCGTCCCTTCCACCTTAAACAGGTCCTCTTCAAACTTGGGGAGGTTTCCGGTTCCTATAAAGCTATCCCGATTTGCCATAAATGGGGGAAGAACCTCTGTGTAGCCGTGCTCGTTTACGTGAAGGTCGAGCATGAAGTTTATGAGCGCCCTTTCAAGCCTCGCCCCAAAACCCTTATAAAGGGAGAACCTAGCCCCCGTTATCTTTGCGGCCCTGTCT
>CAZWVA010000013.1:2640-25889 GCA_964636885.1 uncultured Spirochaetia bacterium
CTACGTGATCCCGTGGTTTAAAATCGAACTCCCTGGGGCGACCCCAGCGTCTTACCTCAAGGTTATCCGAGGGGTCCTTTCCGAATGGGACGGAGGCATGGGGTATATTTGGAATGCGGAGGAGAAAGTCCCTAAACTCCTCTTCGATCCTCGCCCTTTTCTCGCCGAGCCCTTTGGTCTTTTCCGATATCTCCTTAAGCTCCATTTGAAGCCTTTCGGCTTCTTCGTTCCTCTTCTGTCTTCTAAGCTCCCCTACCTTCTTTGAGCCGATGTTTCTTCTGTGCTCAAGCTCCTCGACTTCGTGTATTATCCTCCTTCTCTCCTCGTCGAGCACAAGGAACCTATTAAAATCTATATGGGTTCCACGCTCTCCCAGTTTTTTTATCACATAGTCTAGATTTTCTCTTATGAATTTTGGATCAAGCATCTGTCCTTAGGCCTCACAACTATTGGATCAGTGGAACATGATACACGATCATCAGGGGGATTCTCATCCCTTTATGACCCCTATTGGCCTCAGCCGTGCCACCTTTCTGGCGATCCCGGCGTTATGCACGACGTCGCAGACGTCCTCCGCTTCCTTATAGGCCTCTGGCATCTCTTCCGCGACCGTTTTTTTCCCTCTTGCCATAACGATTATTCCCTTCTCCTCAAGCTCGGCAAAGAGGTTTCTGCCTCTTCCCATCTTGAGTGCCTTATTCCTGGAGAGAACCCTTCCCGCTCCATGACAGGTTGACCCGAATGTCTCCTCAAGCGCTGCCTCGGTTCCTACGAGGACAAACGAGGCCCTCCCCATGTCTCCGGGAATAAAAACCGGTTGGCCCACATCCCTATAGATTTCAGGTACTAGGTGGTGCCCCTTTGGAAAAGCCCTCGTCGCTCCTTTTCTATGAACGCACACCCTCTTGGTCTTTCCGTTTACCTTGTGCTCTTCAAACTTCGCTATATTGTGGCTCACATCGTAGACTAGATGTCCGCCCAGGTCTTTTGGCCCTATCTGAAACACCCTGTAAAACGCCTCCCTGGCAAAGGCCATGATGATCTGCCTGTTTGTCCAAGCGTAATTCACAGCCGCCGCAAACGCCGAAAGATAGTCCTTTCCTTCCTTCGACCTGATGTGTGCACAAGCAAGCTGTTTATCCGGAAGGTTAATCCCTTCCCTCCTCATATAGGCGAGCATCCTGTCTATATAATCCGTGCAGATCTGATGGCCGAACCCCCTTGAGCCGCAGTGTATAAGCACGCATATCTGACCCCTAAAAAGCCCGAAGGCGTCGGCAATAGCGGGATTATAGATCTGATCTACAACGTCAACCTCAAGGAAGTGGTTCCCGGACCCAAGGGTTCCAATCTCGTCCTTTCCCCTCTCAATAGCCCTCTCGCTTATCGCCTCTAGGTCGCCGCCCGGAAAGGTCCCATGGTCCTCGATCCTCTCGAGGTCCTCTATGTCTCCCCACCCTCTTTCAATCGCCCACCTGGCTCCCTTTTGAATAAGCTCCCTGTAGTCGCCCTTAGAGAGTTTTATCCTTCCGCCCACTCCAACGCCGCATGGAACCCGGTTAAAGAGCTCGGTTATGAGATCTCTAAGTCTTGGCCTTACCTCCTCCTCTGTAAGGTTCGTTCTCATGAGCCTTACGCCACAGTTTATATCGTATCCAACTCCCCCTGGAGAAATAACCCCCTCATCGATGTCCATCGCCGCAACCCCTCCTATGGGAAACCCGTATCCCCAATGGATGTCGGGCATTGCGATGGAGTATTTCTGGATTCCGGGTAGATATGCCACGTTCACAACCTGCTCTAATGCCTTGTCCTCCCGAATATCCCTTAGCATCCTTTCGGTTGCATAGACCCTTCCGGGAACACGCATCCCACCCGTCTTCGGGATCTCCCAGAGATAGTCGTGTATCTTCTCAAGTTTGATCTCCTCGCTCATAGCCACATCACCCCACTACTATGAGACGATACAAGATGCACAATATGTGATTTATAGACGTTTTTATTTGCATCCCGTATCGTGGATTTATATATCAAACACTATATCCACTTTTAATCTATCATCCATGGGCTCTATTTTCAAATTGTGGTAGGTAACGGCCTTAATATCCGAGTAAAGTTCGTGCCTTTCCGAATCTATAACCTCACCGAACGCCCTTCCCTTCGCCTTATTGTCAGCGACCGAATTCACCTCGAAATCACGGAAAACCATGTTCCTTGTCTGATGTAAGTAGAGAACTTCCTGAAGCCAGTGGACGAGGAGTTCCTCCTCCGTCTCCCCTTCGGCTTCTATCTCGATCCCTTTTACCGGGTTTACCTTTTCTCTATCCGTTACCAGGTCCATCATGGCGTAGGCGGCGTTTTTAAGGACCTCCCCAATCGATCTACCATAAACCCTCACGCATACATCTGCCGTGTGATCGAGTATCTCGTAGTCCATAGATGTTTAGTTTAAATCGTATTTATAAAAAGTCATAATAAAGGATTGCAATATTCCTACCTATGGGTTAATTTAGAGAGTAAAAGATAAAAGAAGATGGAGGGAGAAAAATGGGTAAACTCAACCGAGGCGTTGAAATCACGTATTTAGGTCATGCTACTTTTAAGATTAAATCGCCTAAAGGTAAAATCGTATTAATAGACCCCTGGGTTCAGGGAAACCCCGCCTGCCCGAATGAACTCAAAAAGTTCGATAAGGTAGATATTATGGTGATAACACACGCCCATTTTGACCATATAGGCGATGGTGTCACCATTGGAAAAGAGCACCAACCCAAGGTGGTCGGGATATATGAGACGTGTGTGTGGATTAATTCAAAGGGGGTTAAAAACATCATGCCTATGAATAAAGGGGGTACCCAGGAGGTAGAGGGGATTAGGTTCACGATGGTTCATGCAGACCATAGCTGCGGTATCCAGGACGACGACGGAAGGATAATCTATGGCGGCGAGGCCGTGGGTTATGTTATAGAGTTTGAAAACGGGTTCAGGGCGTATCACTCCGGAGATACGGCGGTCTTTAGCGATATGAAGCTTATAGCCGAGATATACAAACCAGAGCTCGTCATGATCCCGATCGGAGACCTATTTACCATGTCCCCTCAGGAAGCGGCCTATGCGTGCCGTTTCCTTTCCCCCAAGTACGTTATCCCAATGCACTACGCTACGTTCCCTGTTCTAACCGGAACCCCTGAACAGCTTAGAGAGCTCACTAAGGACATAAAGGACATGGAGATAATACCCCTGAAACCCGGGGAGACCCTGAGTTAGGGTTTATCGGCGAACCTGTTCTCTTATTGGTTTAACCACCCGTAGGTACGGTGCCAGGATCTTCGCAGACTCAGAACCTAAGGCTGCAGGACGGGTCTTGTGCCCGCCCTGCATCTGGGTTATAGGTTGTTTCAAACCCGCCGCATGTGCTACAATTTTTAACTATATGGACTATAAGTACTGTCCCAAGTGCGGAGGTAAACTGCGGTTTAAACGACTCAAGCCGTCTGAGCCTGAGCGTTTGGTCTGCGAGGAGTGCCTCTTCGTTTTCTATCTCGATCCGAAGGTAGCGGCATGCACCATATTTACGATTGAAGATAGGATTCCACTTCTCAGGCGTGGGATCGAGCCGAGTTACGGCAAGTGGGTCTTTCCGGGCGGTTATGTTGATCAAGGAGAGAGGGTGGAAGACGCCGCAATAAGGGAGACGAAGGAAGAGGTTAACCTAGATGTAAAACTAAGGGAGTTAGTCGGGGTGTATTCTTACCATAAGAGCCCTGTTATCATCGTCTATTCAGCCGATGTTATAGGGGGAGAGCTTAGGGCATGTGATGAGTGTCTGGAGGTTAGAACCTTTGCTCCCCATGAGATTCCCTGGAGTGAGCTTGCGTTTTCAAGCACGCGTGACGCCCTAAGGGACTACGTAAGGAGGTATTTCGGATTATTTAAAGATTAACGGAATACCCAATAACCCTGGTAATTATTTTGTATAGATGCATTCAGGGACAGGATTTAGTTGGAATCCATGAATAGGGGCCCTTAGATACGACGGATGCTTTAAATCCCACATATAAAGACGCAATCCGCCCTAATCTAATTATAAAGGGCGAGGTATCTAAGGACGGGCCTCGGAAACCTTCCCATTTCAAAAGGAAGAAAGGTCCTCTCTGGAGCCCTGAATTCGACCTCATAGCCGTGCTCTAGGAGCTCCAGAACAAGCGAAGCAACGTGGGTTATCTGATGTTCGAGCTCCCCTTTATTCTTCGTGGGTCTAAACTCGACTATTACGCTTTTTGATTCGTCATCGTGAAGTTCCCTAAGCATCGGTTTTCCGATCTTGGCCGAGGTCTTCCAGTGTATGAGCTTTGGGTTATCCCCTTCGTTATAAGCTCTCAGGGATCTTAAGTCGTCTCCGAATCCGGGTCTATCGGATTCTATCTCGCCGAACCGGTCTCTAAGCATCTCTCTTTCGATCCCTATCCTCTCGACCTTCGGGTAGACTAGGATCCCCTCGTCTCCAAGGTCTATCTTAATCCACTTCTTAAAAAAACCAAAGGGAAACCTCGTAAAGACCATCGTCTCAGGTGCCTTGTTCCATCCCCTGCGCCTGAAGGTGTATTCTACGTTTGCGGTCTTTATTACCCTAGGGGGGAGGTAAGGCAGATAGGCTTTCTTCCCCTCTACGTCTATAGTCAGTGAGTAGGATGGTATCAGGAATTTCAGGTTTGTGACAGAAAACCTAAGATGCGTCGGAATAAGCGCGAAAACGTCATCCGGGGGATCGAATCTAACCTCTATCATGGAAAGGTTTATCATGGATATGATTCCAGAGGCAACGATAAAGCTGAGCATCATCCCGAATGTCAGATAGAGCAGGTTGTTGCCCGTGTTTAGGGCTGCAAAGCCCACAAAGAGGCTGAGTCCCAGAAAGGTAACGCCCTCCTTTGTGGGACGGGTTCTGGCCCTGTTGTCTTTTCCGAGTTTAAGAACCCCCATCTTTCTTAGAGTAAAACAAAACCCTATAAATAGCACCCTACCATTTAACCGCCCCGCCCATGGAACCATAGACGTTCCTACTTAAACGCGTCAACCAGTCGGCTTAGGGATTCTATGATCGATCCCTTTAGCCTCGAAATATCATTATAGATGGCAAGGAACATGATAAAGATCAGAAAGGTAAAGCCTATGCGCTGGCAGATCTCAAGGGTTCTTCGACTGAGAGGCCTCCTCTTTATAGACTCTATAGCGAGGTAGAGCACATGCCCGCCGTCAAGCATAGGGATCGGAAAGAGGTTTATGAGGGCGAGGTTTATGCTTATAAAAGAGGTAAACTGGAGAAGGGAGGCGATTCCTCCTTCCGCCGCTGAGCCTGAAACCTTGGCTATAAGAAGGGGACCGGCTATGCTTTTTCCAGCGGTTCCGAGGGATATCTTTCCCGTAAAGAGCTTGTAGAGAAAAGAAAGAAGGAGAACCGTGACCTCGTATACCATCTCGCCCGCCTCTTTTATCCCTTTGAATATGGACTCAAAGAAGCCGTACTTCTTTATGATCTCTTCCCTGTAAGGGGTGATCCCTATTGCTCCATGCCCCGCTTCCTGAAGTGGTAGAGGAGTGATCTTAATCTCGAACTGGCTATCCCCCCTTTTTATAACAATCGGGATCTCCCGGTTGGCTTTCTCCCTTATAATGGATGCCATCTGATACCAGTCCGATATCTTAACGTCGTTTACAGAAACGATCCGGTCTCCCTTTTTAAGACCAGCCCTTTCCGCAGGGCTTCCTGGCATAACGCTTCCGACCCTTGCATCCAGCGGTTCCGCCAAGCCTATAGCAACGATCCCTTCCGGAGAGGAGACGGCCTTAACCCGAAGGGTCTTTATGTCCCCGTCTCTTTTGACCCTCACTTTGAGAAGGGCATCGGGGTTTGATTGAAAGGCTATATTTACGTCCCTCCAGGTCATTACCTCCTTCCTATCTACCTGAACTATGATGTCTCCCTTTCTGAAACCGGCCTCGCTCGCCGGAGAACCGGGCTCCACATAACCCACAACAGGGGTCTGTTCGAGATAAGCCGACACACCGATACCGATCATGAAGATTATCGGAAAGAATAAAAACGGAAGAAGGAGGTTCATAAAGGGGCCCGCAACGACAATGGCCAGTCTTTTCAATACGGACTGGTTGGAGAAACCCCTTGGGTACTCCTTTTCAGAAAAGGCCTTTATCCCCTCCAGGTCTTCGATCTTGGATTTCAGTGTCAGCTTCCTTTCATCCCTCTCTATGGAAAACACGTATTGCGCATCCGGGTTTTTATATAAATCGGCCTCGACCTCCCTCCAACTGGAAAAGGACTCCAATGAGAGCCCCTCTATGCCCTTTATCCTATCGCCGGATCTAAACCCCGCTTTTTCGGCCCTTGATCCGGATTCCACACGATCCACGATAAAGTCTCCCTCTCCTCCTTCGCCGTACATCTTTACATAACCGCCGAGTGGAAGCATGGAAACCAGATACTCGGTTTCTCCCCACCTTACCCCAAACACCTTCTTTCCGAATCCAAGGGAAAACTTCTCCACCCTCACACCACACCTCTTAGCCACGAGGAAGTGTCCGAGTTCGTGTATAAAGACTAAAATCCCTATTACAAAGAGAAACGCTAAAATTACGGTCATTCCTTGTTCTCCCTAAATCTTTATTATCGATCTCGCGGTATCCCTCGCCCAGGCGTCGCTTTCGAGGACCTCTTCAACCGTATCCCCTCTAAGGGTTCTATGGAGTTCCATAGCCCGTCCCACTACATTTACTATGTCCATAAATCTCAACCTTCCCTGAAGAAAAGCCTCAACCGCCACCTCGTTTGCAGCATTCATCACCGCCGGCATCGTTCCACCCTCTTCCACCGCCCTATAGGCGAGGCGGAGGGAAGGGAATCTGTTGAAATCCGCCTCCTCAAACGTAAGCTCTCTAAAGCTCGGCCGAAGACCCTCTTCTTCGCACATAGGAACCCTTTCCGGGTAGGATAGGGCGTAGGCAATGGGTATCCTCATATCCGGAACGCTCATCTGAGCGATAATCGAACCGTCGATGTATTCTACCATTGAGTGCACTATGCTCTGTGGATGAATCCACACCGAGATCCTATCGGGCGGGATTCCAAAGAGCCAAGTCGCTTCTATTACCTCAAACCCCTTGTTTATAAGCGTAGCCGAATCGATAGTTATCTTCTTTCCCATCTTCCACGTGGGATGGTTTAAGGCTACATCCACCGTTACATCTTCCAGTTTTTCTCTAGGGGTCTTTAAGAATGGGCCGCCTGAAGCGGTCAGAATAAGCCTCCTTACGGATTCTCTGTTTCCGCAATTTAGGGCTTGAAAGATCGCACTATGCTCACTGTCAACTGGAAGTATCCTTATACCGTATCTTTCTGCTTCCTTTGTTAAGATACCCCCCGCCATAACAAGGATCTCTTTATTCGCAAGCGCTATGTCCTTTCGTGCCCTTATAGCCGAGAGGGTTGGTTTTAACCCAAACGCTCCTACCATTGAGGAAACCACCAAATCCGCTTCGGGATAAGAGGCCACGGCTTCAGCCCCGCTTTCCCCGAATAGGACCTCGACGGACCCATACGGCAGTTCCTTTAGGAGTCTGGCCGCATCCTTTTCCTCTCGAACGGACACTACCTTTGGCCTAAACCTTATGATCTGTTCCATAAGGAGACCGAGATTCTTGCCAGCGGCAAGTCCCACGACACGGAACCTATCCGAAAACCTGGATACGACCTCAAGGGTCTGGTATCCTATTGAGCCCGTAGAACCGAGTATGGAGATGTTTTTCACTGCACCTTCCTTTTTTTTATTTGGTCACTTGTGAGTCCGAATCTCCTCTCTCGGTTTTGGTAGTTTAAAATCGCCTTTACGAGATGCCTTTTTCTGAAATCGGGCCACAGGGTCTTTGTAACGTAGATCTCGGTATATGCGAGTTGCCAGAGGAGGAAATTAGAGAGCCTCATTTCACCGCTTGTCCTGATGAGGAGGTCGGGCTCTGAAAGATCGGCCGTATATAGGAGCTTAGAAAAGCTCTCTTCGTTTAGACCTTCCACTGAAACATCACCATTTGAGATCAGTTTTTTTATAGCGTCTACTATCTCTTCCCTTCCGCCGTAGCTCAGGGCCAAAGTGAGTGTCATTCCTCTACAGTCCTTGGTCTTGTCTATGGTCTCCATGAGCACCTGGTGGACATCGGGGGGGAGTTCCCAGAGCCTTCCAATCGCATTTAGTCTGATCTCTTTTTCAAGGAGGGTATCCCCCTCTTTGATGAGATACTGCTTTAAGAGTTCCATGAGTGCATCTACCTCATCCTTGGGTCTTCTCCAGTTCTGTGCAGAAAAGGCGTAAAGAGTGACGGCCTTTATCCCTAACTCCCTTGCGGCCTTTACAACGGCCTTAACGGATTTCATCCCTTCTCTATGGCCGCTTATCCGATCGAGCCCCTTTCTCCTTGCCCATCTCCCGTTCCCATCCATTATGATTACGACGTGTTTTGGAATATTGTTTATATCTATAAGAGACTCGGCTTTTCCCTTCATAAGTACGTTAAGTATAACACCATGTGTGATGCGTTTCTAAAATGCAGGTTCATCTTCTACTACCCAGTAGATTCAAGGGTTTTGCCTTAGAAACCGCCGAGATCGGTACTACGATGAGTACCACTATGAGAACCACAGTTAGAATGACAAGGAGGGTGAGCGCGTATATGAGTATTAAAAGGGGTAGAAGTAAAACCCTAATCAGGATAAACCGGTTCGAAAGTCGGATGACCAACTCCCTGTAGCTTCCAACGAACCTCTCAAAGACACCTCTAATCGTTTTTCTCATCTGAGAACCCTTATTAAAATTAATAAAGTAGCTGATTCTTGAAGGGAGTTCAAGGAAAAAGCGAGTTTTAGATGTCACTTCACCGCATGCCTTCCGTCACCGTCCGTGATTTGACAAACCTTTTTGATTTATCTAAACTAATTAATTTGATATATGAAATAATAGGGCCCATAGCTCAGTTGGTCAGAGCGGCGGACTCATAATCCGTTGGTCCCTGGTTCGAGTCCGGGTGGGCCCACATACGATACGGACCTCATGTCTTAGATGAAAGAAGAAAGCCGTATTTGCCTCTATCTAAACCCGCAGTTTTCCTCTCGTCTTTCCTTTATAGAAATAATAAACCCAAGATCGATACATAAACAAAAAACAAGGAGGAACAAATGAGAGACCAAATCACGGCTCTCGGATCACTTCAGCGAATCGATTTAGAGCTGAGAGAGCTGGAAGACAATCTGGAAAGATACCCAAGGGAGATATCCCGATACAATGAGGAGCTCGAAGGGATTGAAAGATCGATAGACAAGGCAAAAGAAGAACTTGAAAAGATCAGGAAGAAGAAGAACGCCGCCGAGCTCAAGCTCGCCAAGAACCAAGACTCTATAAGGAAGGCCGAGCAAAGGCTCTTTGAAATAAAGACATACAAGGAGTATGAGGCCCTTCAGAAAGAGATCGGGGAAACAAAAAGGCTAAACTCCGAGCTTGAAGAGGAGATCCTTAAGGATATGGAAGAGGTCGATAACCTGGAAAGGCTCATTAAAGAAAAGGAGATCGAACTCTCCAAAAAAGAACGGGAATACGAGGAGATAATAAAAGGCTACACATCAAAGATAGACGAGCTAAAATACGCCTACGAGATAAAGAAAGATGAGAAGAAGAAGGTAGCCTCACTGGTGCATCCGGATGTACTTTCGATATACGAAAGGATCAAAACCAAAAACGGTGTCGCTGTCGTCCCGGCAAGGAACGAGGTTTGTACGGGATGCAATATGAACATACCCCCACAGCTCTTTAACGAGGTCCTAATGCTCTCAAGAATGATCCAGTGCCCAAACTGCCATAGGATCCTCTACTATGAGGAAGAGACGATCGGTGAGCTCCGGGAAACAGCCTAGCCTGCCTTTTAGAAAGGGCACCCCTGCACCTGCCGAGGTCTATATAGACGGCGCTTCAAGAGGGAATCCGGGCATCTCAGGACTGGGGATTTTAATAAAGGACAAAGAGGGCAATACCCACAGGATAAAGAGGTCACTCGGTGTAACCACAAACAACCAAGCCGAGTACGAAGCGCTACTTGCCGCTCTAATAGCGGCAAAAAGACTAAAAAAAAGCCATCTTAAAATCTATACAGACTCGCTTCTCCTTGCCAATCAGATAAACTGTAAATGGCGTGTCAGTAATCCAAAGATTTTAACCCTCTATAATAAGGCCAGGGAACTCATGGCGGAGTTTGAAAGGGTAGAGGTCAAGCATATCCCCAGGGAACTCAACCGGGAAGCCGATAGACTTGCAAATCAGGCCATAGATGAATATTCTTAAGTAAGAAGGCGAGTGAACCGGGCGGTCGCCTGTTTTTTCTTTCGCGAAAAACAGGAGGAAAGTCCGAACTCCAGAGGGCGAGGCGCTGGGTAACCCCCAGGTGCCGTGAGGCAACGGAAAGTGCCACAGAAAACAAACCGCCCTGATTCCCCGACCTTAGGGGAAGGGGCAAGGGTGAAAAGGTGGTGTAAGAGACCACCGCGCGGAGTGGTGACACCCGCGGCACGGCAAACCCCGCCTGGAGAAAGACCAAATAGGGAAGCGTCGTTTTCTTAGGCATTGGGAGAACGAGCAGGTGGCCCGCCTGAGGCTTCCGGGTAGGTCGTTTGAGACGTCCAGTAATGGACGCCCCAGATGAATGACCGCACAAGACAGAATTCGGCTTACAGGTCCGCTCGCCTTTCCTAATCCTTTAGCTTCGTTCTTATAACGACCTCAGAGCGTAGGGTCCGGTGAACCGGGCACCTATCTGCAATCTCAAGTAGCCTCTGGCGCTGTTCGCTATCGAGGGGGCCGATTAGATCGATCTCGCGCTCTATTAGGTCTATCTTTCCGGTTTTGGTCTCACACTCCTCGCAATCCTCGGCGTGGATCTTTCTATGCCTAAGCCTTACAACAACCGATTCAAGCGGCCACCCTTTTCTGTCCGCATACATACGGATCGTCATCGAGGTACAAGAGCCGAGAGCGGCAACAAGGTAATCATAGGGGTCCGGTCCCATACCAGTGCCGCCGGAGGAAACGGGCTCGTCCGCAATGAGCCTGTGCCCCCTTGCCAGGATATCTGTCCTGTATCCGATCTTTCCCGTACGAACAACCACCCAGTTGTCCTGTAGATCGTACTGCGACTCCTCTTCTCGTGTCTTTTCCATCTCTTTTTCCATTCGCGCCTCAAAAATCATAAAAAACGCATTCGATCGATATATAAGATAACACTTTAGATCCATACTAACAACGGCTCTACGGCGTATACAGGCCTCTTACCTTAACGAAATTTGTTCTGATCATCCCTAAGCTCCATTCCTCTATAAATAAATCTAAACAAATCAGGAGGGTTAGAGATAAAGTGGGCGTGGCATACTTCTTGCTAAATCTAACACCTAGGTGGAATTGCAAATAACGATTCGATTGTTAAAAACGGAAAAATGGCTATGAGGATACAGATAAGGATCATCATACTGCTCTCCATGGTTGCGGTCGTTTTTATTGCTGGACTCGTGTTCCTAGAACATTGGTACGGAAAGGGGATGGAATCGATCCTTCTATCCGAAAAGAATGAAAGAAGCGAATCCTTTGATAGATACTTGGAGATCGAGGAACAGGACATAAAAACGCTTGCCTTCGATTATACCTATTGGGACGAAATGGTGAATTTCGTCAAAACGGGCGATAGGGTCTGGGCTTCGGAGATGCTCGATACGAGCCTTGAGAGTCATAGGGCCGATACTATGTGGGTCTATAGAACTGACGGTTTTCTCGTCTATTCCGTTATGAAATCGAAAAACGGCTTAATTAGAGATATGGAGATTCCCCTGCCAAAAGAGGCATTTTACAAACTATTCGGAAAGGAGCGTTTCTGTCATTTCTTCCTTAACTCCCAAAAGGGCTTAATTGAGATTCGAGGCGCCACGGTTCACCCATCTAACGACGTTGAGAGAAAGACTCCACCACAGGGATACTTCCTTGTCGGACGTTTGTGGAATGAGAGCTATTTGGATGAACTCGGCAAAATAACACAAAGCACTATAAGCATAACCCCTACCGGGGAGACGAATACGGTTGAGGAGGATTTAAAAAAAGGAATAATCACATTCTCAAGGATACTTAACGGATGGGATAGAAGACCGATTGCGCAGGTAAACGTTCGGATTATCTATCCATCCATTAGGGAGCTTCACCGCTCATTGCACTATTCTATTCTCCTTTATGCCCTTTTTTCAATGGTTTTCCTCTCGATCCTTTTTGTTTTCCTAATGCGCTGGGTGGTTATTCCCATAGGCTCAATATCGAGGAGCCTAAAAGCGGAGGATCCGACTATCATAAAAGGCCTACAAAAAGACAAGACGGAATTCGGCCAACTCGCCCGGCTTATAGAAGGGTTCTTCGAGCAGAAAGGGGAACTCGTTAAGGAGATAGTGGAGCGTAAGAGGGCGGAGGAGGCGCTAAGGGAAAGCGTTACCCAGCTATTCCAGAAGAGCCGCCATGAGCTCATAATGAGGACCGTGACTCAGAGCGTCCATAAGTCCATTGAACTTGAGGATGTCTTTGAAAACGCCGTCGAGGCCCTGAGTAAAAACATAGAAGGGGCAGATAGCGTCTCGGTCTATCTGATCGAAGGAGGAGATTCAGGTGACCCAAGTAGGGCCGAAGCGGTTATAAAAGCCCATAGAGGATACCCAGATTGGTTTATCAAGCGAGCAGGTAGGATACCCTATCCCAATGGTTTCACATGGAAGACGATTATAGACGGGAAACCAAGGTATTGCCCGGATGTGGATGAAGATACGGCTATTTTTCCCGCGGGAAGGGAAATGGGAACAAAGAGCTATGCATCCATGCCCCTTAATTTCCAAGGCAGGACGGTAGGATGTATAAATATAAACTCCCTTCGGAAGAACGCCTTTAACGAGGAAGAAATAAAGCTACTAGAGATCGTGGCGCAGCAGATAGGGACGGCGATAAGAAACGCCCAGATGGTAGAAGAGCTGAGAAGAAGCGAAGAGCGCTTCCGCCTCATGACAGAGGCCATACAAGACGTCTTCTGGATTAGCACTCCAGACATCGGTAAAATACTCTATGTTAGCCCCGCTTATGAGACAATATGGGGGCGCTCATGCGAGAGCCTTTATCAGTTGCCACGCTCCTTCATCGATGCCGTTCACCCCGACGACAGGGAGCGTGTCATGGCCGAGGTCGTCCGTCATACCGAGGGCAACTATGACTGCGAATACCGCATCGTTCGACCCGACGGCTCCGTCCGATGGATACGTGACCGCGGATACCCCATACGCAATGAGAAGGGAGAGCTGCTGTTTATGACCGGCACCGCATCGGACATCACAGAGCGCAAAATGGCAGAGATGGAACTCGAAAAATCAAACAAAGACAGGCTATTGCTTCTCGAATCAACTGGTGATGGGATTTATGGCGTGGATCCAGATGGAAAATGCACCTTCATCAATAAGGCCGCTATCAGGATGCTAGGATATGAATCCGACAAAGAGGTGCTTGGCAAGGATATACACGAACTAATGCACCATAGTTATCTCGATGGCTCATCCTACTCGGTCAAGAGGTGTCCTGTTCACCTTGCCCTACAAACCAGTGAGGGGAGCCGTAGGATCGGTGAAGTCTTTTGGCGCCGTGATGGAACTCCATTTCCCGTTGAATTCGCCACCTATCCGATTATCGAAAATGGAGAGATTAAGGGCGCAGTCGTATCCTTTACCGATATTACAGAGCGTAAGAGGGCGGAAGAAGAGTTAAGAGAAAGGGAAGAAAGATTCCGCAAGATATTTGAAGAAGGCCCACTAGGCATGGCTATTGTCAGCTTGGATTATCGGTTCGTCAAGGTTAACAGTACCCTCTGCCAGATGGTTGGATATACCGAGGAGGAACTCACCTCACTATCGTTTCCCGATATTACGCATCCAGACGATATTGATTCGGACGTGCAACAAGCAAAGAGATTGGCGGATGGGGATATATCGTTCTATAAAATGGATAAACGCTACATAAAGAAGAACAAAGAGGTTATATGGGTTACTCTCACCGCTTCTATAGTCCGCAATAAGGAGGGAGCCCCTCTCTATTTTCTGGCAATGATTGAGGAGATTACAGAGCGTAAGAGGGCGGAGGAGGCGCTGCGAAAGAGCGAGGCGAAATTCCGGAATCTCCTGGAATCCAGTCCCGAAGCAATGGTGATTGTGAATGAGGAGGGGAAGATCGTCCTTGTAAACGCAATGGCCGAGGAGCTTTTCGGATATAAGCGAGACGAATTGATCGGACAGTCCGTAGAGATCCTTGTACCAGAACGCTTTCGGAGTAAACACGTAAAATACAGAAGGAACTACACGGCTACACCCAAGGTGCGGCCAGTGGCCTCGGGCAAGGAGCTTTTCGGTCTGCGTAAGGACGGCACGGAGTTTCCTACTGAGATTGGCCTGAGCCCGCTTAACACAGAGGGCGAGATCCTAATCTCCACCACGATTCGCGACATAACAGAGCGTAAGAGGATGGAAGAGAAGCAGAAAGAGAGGGAACTCCTCCTTGAGAAACAGCGTAAGGCCCTTCTTGAGCTCACAGAAAGCAGAATCATGAGGGATGTTGATCTAAAGACCGCATTTGAGAGGATCACAGAGACCTCCTCCCGCACCCTCAGCGTTGAAAGAGTCGGCATATGGTTATACGATGACGACTTCTCAAAGATAAGGTGCTTTGACCTCTATGAGCAGGGTTCCAATCGCCATTCGGATGGCCTTGAGCTTTCCGTTAAAAGCGCCCCTTCCTACTTTAAAGCGATGGAAGAGAAGAATTCCATTGTGGCACACGACGCCGAGAATGATCCGGCTACAAGGGAGCTTGTGAATGAGTACCTCCGTCCTCTGGGCATCACCTCCATGTTGGACGTTCCGATTCGTCTTGGGGGACGGATTATAGGTGTTCTATGCCACGAGCACATCGGTCCAATGAAGCAATGGTCAATGGAGGAGCAGGGTTTTGCCCTTGCCGTTGCGGATATCGTTTCACTCGCTATGGAGCACAGGGAGAGAAAGCGGATTGAGGAGGCCCTTCGCAGGTCACAGGAAAAGCTAGAGTTTCTCATCTCATCCACCCCTGCCGTGATATACAACAGTAGGGCATCCGGGAACTACGATTACACCTTTATCAGTCCCAACGTTACTACCCAATTTGGATACACGCCTCGGGAATTTACAGAGGACCCCGGTTTTTGGGCAAGACACATCCATCCCGATGATGCGCCTCGTGTTTTTGCGGAGCTGCCTCGCCTATTTGAACGCGGGAATCTCACTCTCGAATACCGCTTCCTTCACAAGAACGGGGATTATGTGTGGATACGCGATGAACTGGAGCTTACACATGACAGAGATGGCAACCAGTTGATCGCCGGATACTGGATCGATATAACGGAGCGCAAGCATGCCGAAGAGGTTTTACTTAAGACAAACGAGAAACTCATAAGCTCTGTAAAGGAGCTCGAACAGCGTAACTACAGCACAATGCTCCTCAACGAGATGGGAGATCTGCTTCAAACCTGTATTACCGAGAAAGAGGCCTACGCCGTCATTTCCGAGTTCGCCGAACAGCTATTACCCGTAGAGTCGGGGGCACTCTTCATACTCAATAACTCACGGGATCTTGCAGAGAAGGTGGCTGAATGGGGTGAATCCCCCAACAGTGAATCCATGTTTACACCTGAGGAGTGCTGGGCGCTAAGGCGAGGGAAAACGTATTCCGTAGAGAAATCGCACCCTCATTTGCTCTGTCATCATTTAAGTCATCACCCGACAGATGGCTACATGTGTGTTCCTATGATGGCCCAAGGAAAGGCCCTCGGCATACTCTATCTCGAGAACCGAAAGGAAGAAAAGAACGGTATGGGCCAGTCCGGGGTTATACCGAATGAACTCAAAGAATCCACTAAACAGCAGATCGCTCTAGCCCTGGCCAGGAACATCGAACTCGCACTTGCAAACCTGAAACTCCGTGAAACACTTAGGAACCAGGCCATAAGAGACCCTCTTACAGGCCTCTTCAACCGCCGCTACATGGAGGAATCCCTTAAGCGAGAGATGTATAGAGCCGTGCGGAGAGGAACCAAACTGGGAATCATAATGCTTGACATTGACCACTTTAAGCGGTTTAACGACACCCACGGTCACGCTGCCGGAGATGTCCTTCTTCAGGAACTGGGAAACTTCCTTCAAGCCCGTATCCGAAAGGAAGACATCGCCTGCAGGTATGGCGGCGAGGAATTCACCCTCATATTGCCGGATAGCTCGCTTGAAGATACAAGGCGTCGAGCCGAGGAGCTGAGGGAAGAGGTAAAGCACCTACACATAAGGTATGACGGTGAACCCATTGGCAATGTCACATTGTCTCTCGGAGTAGCGGTCTTCCCGGATCACGGAGAGACCGCAGAGACCGTATTACAAATGGCTGACTGGGCACTATACCTGGCTAAAGAGAGAGGACGCGACCAAGTGGTGGTGGTGGTTGGGGAAGCCATAGAGAAGACTGCCAAAGGTTGATTGAAAACCGAGTGTCACTCGTTGATACTGCGACTATATGGTCGGCGTCAAGGGGTGTTTTAGGCCAAGGATAAATCCAAATCCGATAGTGACAATTAGAGTGGAATTTATATCTACGCTCTCAAGATTCAACCTATAACGTCTCCTCTCACAAGAAACCGAACAGAGGTGGCAAGTCCGAGAACGCCTGTAACGATATATGAAACAGCGTTACTCGAGAATCTCGTTTCTCTCTGAAGAGAGGATAAGGAGAGTGCATCCTCTTTTGGAATAAGTGCCTTCGTGGACGCTTCCCGCTTCCGCGCGAATATAGTCCCCAGACCGAAAAACCCGGCCACACATCTCTATATCCCCCTCAAGGACATAGCACTCCTCGGCCTCCGTATGCCTGTGCTTCGGGAAATGGGCTCCGGGCTCCATCCTCACTACGATCGTTGAGTACTGGCGATGTGGATGAGTAAACAACCTCTTTACGCTAACGCCCCTTGAAACCTCCTTCCACCCACCCTCGTTGGAGCGAACAAATAAAAAACCCTCCTGTTTTTCCATATCGGATGTCGATTTAGCCCTTCTTACACGGGCAAGGAGACGTCCCTTTAAGTCAGGCGGTGGGGTTACCGGAGGCGCGCTATATCCGAGATGGTCTACAACCCCCATAAAACCCTTTAGTTCCGTTTCGCAGGTCTTGCATCCCTCCTTTAAGAGCCTCTCAATCTCCTCGGACTCCTCCTTATCAATGGCGCCAAGTGCATAGGATGCCGTGAGCTCCTCAAGCTTCCTTACCGTGTATTTAGGCTTCTTCATTCTTACCCCTCTTCTAACAACCCAAGGAGCTCACGTAGTTTCACCATTCCCAACCGGATCGAGCTCTTAACAGTTCCAAGGGGCTGCCCCAACCGCTTGGAGATCTCACTCTGCGTAAGTCCATAAAAATACGCAAGCTCTATTGGTTTCCTCTGCCGGGGAGTAAGGCTTGAGAGGGCATTTCTCACGATCTCCCGTTTTTCGGCAAATAGTGCCTTTTCTTCCGGGTCCCCCTCAGGGCTTGAGACATCGGTGTCGGACAGGTCTTCCAACAAGGTTTGTTTGGCTCCAGAGCGTAGGCGGTCGATTGCGCGACTCCGGGTGAGCATGAGAAGCCAGGTTGAGGGGGTGCTACGCCCCGGATCATAATCAGCCGCCCTATCCCATACGTGCATGAAGACGTCAAGCGTTACCTCTTCGGCCTCCGCCACATCGGATAGTATCCGAAGAGCGAGTCCAAAGACCAACCGGTTTGTAAAGTCATAAAGCGTGCTGAGTGCGGATTCGCTTCCCTCCGCTATCTCCGAGATGAGATTGGCCAAGTCCCTTTCCTGATCGGAAGGCCGGGAGGAACGATTTTTTGAGGATTTCTGCATTCCTTCCTCTAAGACGGTATTCTTTTAAAGACCACTGGAACCCGCAACCTAGGAGAGTTAATCACAGATCGAGCACCGTTGGACTCACCAATATAGCATACGTTTTAATACCCGGCAAGGATGGCCACTAGGAGGTCTCTTCAATGCAACCGCCCTCTTTTAGGATCTTTTCGATCTCGTATCCGGCGGCGATGCTTGCGATGCGTGAAACGAGTTTATAGGCCGGAGGAAGGTATCTCTCGCACTCCCTCCTCCTACAGGCATCCCCGTCTTTAGAAGAGATGCAGGAAAATTCCATCCCCTTTGTATTCAGATTTTCAAACTCGTTCTTTCCCCTGTTTAGCCTTAGGAATCCGCCTGCCACCTTCGCATCGACCAGGTAAATGACAGGCTCCCCAACGACGCCATCACCGAATCTAAGGGAGGTCGGTATCCCCTCTTGAATTACGACGTCCCTTACGGGCTTCCCGCTCTTTGTAACCCTCATACGCTTCCTCCCCTCAGCGTTAAGAGTCATTATATCCTCCCCGCTTGAGATGCTTATTACCGCCATCCCGTAGGTACCGGAATTACTCTTTATAAAGAGAAACGGCTTTTCTTCGATTCCCCTCTTCCTATACTCGATAATGAGCCTACTCAGAATCGAATCAGAGGAGACGGCCAATCTCTCCCTGTCCTCCCTGCTATCGAAATTCACGTCCATTTCGGGCTGGGTTTCAATTGAAATCACCCATGGATCGATCCCGATTATATCGGCCACCTCCCTGGCTAACCCATTATAGAACTCAAAATGAACGCTCTTTCTCCTCGTGTGCCAGCCGATTTCCACAGGTGGCTCCACGGGCTGCAGAATATCCCTTAGGGCCTTGGGGCATTTTGATGAGAAATCGTTATTTATCAGAAGGAGATCGGGGATAAAGCCCGGAATCAGAACTCTATACCCCTCCCTCCTCGTCTTATAGGCCTGGACCTCATTTCCGCTTACTGTCTTAAACCTGACCTTGTCTTCAAATGGCTCGTCGCTAACGAGTCCCACTCCGACCGAAAAACCCACGCTCTCAAGAACGGATTTAAGCACATGGATGTTCTCCCAGTAGTAGTGGTTCCTCGTGTGAAGCTCAGGGATTATGAGGATGTTTTTAACCCTTGGATACCTCCTCAGGAAATACCCTCTAAAAAGACCGGCCGTACGCTCCCTAAAAACCTCGCAGAGGTTGTTAAAACCGGCGGGAAAGACGTTTGTATCAACCGGTGCAATCTTGTGTTTAGAGACCCTAAGGTCAACGGATGTATAGAGCGGAACGAGCACCCTACTAGACCGCTCTTCCATCCATTCCTCTATCTCTCTTGCTCTTTCTTTAATCCTCTTATTTATCTCGTAAAGGAATTCCATAGTAACAGAGGCTTCATTCCCTCACGACATAGGTTCCGGCAAACTTGTCATGCCAAGTCTGGCACCTCGAATCGAAAAGGGCCCAGAAGAATCCCGTAAACAGGAAAAGCATGGATATAAAATAACCAACCCATCTGATAAAGGCCTCTCTAAACCCTATTGGTTCCCCGTCGTCCCTGATTATCCTTATGTCCAGAAACATCTTCCCCATTGTCCTCCCTTCAAACCCCTGAAGAAAGACGAAGTAGGTAGAGCCGATAAGGAGAAGGACAAGGTATACAAAGACGATAAAGTTCATAAAACCATCCGATCCGGTATCCAGATCGGCATCGGCAAAGAAAAGCCCAGCCGCAAGCGTGATGGATGTGGTTCCAAATAGAACGGCCAGATCTATTAAAAAGGCGACTGCCCTTCTTGTAAACCCGGCAAGGTCAAACTCTAGCACCTCTCCTCTTCTCGTCTCCTCTGGAGGCTCTTCAAATAGCCTTTCGAGATAGTCACCGGGTGAGGTAAAAACGGGCGGTTGTAGTATCGCCTCTATACGTTCTGTATCCGGAGTGCCTTTCTCTTTCACCGATTTCACAAAGGGTTCGTAGATGGTCTTATACCTTGACTTTACCTTAAGTGTACTGCCGCACTTCTTACAGGTTTTAGCGTATTCAAACGTATTAAACCCGCAATTAGGGCACTTCATTACTCTGTACAAAGAAGTATAACCCAATGAGAACCGCAATCAAAGAAAAGCGTGTGCCTGATTAATGGGCCCTGTCAGTAAAAGGGTAAGGTGATTCACCCCTACCCTTTTACATTTGGAAATCAGCAGTTAAATTAAACACCACCAGAAAGACTCGCCTCAATAGCCGTCTTTAAGCCCTCCGGGTTGGCTCCTATAACGGGCATACCATTAACCACAAACGTCGGGGTTGAATTTACGCCTATTGACTGTCCTTCCTTTATCTCGTTTTCGACCCTGGCGGCTGTTTGGGGAGAGTTAACACACGCCTCAAACCTCCCGATATCGAGGCCTATCCCCTTTGCGAAGGCCTTGAACTGCTCCTTTGATCTTTCTACCGTGATCTCCTTCTGCTTTCCGAATAGCTCGTCGTGGAGCTTCCAGAAGTAGTCGTTTCCCTGTTCATAGGCACATATGGAAGCGATCGCCGCATCCCTGGCCCAAGGATGGTTGGGGAGTGGAAACTGCTTGTAGACCAATTTCACCTTGCCATCGTACTCCTTTAGAATCGGGGGAAGCATATCCGTTGCCCGTTTGCAGAAGGGGCACTGAAAATCCGAATACTCCACTATCGTGACCTTTGCGTTTCTATCACCCTTTACAGGGACATCCTTGAGAGATATCTTCTTCATCGTCTCTTCGAGCGGATTCACCGTTGAATCGATTAACTCACCCGCAATTAGGAACTTTCCGTCCTTACTCATGAGAATGGGGAAAGGCTGACGTCCTATAGAAATGGTTCCCTTTTTAATCCCCACTACCTGTGTATCCTCGAATTTCCCCGTATCGATGGGCTCTCCTAGGATCACGTATCTCCCATCCTGGCTTATAAGAAAGGGCACGCTCCCAGCCCCCCTGGAAGAAGAGATCTCAAAACTCCCCTTTTTAAAACCCTTAAGTGGGCTCTCATCATAGCCTTTTATCTCGATTTTGGCATCCGAAGGCAGACGCCCTGCAAAAGACCTCTTAAGAAAGAGCTGGAGCCTTTTCGTTTCTTCAGGCGATACCTTCTCGGCAAAGGCCCGAATCTCAAATACGAAAAGCGATAAAACGAATATCGCTATTCCAAGATACTTGAATCTCATTTCTTTCCTCCTTGAATCTTTGTTCGGTATATATCGGATCGGTAAAGGTCATTTGGATGAGTTGGCTTTAGAATCAATAAGTTCCCCCAACATCAGATACCTACCGTCATCGCTAAGCAAGATCGGGATCCGCTGGCGCCCTATAGGAATCGCCCCCTTCTTGAGTCCACTGACCTCGGCATCCTTAAACGTTTTGGTGTCTATAGATTCCCCAAAGATCACGTATCTTCCATCCTGACTGATGAGAAATGGAACCTCTCCCGAATTTCCTGAGGCCTCAACCACGAAACTACCCTTTTTAAAACCCCTTATAGGGCTTTCCTCATAGCCCTTCACCGTAACCTTGGCATCCTTTGGCAGGTTACTACCCAGCCTCTCTTTGAGGAAGGTCTGAAGCCTATTGGCCTCATTACTCGATATGTTTTCGGCACGGGATTTAACCCCAAATACGAGAATGGATAAAACCAATAGGGCCATTCCAATATACCTAATATCCATAAATCCGCTCCTTAAATGGATTGATTAACACTATACCACTGATTCCATAGAAAGCAAAGAATAAAGCATATTCGGAAAACCCTTCATCCATCCTGGACATCAGAAAACACCCTCTCAAATATGTAATCCACGTTCTTTAGGTCATGCCCTATATCGAAGCACTCCTCTATCTCCTCTATGGAGATGTGTCTTCTCACCTCTTCGTCTCCGACGAGCAGGTCTTTAAAATCGCCCTTTTCCTTCCAGCATCTCATAGCGTTTCTCTGCACAAGCCGATACGCATCTTCCCTTGTCAATCCCTTGTCAACTAACCTCAGCAAAACCTTCTCTGAGAAGATAAGACCGCGGGTAAGCCATATGTTCTTCTCCATATTCTCCGGGTATACCTGAAGGGAGCCGAGAAGGTAACAGAGCCTATTCAGCATAAAATCCACAAGAATCGTAGAGTCGGGGGCTATCACCCTTTCTACAGAGGAATGGCTTATATCACGCTCATGCCAAAGGGGGACGTTTTCAAGCGCGGATATGGCATAAGAGCGAACCAGCCTGGAAAGCCCACAGAGGTTCTCGGAGAGTATCGGATTTCTCTTATGTGGCATGGCCGACGATCCCTTCTGTCCCTCCGTAAAAGGCTCTTCCAACTCAAGAACCTCTGTTCTCTGAAAGTGCCTTACCTGAAGCGCCATCTTCTCTATCGTTGAGGCTAGAATGGAGAGGGTGAGGAAGTATTCGGCATGGATGTCACGCTGAATCACCTGCGTAGAGATCCTTGCCGGTCTAAGCCCGAGGAGCCTACAGACGTATTCCTCCACAAATGGGGAGACGTTTGCGAACGTCCCAACGGCCCCAGAGATCTTGCCCACACTTATAGCCTCCTTTGCCCTTCCCACCCGATCTAGATTCCTTTTCATCTCGTCATACCAGAGGGCAAAGAGAAGCCCCAGGGTTGTGGGCTCCGCATGGATGCCATGGGTTCTCCCGATAATGGGTGTATGCTTGTATTTAAACGCGAGTCCCTTTAGGATATCCATTACGCTTTTTATACCATCGATTATTATAGCCGCCGCATCCCTCAGTTGAATGGCAAAGGCCGTATCAAGCACGTCCGATGACGTAAGTCCGAGATGTATGTACCTCGACTCCTCACCGACATGCTCCGATACCGCCGTAAGAAACGCTATTATGTCGTGCTTAAGAACCCTCTCAAGCTCGTTTATACGCTCTACATCGAATCTCGCCCTTTCCTTTATCCTTTCTAGAGCCTCAGGCGGCACGCGTCCTAGTTTTGCCCAGGCCTCACAAGCGGCGATCTCCACACGAAGCCAGTTTGCGTACCTGGATTCGTCGCTCCAGATTCTTGTCATTTCGGGTCGGGAGTATCTTGAAATCAAAGGTTTATAATCTCTCCTAATGTCTTTCTAGGGGCAACGGAAAGCCTTATCCTCCCCGTTTCACCCTCTGGAATCACAGA